>NZ_JBDIAQ010000057.1:0-22212 GCF_039812505.1 Intrasporangium sp. | reverse complement strand
GAGCACGCGATGAGCGTCAGCGCCGCCGACCGGCACCGCAGCGTGCTGCCGCCCGCCGAGGACTACACCGAGGTCGGTTTCAACTACCGGATGACCGACCTGCAGGCCGCCATGGGATTGGTCCAGCTCGGCCGGCTCGAGCAGATCGTGGCCCGCCGCCGCGAGCTGGCGGCCCGGTACCGTACCGAGCTGAGCGGCATACCGGGCCTGCGGTGCGTCGGTGACCCCGACCATGGGACCTCGAACTTCCAGTCCTTCTGGGTCGAGGTCGCCCCGCCCTATCCGATGACCCGCGACGGGCTGCTGGCCCATCTCGCGGAGCGTGACATCTCCGCCCGACGGGGCATCATGGCGGCCCATCGCCAGCCCGCCTATGACGCGGCCGAGGCGGTCTCGCTGCCGGTCACCGACCGGCTCACCGACAACACCCTGATCCTGCCGCTCTTCCACACGCTGACCCATGTCGACCAGGATCGTGTCATCGACGCCGTGCGATCCGGTGCATCGACCGAGGAGAACCGCCCGTGACCACATCGATTCCTTTGGTGGACCTGCGCGCCCAGTTCGACGAGATCGCCGAGGAGGTGCGCACGGGAATGGCCGACGTCCTGTCCGCGACCGCCTTCATCGGTGGGCCGCAGGTCGCCAGGTTCGAGAGCGAGTACGCCGCCTTCGTGGGGGTCCGGCACTGCGTCGGTGTCGGGAACGGGACGGACGCGCTCGAGATGGCCTTCCGGGCGGTCGGAGTCGGCCCCGGGACCGAGGTCGTCGTCCCCGCGAACACGTTCATCGCGACGGCCGAGGCCGTGGTGCGGGCCGGTGGGACCCCGGTGTTCGTCGACGTCCGGCAGGACACGCTGCTGCTCGACCCCGAACGGCTCGAGGATGCCCTGACGCCGCGGACCCGGGCGGTCGCGCCGGTCTCCCTGTTCGGCCAGGTCGCCGAGATCGAGCGGATCGAAGAGGTCATCGGAGCCCGGCCGATCGCTGTCGTCGAGGATGCCGCACAGTCCCAGGGCGCCGAACGTCTGGGCCGGCGCTCCGGCGCCTTCGGCCGGGTCGCGGCGACCAGCTTCTACCCCGGCAAGAACCTCGGGGCGGCGGGCGACGCCGGTGCCGTGACGACCGACGACGACGACATCGCACGGGCAGTCCGGCTCATGGGGGCGCACGGCAGCGAGCGCAAGTACGACCACGAGACCTTCGGCTTCAACTCGCGGCTGGACACGCTGCAGGCGGTCGTGCTCAGCGCGAAGCTCAGTCGGCTCAAGGACTGGAACGCGCGGCGGGGGGAGGCTGCCGCCCGGTACGACGAGCTGCTGACCGGCATCCCCGAGGTGCGCACCCCGGTCACCGCCGATGGCAACGCGCACGTGTGGCACCTGTACGTCGTGCGGGTGCCCGACCGCGACCGGGTGCTCGAGGCGCTGCACGCGGCCGGTGTCGGCGCCGGGATCCACTACCCCGTGCCGGTCCACCTGACCGGAGCCTTCGCCGGCTTCGGGGTCGGGCCGGGCACCCATCCCGTCGCCGAGGCTGCGGCGGACGAGATCCTTTCGCTCCCGCTGCACCCGCACCTCACGCCGGCCCAGCAGGAGCGGGTCGTCGACGTGCTGTCGACTGCTCTGAGGTGAGCCCCTTGGCTGCGGACCCGACCAGGAGCTCGGCCGTCTCGGTCGAGACGGCGTCGAACGAATCGTCCGGCCGCTCGCTGGCTGCCCAGGTGGGCCACGGTGCGATGTGGGCCGTCGCGGCAAACATCGTCATGCGGTTCGCCAACATCGCCGTCACGGCGCTGCTGGCGCGCCTGCTCTCGCCGGCGGACTTCGGCATCTTCGCCATCGCACTGGCCGTGTACCTCGTCGTCGCCAGTTTGGCCGAGCTCGGCATGGGCTCGGCCGTGGCCCGGGCCGCGAGGGAGCCCGAGGACATCGCCCCGACGGTGGCCTCGATCTCCATCCTCGTTGGGACCGGTGTAGGCCTGTTGATGGCCGCGTTCGCCCCTGCCCTGGCCAACCTGCTCGGGCATCCCGATGCCGCCGGACCGATCCGGATCCTGTCGATCTGCGTCGCGCTGACCGGCTTCTTCACGGTGCCCGCGGCGCAACTGGTGCGTGAGTTCCGTCAGGGGCGGATCTTCCTGGCCACCATTGTCAGCTTCCTGGTCGCGAACCCGATCCTGATCGTCCTTGCTCTGCACGGCGGCGGCGCCGAAGCCTTCGCGTGGTCACGAGTCATCGGCCAGATCGCCGGAGGAGTCGTCTTCTGGTTCAGCACGTCGCGTCGCTATCTACCCGGCTGGCGGTCGGACCAGGTCAAGTGGCTATTGATGTTCGGCCTGCCCCTGTCGCTGGCAAACCTGGTGAACTGGTCCCTACTTAATGCCGACTACCTGATCCTGAGCCGCCTCCTCGATGCGACCCAGGTGGGCGTCTACATGATCGCCTTCAACGCTGCGGGCTGGTCGACGGCCCTGCTCGGCTCGGTCCTCAACAGTGTCGTCGTGCCGGCCCTGGGCAGGGTGAGCGACGACCCGACCCAGCTGCGTCGGGCCATCGCCCGCGCCTGCCGCCTGGTCGCCCTCGTCTCGTTGCCGATCGCGGCGCTCTGCGTGGGGCTCTCCGAGCCGATCATCCGGACGATCTTCGGCAGCAAGTGGATCGAGGCGATCCCCGTCCTGTCCGTGCTCGCGGTGTACGGCGCCATCTACGCGTTCACGTTGCTGTTCGTCAACGTGCTCGTTGCCACCGGTCAGACGACGCGGCTGCTGCTCATCCAACTCGGCTGGGTCGTCGTCCTCGTTCCGACCATGGTGTTCGGCCTGTTGCACTGGGGCCTGGAGGGCGTGGCCTGGGCACACGTGGTGACCATCAGTCTGGTGGCGCTGCCGGGCTACCTGTTCGCGATCCGCCGCTCGACCGGGTCGGGACTGCAAGACATGATCCCCTTGGTGCTTCGCCCGATCTCGGCTGCGGTGCTGGCGGGTGGGGCCGCCTGGCTCGCATCCTTCTTGGTCGGGCCGGAGATGCTGCGCCTGCTCGTCGGGGGAGTGGCCGGTGGGGCCGTATACCTGGCCCTGGCCGGCGGACTGATCGCCCAGCAGCTGCCGGCCCGGTTCGTCCCGGGGTGGGTGCCCGCCCGCTGGCGGGCTGCCCAAGCAGCAGGTGAGGCGTCGTGACGGATCTGCGGACGTCGACCGCAGCGTCGGATCTGGCGCCCCTGGCAGCGATCCCCGCATCCGAACCGCCGCTGAGTGTGCTGATCGGACTGGAGGGTCTGGCGCTGGGCGGATGCCCCATCAATGCGTTGGACCTGGGATGGACCTTGCGGCAGCGGGGCCACCGGGTGTCGGTGTTCGCCATCGAGGAGGACGTCAAGGTATCCCTGCTGCCGTATGCCGCGAGTCGCGGCTTCAGTCCGACGTTGCTCCCCGCTCAGGCACGAATCGTCGACCGAGCGCGCCAGATCCACGAGCTGGCCGGTGTGGTCGGGGCGGACGTCACTCACGTGTTCGGGCCGTGGCTCGGACCGGCCGCGACCGCAGCCATGGTGTCCAGGCGGCCAGGGGTAGCGATTGTCACGAACTGGATGATGGAGAACGTGTTCTACACCCCCCGGCACACGCCGGTCATCGTCGGCACCCAGCGTCTGCGTGACGAGTTGGAGCCGCGTCACGCGGGCCGCGTTTGGCTCATGGAGCCGCCGATTGACCTCGTGGCCGACGCTCCCGATGCCAGTCGGGGAAGGGAGTTTCGCCACACCTGGGGCATCGGCGATGACGAGCTGGCTGTCGTGGTGGTCGGCCGAGTCGACGAGCACCTCAAGGCGGAGGGGCTCGGCTACGCCATCCGCGCCATGGAGACGAGCGACCCTCGGCTGCGGCTGGTCATCGTCGGGGACGGCGATGCCTTCCAGCAGATCCGGACGTCGGCCGAAGACGTCAACCATCGCCTCGGTAGGACCGCGGTGGTGCTGACCGGTTCGATGAGCGACCCACGACCGGCGTACGACGCGGCGGACATCGCCTTGGGCATGGGAGGCTCGGCGCTCCGAGCTCTGGCCCACGGCAAGCCGCTTGTCGTGCTCGGACAGCATGGTTTCGCCCGCGTCTTCGAGCCGGCCAGCGCGGACTACTTCTACGACGCCGGCTTCTACGGTGTGCAGCGGCCGGACGACCCGGTCCGTCATCTGGCGGCGCTGGTCCAGTCGCTCAGCGGCGCCGAACGGCGGCTCACGCTCGGCGAGTTCGGTCTCTCGGAGGTCCGTGCCAGGTTCGGACTCGAGACCGGCGCCGCCCGGCTCGAGCAGATCTACCGGTTCACGCTGGCCCACCTGCCTTCCACGCCGCAACGATTCGTCGTCGCGGCCGCGCAGGTCGCCAGAGGAACTGCCCGTGAGCAGTGGCATGCCCTGCGAGGTGCTCTCGGATGAGGCGACGCTCAAGGCCGACTGCTTCAGGGCCACGAAGGCGTGTCCTGCTGGTCAGCCACGAAGCCTCACGATCAGGTGCACCTCGCGTTGCAGTAATGATCGCTCGTGGGCTGGTCCGTGCTGGTGACGACGTGCGCATCGTGTCCCGCACGGCAGGGCCACTGATGACCGACTTCAAGGCAGTCGCTCCAGCCTCCGTAGAACCGCTGCATCGCGCTCGACGACGGCTCAGGCGCTTACCGGGTGGTAATCGGGTGGCTCGGTTGGCCGACCAGCTTGCCGCCGCCGGAGTCATACTGGCCAGCAGGGCGGACGTGGTGTACGTCAACTCCTCTGCTGCCGCGTCATACCTGCGTGCGGCCCGTTGGCTCCGGCGTCGGACCGTTCTGCACCTGCATGAGTCGGCTGCGGTGGCCGGACAGTTCCTCGATGCAGCTTCAGTGACGGCCGGACTGACAGGCGTACAGCTGATCGCCTGCTCTCCGAGCGTCCGTGACGACGTGGCGCGTCTGCTCGGCCGGGCACCGGGCGACCTGACCTTGGTTCCCTCCGTGCCTGACGCTGCTGAGGTCGAGCGACGGGCGAAAGAGGCGCTCGACTCCACGTACGAGCCTGACGAGCTGGTCATCGGCTGTTGCGGGACCGCGGAGCGCCGCAAGGGGCCCGACCTCTGGGTGCAGGCGGCGCGGATCGTGCTGCAGCGACTGCCTCAGCTTCGGGTCCGGTTCGTCTGGGTGGGCGACGTCGCTGAGGCCGTGCAAACCCTGCCCGGGGAGCCGATCGAGTTCATCGGGCCACGGGACAACCCCTACCCACACATGCGACGGTTCGACATCGCCACCCTCCCGTCCCGTGACGACCCTTTCCCGCTGGTGGTGCTGGAAGCCATGTCGCTCGGCGTTCCGGTCGTGGCCTTCGCTGTGGGCGGCGTGCCGCAGCAGATCGGCGACGCGGGCATCCTCGTCCCGGTCGAGGATGTCGACGCGCTGGCGGACGCAGTCGTGGAGCTGCTCGAGCGTGCGGACTCCAGGGCAAGCCTCGGCGCAGCAGGCCGACAGAGGGTGGAGGACATGTACTCCGCGGCGGCCTTCGACGAGGCCGTGGCCGGGCTCGTCCGTGAGGGCAACGACTGATTCGTCTGACACAACGACGGACGGATGCGAGGATTGGGCCCAAATGCAAGAGGAGAGGGGACAACGGGGGATGTCGGACCAGGACTGGCGCGTGCCGGGTATCTCGATCGTATGTGTGTTCAACGACTTGGCGATGCGGCAGGACTGCTTGGACCGGTCAATCGCTGCGTACGCCGGTGACGTCGATGTCGACTACATCCCGGTCGACAACCGGCAGCACGAGTTCACCTCCGCCGGGGCAGCACTCAACCACGGCGCGGCCAACGCACGTCACGATGTCGTCGTCTTCGTCCATCAGGACGTGTACCTGCACTCGATCGACCGGATTGCAGAAGTCGGTACCCATTTGGATGGTGACAGATGGGGGGTCCTTGGCGCCAACGGCGTCACCGGCGACGGTAGGTCCTACGGTCGTATGCGTGACCGCGTGCTAGTCATTGGCGAGGACGCCGACGCCCCCGTCAACGTCGACAGTTTGGACGAGGTGCTCTTTCTGGTCAGGCGAGACCGGATTCTGGCGCACCCCCTATGCATTGACTCAGACCTCTCCTGGCACGCATATACCGTTGAGTACGGGTTGCGGATGCGGCGCCTCGGTCTCGGAGTCGGCGCAGCCAACCTCGCGATCACTCACAACAGCAAGACGATCAACCTCGATCGACTGGATGCCGCGCACAGACGTGTAGCGACCCTTTACCCTGAGTTCCTGCCAGTCCGGACGACTTGCGGCACAATCGGTTCACGATCCTCATCGTGGAGAGATGCACCCGTGATCCGCGACCATCGGTGGCGCCTACGGTGGCTCCGCGGGTCGGTGCAGACTCATCGACAACGATCCTCATTCAAGACTCGTGTCCTCTCCTGCGATATCCGAGAGGATGTGGACCTGCTAAAGTGGAGTAGAACGGTACCATTGCGTGTCATTAATCTGGACCGTGGTGGGGCCTTTGCTGAATACGCATCGACATCGGTACGGCTGAACCGTTACCACAAAGTGGTGTCCTTCCAAGTCGTCACGAAGTTGGCTGACGCCGTGTCACTCCTCACTGCGCGGCAGCCCGGCGAGTCCGTGATGCTGTCCGGCCTGTCAATGGACGATCTTCAGACGCTGGTTGAGCAGGTTCCAGACATGTCGGAGTGGGTTCTTGGGGTGCAGGACGATGGAGTATGGATATTCGGCGGGCCTGCTGTCGTTGAGCCTCCCGCTGTTTGGTCCGAGCCTCGTGCTGTGCCGTTGGGCGAGCAGCGAGGCGGAGCCCACAGTGGGAGTGAGCCTGTAACGCTCGTTCCTGGGCCCCGCCTCAACTAACCAATAGTGACGCTGCGTCACTCCTCAACTCGGTTGATCACGGTGCCGTCATCGAAGTGATTGTTGCTCCAGACGTTTCCGTTGGGACGTCCGATGGCGTTGAGGCTGTTGGTGGGCCCGTAAACTCCACATTTGCCAGATCCGCCCCGTCCGAAGACGTTGTTAGTTACGCTGATGTTTCGGGTATCTGGATAGGCCTTAGTCGGGTAGTAGCCCGGATTAAGACAATAGGCCGCCTGTCGGTGTTTACCGTTCTCGCTCATGTCAAATGTCGAGATCAGGAAGTTGCGGTTGATTGTTATGTTCTGGTTGGGTGCGAAATCGCCGTAGAACCCGATGACTGCGGAACATCCCCCGTCCGCAAGGTCGCCGGGCATCACAGAAGACCAGTCTCCGCACGACAGGAAGTTGTGCTCAATTAGATAACCGTTCGTTCCATTCCCACCTACCGCGTTGTAGTGATAGGCTTTCGCAAGAGTCATTCCGTGGACCCACGTGTCCTTCACTTCGCAATTAGAGTCACACTTGACGACTCCTTCTGATCCGTGAGAGTTGACGCGGATAGCGCGGAAGTTGGATCTGCCGACATTTTCCCACCACGAGAGGCTGTTCGGGACGACCTCTGTGTCCTCGATAAGGAAGGGGCCGTATGACGTCTTCTCGGCGAAGACCACGCCCTTTATTAGGGAGTTGCGGATCGTGACGCACGGCTTATTCAGATCGGTGCCGTTGCCAGCCTCGACGAGGAGGTCTTGGTTGACAATCTTAGAGTCGATTACGATGCCGCATGAACGGATTGTGGTCGGCCCTGTGTAGGTCGTCAACGTCACCGGTTTACGAGTGTCTCCAGGGAGACCTTTCGGATAGCCAGTGTTCTGCGGGCCGGGCCAACAGCCGCCCCATGGGTCCGGTCCCCCCGGTGTGTTCGGGTCGCCCACGCAGCCTGCTTTGGATGTCTCAGTGGCGGTAGGCCGGGGCGCGGTGGTGGTGCTGGTGGTGGTGGTGCTGGTGGTGGTGGTGCTGGTGGTGGGCCTGGACGCACTCGTGGTACTCGGCCGAGGCGCGGTGGTGGTGCTAGCAGTGGGCCTTGGCGTGGTGGTACTTGGCTGGGGTGCGGTGGTTGCTGGCGGCGCCGGGTTACCCGGTCGGACAGTCGTGAAGACGACATCGACGAAGTAGTTCGAGTCGCGCCACGTCTCCCGCGGCATTCCCCACCCGGCGTACGTGTAGACGCCTTGCGTCGCAGTAAGCGCATGATTGACCCGGGACTTGCTCGGCGAGAGCGCGTACTGGTCGTCCGCGTAACGGCCCTGAGGGGCACGGTAGGAGACGACGTAGTTGACACCGGTCTTGAGCTCCACCGGGGCGCTGAGGGCGGCCTGCTGCCACCCGGACCTGGTCTCACCCGAGAAGGTCGTCTGGGCCAAGAGTCGACCTGAGGAGTCCCACAGCTTGCCGACCTTGGTGCCGGTGTTCTCCGCTCCCTTGTAGTAGCGAACGGCCGTCACCCAGCCAGGGGTGTTGGTCGTGAAACGGGTGCCGACCTCGACGGAGGCGGTGTCGTTGTCGGCGACCGTCCCTGGCACAGTGGTGCTGGGCCAGATCGAGTAGGTGTTCGCGGCTGCGGAAGCGGTGAGGCCTCCGCTCAGGGTCGCGACGACCGTGCCGGCCACGGCGACCGCGGCCAGGCCAGCGACGACGATCCGACGCCGGGATCCGGGTTTGAGCGGCAGCGCGAAGGCGCGAGTGCGGCCCTCGCGCCTGTCGCCGCGCTGCTCTTGAGGGGTGGGGTCGTTCATGTCTGCTCCAGGGTCACGCGCCCCCCGAGGGGAAGGGGGCACTCGGGAGTTCGTCGCGACAGGACCAGCGTGGACCTGCTGCTGCCGCCGCATCGAACCCCAGTACCGGCTCGGCGCGGCGCGAACCGCACAGACGATAACAATCAGTCATCGATAGCGCGAACACAGCGTGCTGTGGCCGAAGGCATGATAAACGGACAAACCGCGCGAGGCGGAGCACGAATCCCCACGGTTGAACGGGTTGGACGACCATTCACATCCGACAAGGTCTGTCTCAGACCCTGAGACGCCAACGATGCTCCTCAGGACCTGTTCGAGTAGTTCAACGCGGATGAACCCGTCTGGACCTTGGTCGTGGCTGGGCGCGAGTGCGGCGCATTACCCTAGAGCCCGGACCCGTCGTCGCCCTGACCTCGGGTTTTCGTGCTGCCTGAATCCCTGGGGACTGCTTCACAGATGAGCTCTACCACCTCCGACCTACCGACCGTCCTTGACGCCCTCCGTTCCACGGACGATCTCGCGAGCGTCCGGACGGAGGTCCGGAGCCGGACCGGGCTCGTCGACATCAGCGCGAGTGAGGGTGCCCGTCCCTTCGTCGTCGCGGCCCTGGTACAGGAGCACGGTGACCGCGCCCCGCTCCTCGTCCTGACCGCGACGACGCGAGAGGCAGACGACCTCGCCGAGGCGCTCGGCTGCCTGCTGCCGTCCGAGCGCGTCGCGGTCTTCCCGAGCTGGGAGACTCTCCCGCATGAGCGGCTCTCGCCGCGCAGCGACACCGTCGGCCGACGGCTGGCGGTGCTGCGCCGTATCGTGCACCCGGACGGGTCGGACCCCACGTTCGGCCCGCTCTCAGTCGTCATCGCCCCGGTCCGGGCAGCGCTTCAACCGGTCACCAAGGGTCTCGGCGACCTGTCTCCCGTCGCGCTCCGTCAGGGCGACGACTACCCGCTCGAGGAGGCGGTCGAGGCCCTGGCCGGGGCCGCCTACGTGCGCACTGATCTGGTCGAACGCCGCGGCGAGTTCGCCGTCCGCGGCGGCATCCTCGACGTCTTCCCGCCCACCGAGCAGCACCCGGTCCGGGTCGAGTTCTGGGGCGACACGGTCGAGGAGGTCCGCTGGTTCACGGTCGCCGACCAGCGCAGCCTGCAGGTCGCCGAGCACGGGCTCTGGGCGCCGCCGTGCCGCGAGGTACTGCTGACCGACGCCGTACGGCAGCGGGCCGCCGCCCTGCGGGACCGCTTGCCCGGCGTCGCCGAGATGCTCACCAAGGTCGCCGACGGGATCGCGGTCGAAGGCATGGAGTCGCTCGCGCCGGCCCTGGTCGACGGGATGGAACCGTTGCTCGACGTGCTCCCGCCCGAGTCGATCGTGCTGCTCGCAGATCCGGAGCGGATCCGCCGCCGGGCCCACGACCTCGTCGCCACGAGCGAGGAGTTCCTCGAGGCGAGCTGGTCGAACGCAGCCGCCGGCAACGCGGTCCCGGTCGACCTTGCCGCAGTCCTCGGCACCGCCTCGTTCTGGACGATCGCCCAGACCCGGGCGCGCGCCATCGAGACCGCACGGCCCTGGTGGACGCTCACGTCGTTCGCCCGGGACCAGGACCTCGGCATCGAGGACGACGCGGCCGAGGTCCACCTGACCGTCCACGCCTCGGACGCCGACGCGTTCCGGGGCGACACCCAGCGTGCGCTCGAGCACATCCGCGGCCGGGTGCACGACGGGTGGCGCCTCGCCGTCGTCACCGAGGGCCCCGGCCTGGCGCGCCGCGTCGCCGACGTGCTGCGCGAGCACGACATCCCGGTGCGCGACCTCGACGGGTCGCTCGAGCCGGGCGTGGTCGGCATCACGACGGGTGCCCTGGGGCGCGGGTTCGTCCACGAGGGGAGTCGCCTCGAGGTCCTCACCGAGGCCGACCTGACCGGACAGGCCGGTGGCGGGACCTCCACCAAGGACATGCGCCGGATGCCCGTGCGGCGGCGCAACCAGGTCGACCCGCTGCAGCTGCGCCCCGGTGACCACGTCGTGCACGAGCAGCACGGCGTCGGCCGGTTCGTCGAGATGGTGCAGCGCACCGTCGGCGGAGCCACCAGGGAGTACCTCGTCATCGAGTACGCCGCCTCGAAACGTGGGCAGCCGGGGGACCGGCTCTACGTCCCGACGGACCAGCTCGACCAGGTGACCAGGTACGTCGGTGGCGACGCGCCGACACTCAACCGGATGGGCGGCTCCGACTGGCACCGGACGAAGTCGCGAGCCAGACGCTACGTCAAGCAGATCGCCGCCGACCTCATCCGGCTCTACAGCGCCCGCATGGCCACCAAGGGCCACGCGTTCGGACCGGACACGCCGTGGCAGCGCGAGCTCGAGGAGGCCTTCCCCTACGTCGAGACCCCCGACCAGCTCACGAGCATCGACGAGGTCAAGCAGGACATGGAGCAGGAGGTCCCGATGGACCGCCTCATCTGCGGCGACGTCGGCTACGGCAAGACCGAGATCGCGGTCCGGGCCGCCTTCAAGGCCATCCAGGACGGCAAGCAGGTGGCCGTGCTGGTGCCGACGACCCTGCTGGTCACCCAGCACCACCAGACCTTCTCGGAGCGCTACGCCCAGTTCCCCGTCAAGGTCGAGGCACTTTCTCGCTTCCAGAGCGATGCCGAGGCGGCGCGGGTGCTCGCTGGCCTCGCCGACGGCACCGTCGACCTCGTCATCGGCACCCACCGGCTGCTCGCCAGGGACGTGCGGTTCAAGGACCTGGGGCTCGTCGTGGTCGACGAGGAGCAGCGCTTCGGCGTCGAGCACAAGGAGCTGCTCAAGACGCTGCGGACCGCGGTCGACGTGCTGTCGATGTCGGCCACGCCGATCCCGCGCACCCTCGAGATGGCAGTGACCGGGATCCGCGAGATGTCCACGCTCGCAACGCCGCCCGAGGAGCGGCACCCGGTGCTCACGTTCGTCGGCGCCTACGACGAGAAGCAGATCACCGCGGCGGTCCGGCGCGAGCTGCTGCGTGAGGGTCAGGTCTTCTTCGTCCACAACAAGGTCAGCAGCATCGAGAAGGCCGCCGCGCGGCTGCGCGAGCTCGTCCCCGAGGCGCGGGTCGCGACGGCGCACGGCCAGATGAGCGAGAAGCGGCTCGAGCGCGTCGTCCTGGACTTCTGGGAGAAGCGGGTCGACGTGCTGGTCTGCACCACGATCATCGAGACCGGCCTGGACATCTCCAATGCCAACACGCTGGTCGTCGACCGGGCCGACGTCCTGGGCCTGTCCCAGCTGCACCAGCTACGGGGGCGGGTCGGCCGGGGCCGCGAGCGGGCCTACGCCTACTTCCTCTACCCGCCGGAGAAGCCGCTGACCGAGACGGCCCTCGACCGGCTCCGCACGATCGCGAGCCACACCGACCTCGGCGCCGGCATGGAGGTCGCGATGAAGGACCTCGAGATCCGGGGCGCCGGCAACCTGCTCGGTGGTGAGCAGTCCGGCCACATCGCCGGGGTCGGCTTCGACCTGTATGTGCGCCTCGTCGGCGAGGCCGTCGCCGAGTACCGCGGTGACGGCCAGCAGGGTCCGGTGGGTGAGATCAAGATCGAGCTCCCCGTCGACGCACACCTGCCGCACGACTACGTGCCGGGGGAGCGGCTGCGGCTCGAGGCCTACCGGAAGCTCGCGACGGTCGAGACCTTCGAGGCGGTCGACGACATCGCGGCCGAGCTGCGCGACCGCTACGGCAGCCCTCCCGAGCCGGTGCAGAACCTGCTCGAGGTCGCCCGGCTGCGCGTGGTCGCCCGCCGGGCCGGCATCGCCGACATCGGCCTGCAGGGCAAGGTGGTCCGCTTCGGTCCGGTGCGCGACCTGCGCGAGAGCCAGCAGCTGCGCCTGCTCCGGCTCTACCCCGGCACCGTCGTGAAGGAACAGCTCGGCGTCATCCTCGTGCCGGTGCCGATGACGGCCCGTGTCGGCGGCAAGCGGCTACGCGACGTCGAGGTCCTCCTCTGGGCCCGTCAGCTGGTCGAGGCTGTCCTGCTCGCCGACCTGACCGCCGCGGCGACTGCCGTGTCGGCGGTCGCCTCCGGCGGCGCGTCGGCACCGTAGGATGGCAACCGCATTCCGCCCTAGGAGGATCTGTGAAGGCTCTGTCAGGTGAGACCGGTGCCGCCAAGCGGCTGGCCGTCGGTACCGTCGCGGGGGTGGCGGCCGTGTCGCTGCTCGGCGCGTGCAGCACCGTGACCAAGCAGCAGGCGGCCGCCGTGGTCAACGGTCACGTCATCCGGCTCTCCGACGTGGCCGAGACCGCCAAGCAGCTGCGCGCGGCCAACCTCGACTTCTCCGAGGAGATCGTGGTCACCGCCCTCATCGCGGCCCCGCTGCTGCACGAGACCGTGGCGGCCTCGGGGAGCTGGAAGCCCGACGCGACCTACGCGAACGTCGTCAACGCGATGCCGGGTGCGACCGACACGACCAAGACGTTCGTCTCGACCGTCGCGCTGCTCCAGTCGGCGCAGATGACCAGCGCCGACGTCGCGCAGTACCGCACGGACCTCAAGCAGGCCCGCATCTCGGTCAACCCGCGCTTCGGCAGCTTCGTCCCCTCCGACCAGGGCCCCGTCTACTTCAGCCTCGGCCAGCAGGCACCCGACTGGATCGCCGCCGCGCCGGCCTCGAAGTGAGCCGGCACCGCGGATGGCGGGCCGGCTGACCCTGCTGCTGACGACGCCACGCGTGGCCCCCGGACTGCTGACCCGCGACGCGTGGCACGCCGTCGATGCCGCCGACGCGATCTGGGCCCGGCAGGGCGAGTACCAGGCGCAGGCCCTGCGTGAGGCGGGACTCGACGTCGACACCCGGCCGACCTCGCCCCCGGCCACGCTCGCCCGTGACCTGGTCAAGACAGCCGAGCAGCGTAACCTCCTCTGGGTGGGCTCCGCCGACGGCGATCCGGGGCTGACCGATGCGATCGCCGCCGAGGTGTCCCGCCTCCCCGACCCGCCGGACGTCGAGCTGCTCGTCGGCTCCCACGACGTGCAGGGCGCCCGGCTGCTCGACGTCGTCGCGGTCATGGACCGGCTCCGTTCGCCCGGCGGGTGTCCGTGGGATGCCAGGCAGACCCCCCGGACCCTCGTGCCCTACCTGCTCGAGGAGGCCCACGAGGCGATCGAGGCCATCGAGTCCGGTGACGCCGCGCTCGTCCGTGAGGAGCTGGGTGACCTGCTGCTCCAGGTCGCCTTCCAGTCCCGGGTGGCCGAGGAGGACCCGGAGGCGCCGTTCGACATCGACGACGTCGCGGGCGGACTCGTGGACAAGCTCGTCCGGCGACATCCCCACGTCTTCGGCTCGGTCGACGCGCCGACGGCGGAGGCAGTCGAGCGGAACTGGGAGGTCATCAAGGCGGCCGAGAAGCCCGAGCGCAGCGACCCCCTCGAGGGCATTCCCGCGTCACTGCCGGCGCTCGCGCGCGCCGACAAGGCGATCTCCCGCCTCGAACGCGCCGGGCTCGCCGAACGCGTCGAGGTGGCGGCTGCCGGGGACGACCTCGGTGCCCGGCTGTTCGCCCTCGTCCGTGAAGCTCGGGGGGCGGGAGCCGACGCGGAGGCGACGCTGCGGGCGACGCTGCGCCGGTTGGCCCGCTGACCCCGGCCGTATGCCACTGTGCCGGCGCCCGTTCGCGGCGCGACCGGCCGCCCGGCTCGGTTCAGTTCGACGTCCCCGACCCTGGTTCGGTCAGTAGGCACCGCGCGAGGCGAAGACCGCTTGGACCGTTCGCATCACGATGGACAGGTCCTGCACGATCGACCAGTTGTCCACGTAGTAGAGGTCCAGCCGCACAGCGTCCTCCCAGGCCAGGTCCGAACGTCCGGAGACCTGCCACAGGCCGGTCAGGCCCGGGCGCACGTGGAGCCGTCGGTGTGCCTCGGGAGGGTAGTCGCGTACCTCCTTCGGCAGAGCGGGCCGTGGCCCGACCAGACTCATCTCTCCCCTGATGACGTTGACCAGCTGGGGCAGCTCGTCGAGGGAGAACCGGCGGATCAGCTTGCCGACGCGGGTGACCCGCGGGTCCTCCTTGAGCTTGAAGAGCACCCCGTCGGCGTTCAGGTTGTGATCCTGCAGCTCCGCCTGTCGGGCCTCTGCATCCGGGCACATGCTGCGGAACTTCAGGCAGTCGAAGTTCTCCTCGTCCCGACCCACCCGGGTCTGACGGAACAGGACCGGGCCACCGTCCTCCAGTCGGATCGACAGCGCGACCAGACCCATCACCGGCGCGGCGAGCAACAGCATCAGGCCGGCCCCGACGATGTCGAACGCGCGCTTGAGACCTCGGGAGGCAGCCATGCCCTGCGGCTGCTCGACGTGGACCAGCGGCAGCCCGGCGACCGGGCGCATCTCGAGCCGGCCGGCCGAGATGTCACCCAGGCTGGGCACGACGACCATCTGCACCGGCGAGCCCTCGAGCTCCCACGTCGTGCGCCGGAAGTCGCCGGCAGTGGGAAAGGCCCCCTCGGTGAAGACGACGATGTCCGCGTCCTGCTGGGGGACGATGTCGGCCACTTCGGTCGTCACGCCGCACACCGGAATGCCGGCCGGCGTGGCCGCCACCGGTGCGGACGAGGGCAGCAGCGCCCCGACGACCTGGTAGCCCATCCAGCTGTCCCGCCGCAACACCTTGCACACCTCGTCGACGTGCGCCGGCGAGCCCGAGACGAGCACCCGTGACATCAGATGGCCGTGGCGGCGGGCCCGGTGCACCACCCGACGGGCGCCCCAGCGCCACAGCACCAGCATCGGTACCCCGACGATGAACATGAGGGCGAAGAACCCCCTGGCCAGGTTGTACTGCGTCAGATAGCAGGCCATGCTGACGAGCCCGGCGGTCAGCGCCGCCCCCGTGAGAATGCGGGCGTATTCGCTCGTGCCGACCCCGAGCCGGCTTTGGCTGTATGTCCCGGATGCGAGGTTTGCGAGCATCCAGACGGCCACCATCCCGACCCCGGCCGGGCCGATCACCCCGGGTACCTCGGCGATTGTCGTGTCGAAGAACCCGAGTCTCGGACGGGCGAGCATCGCCACCACCGTGGCCACCACGATGACGGCAAAGTCTCCGGCTACCAACGAGGTTCGCCAGTACTGGATCCCTCGCGGTCGAACCGGGGCCTGCCTGGCCAGTCGCTCTCGACGCCTGTTTTCAAACGTGAGCAACGGCTCACGAACGGTTTCAACCATACCTAGTCCACCCCACCACGTTGGTTTGGTCCCCCAATGCCGGGCTCTGTCGGAACCAGCAGCTGTTGCCAGTCTCGCCAAGGCCCGACGTCATTTCAGCGAAATGGAAAAGAATGATCGATACTCGCCGGTAATATCCGAGCATATCATTCCATTTCGTATTCGTGGAATATGTCCGGTATGAATTGGATTGGTAGGGAATGTGACGTGCGCCACGTTGAGCCCGCGTCGCTGCCGGCCTGCGGTGGGGCGACGGGCTAGGCTCGACGTGCAGGGGCATACCGAGCCGCCAGCGACGGAGTCGACACCCGGGAGGGGCCTGTGGCCAGCATCGAGGAGATTGGCGCCCGCGAGATCCTTGACTCGCGTGGCAACCCGACCGTCGAGGTCGAGGTCCGTCTCGACGACGGCACCTTCGCCCGGGCGGCCGTGCCGTCCGGGGCGTCCACGGGTGCCTTCGAGGCCGCTGAGCGCCGCGACGGCGACTCGGGCCGCTACCTCGGCAAGGGTGTCGAGCAGGCCGTCGAGGCGGTCCTCGAGGACATCGGTCCTGCCCTGATCGGCTTCGACGCCAGCGAGCAGCGCCTCGTCGACGGGGAGATGATCGCCCTGGACGGCACCGCCAACAAGTCGGGCCTGGGCGCCAACGCCATTCTGGGCGTGTCCCTCGCCGTGGCTCGTGCGGCCGCGGAGTCGGCCGGCCTGCCGTTGTTCCGGTACGTGGGCGGTCCGAACGCGCACGTGCTGCCGGTGCCGATGATGAACATCCTCAACGGCGGCTCCCACGCCGACACCAACGTCGACATCCAGGAGTTCATGATCGCGCCGGTAGGCGCACCCAGCTTCCGTGAAGCGCTGCGCTGGGGGGCGGAGGTCTACCATGCCCTCAAGAAGGTGCTGCACGGACGTGGCCTGGCGACCGGGCTCGGCGACGAGGGCGGCTTCGCGCCGAGCCTGCCGTCCAACCGCGAGGCGCTCGACGTCATCCTGGAGGCTGTCACCGCGGCCGGCTACGCCCCGGGCACGCAGATCGCCCTGGCGCTCGACGTCGCGGCCTCCGAGTTCCACGAGAGCGGCAGCTACCGCTTCGAGGGGACGAGCCGGTCGGCCGCCGAGATGGCCGACTACTACGCCGAGCTCACCGAGGCCTATCCCCTCGTCTCCATCGAGGACCCGCTCGACGAGGACGACTGGGACGGCTGGCGGACCATCACCGAGCGGCTGGGCGCTCGCGTCCAGCTGGTCGGGGACGACCTGTTCGTCACGAACCCGGAGCGGCTCTCGCGGGGCATCCGGACCAGCACCGCCAACGCGCTGCTCGTCAAGGTCAACCAGATCGGCACGCTCACCGAGACGCTCGACGCGGTCGCGCTCGCGCAGACCAGCGGCTACCGCTGCATGATGAGCCACCGCTCGGGCGAGACCGAGGACACCACGATCGCCGACCTCGCTGTCGCGACGAACTGCGGCCAGATCAAGACCGGGGCGCCGGCCAGGTCCGAGCGCGTCGCGAAGTACAACCAGCTGCTCCGCATCGAGGAGGAGCTGGACGACGCGGCGGTGTATGCCGGTGCCGGCGCCTTCCCGCGGTTCGACCGGTCCCGCTACCCCGCCGACGGGGGCTGAGCCGCACGATGGCCGACCGTACCCCTGCGCGCACGGGTCGGGCGCCGAGCGGCACCAGACCGCGTCCGGCAGGTGCTCGGTCCGCGCCGCGTCGCGGCGGGGCGGGACCGGGCCCTCGGGCCGGGCGACCCCGCCTCGGCAGCGAACGCCCCGGCAGCGCGGCCCGGGTGCGCAGCCTGCCGCCGTCGCCCCCACCACCGTCGACGGCCTGGGTGCGCGGCGCGATCCTGGTCGGCATCGTGGTCATGCTCGCGGTCACCCTCGTGCCGACGCTCCGCTCGCTGCTGCAGCAGCAGGACGAGGTGACCGCGCTGCGGGACAAGGTGGCCCAGCAACATGTCGCGGTGGCCGACCTCGAGCGGCAGGCGGCACTGTGGCGCGACCCTGCCTTCATCGAGCAGCAGGCCCGCGAGCGGCTGAAGTTCGTCAAGGTCGGCGAGAAGTCCTACACGGTGATCGGGCTCCGCCCGGACGGCGACGCCGTGACCGAGCCCCAGCCGATCGTGGCGGCGCCGCTGGCCAACGACGCGGCGCCGTGGTACGGCAAGGTATGGCAGTCCATCCAGATCGCCGACCGTCCCGCTGCCGGGGCGACGGGCACCACGGCCCGCGACGCCACGCAGGGCGTCGAGGACGGCTCACGATGACCGGTGGTGCGCTGCCGGGCCGGGTCGGTGACACCGATCTGGTCGCCGTCCGGCGACAGCTCGGCCGGTCGCCTCGCGGGGTCGTGGCGGTCGCGCACCGCTGCCCGTGCGGCCAGCCCGACGTGGTGCGCACCGAGCCGCGCCTGCCCGACGGCACACCCTTCCCCACCACGTTCTACGCGACATGCCCCCGCCTTACCGGAGCCGTCAGCACACTCGAGTCGGCGGGGCTGATGCGGCAGATGAACGAGCGGCTCGCCGCCGACGCGACGCTGCGAGCGGCATACCGGCAGGCCCACGAGCGCTACCTCGCCAGCCGCGCGGAGCTCGGCCACGTCGCCGAGATCCATGGCACCTCGGCGGGCGGCATGCCGACCCGCGTCAAGTGCCTGCACGTGCTGGTCGCGCACGCGCTGGCCGCCGGGCGGGGCGTCAACCCGCTCGGGGACGAAGCCCTCGACCTGCTCGGTGACTGGTGGTCGCCGACCTCGTGCGCGCAGCAACAGGCCGTCCAGGGCGCGGGGATCGGGCATGGCTGACACCACCCGGGTCGCAGCGGTCGACTGCGGCACCAACTCGATCCGGCTCCTGGTGGCGGACCTCGACCCGGCCACCAGGACACTCCGAGACGTCGTGCGCCGCATGGAGATCGTGCGACTCGGGCAGGGCATCGACCGCACCGGTGTGATCGCCCCCGCCTCGATGGCGCGCACGCTGGCGATGACGAGGGAGTATGCCGCCCAGTGCCGCTCGCTGGGGGCCGTCCGGGTCCGCTTCGTGGCGACCTCGGCCTCGCGCGACGCCCGCAACGCCGACGAGTTCGTCGATGGCGTGCGTGCTGCCTTCGTCGAACACTGGGGACAGCCCGTCGACCCCGAGGTCGTCTCGGGCGACGAGGAGGCGGCACTGTCGTTTCGCGGTGCGACCGGTGACCTGGTCGCCAGCGGCGTCGAAGGGCCCTACCTGGTCGTCGATCTCGGCGGCGGGTCCACCGAGTTCGTCCTTGGGACGGTCGCGGTCGAGGCGGAGCGCTCGGTGGACATCGGTTGCGTCCGGATGACCGAGCGCCACCTGGTCAGCGACCCGCCCACCCGCGGCGAGATCGACGCCGCCACCCGCGACATCGACGCGGCCATCGACCTTGCGGCCCGAGTCGTGCCGTTCCGGGGTGTGCGTGCGCTGGTCGGCCTGGCCGGCACGGTGACGACCATCGCGGCCCACGTGCTGCGGCTGCCCGGGTACGACCCGGCGGCCATCCACCTGTCCCGGGCGCCGGTCGGCGAGGTCCTGGCCGCCGCGGCGGACCTGCTGCACCTGACCCGGGCCGAGCGGGCCGCGCTGCCCTACATGCATCCGGGGCGGGTCGACGTCATCGGTGCCGGGGCGCTCGTCTGGAGCCGCGTCGTCGAGCGGGTCGCGACGGTGGCCGGCGTTGACAGCGTGATCGCCTCGGAGCACGACATCCTCGACGGCATCGCCCGTTCGCTCGGGGCGTGAGCGGGCTCTTGTGACACGCGGGACGGTTGGCCGGGTCTGGCGCGCTCTGCTGTGGGTCGTCGCCGGTGCAGCGCTGCTCGGTGTCGGGCTGCTCACGGTGCCGCGGTTGACGGACCCGGACAGCCGGCGCGGGATCGAGCTCGTCGCCTTCACCCCCTTTGGGCTGGTGCCGGCAGCGCTGCTCCTCGTGACGGGGGTGGCCGTCGCGGTGGCCCATCGTGGTGGTGCCCGCCTGCTCGGCCAGGTCCTGTCCCTGGTCGGGCTGGTAGCCACCGCCCTGCACGTCGTGTGGCTGGCGCCGCTCTACGTCGGCTCACAACCGGCGGCGGGAGGGGAGCCGCTCGTCGTGATGACCCAGAACTTCGAGTACGGCGACGCCGATGCGCTCGCACGCGAGGTACGCGACCGTGGGGTCGACGTGCTCGTGCTGTGCGACATGGGGCCGGCGCAGTGGGCAGCCGTCCAGCGGTCCTCGGTGCCCGTGCAGCTGCCCCATCTTGCCGACAACGGCGGCGGAGTGGTCGCCTTCAGCCGGTACCCGCTCGCTGACGACGAACCGATGACGCTGCACGGCGCCGGCCGCTCGGTGCGGATCGAATCGAGCCCGATCGGCCCGGCCACCCTCTTTGCGCTGCACCCCGTGCAGCCCTACCGCCCCGGTGTGTGGTCGGAGGACGGGGCTCGTGTCGTCGAGGCGGTCCGCACCAGCCTCGCGCACGATCCGGACCCGACGATCGTGGCCGGCGACCTCAACGCGACGCTCGACCACTGGCCGGTGCGGGCGCTCGAGTCACTGGGACTGACCGACGCGGTCGACGCGGTCAACGGTGGCTTCCAGCCGACCTTCCCGGCCGGTGGCCAAGAGCGTCGTCTCGGGATAGCGGTGCCGCCGCTGGTCCAGATCGACCACGTGCTCGTGTCACGGCAGCTCGTCGTGAACGCGGTCGACCGCGTGGCGACGCCGGGTGCCGACCACCTCGGGGTCCTGGCGACGGTCCGCCGGGCGGTGAGGTGACAGCTGCCGAGTGCTACGCGGGCAGCTCTCACCTCACCGGGATCACGTTTGGCTCGACGCCAGCTTGTTCTCGACGAACGCCGCCAGGGTGCCGACCGTCTCGAAGAGGTCGCCGGTGAACTCGTCGTCCTCGATGTAGAAGCCGAAGCGCTCCTCGAGGGAGGTCGCCATCTCGACGACCGCGAGCGAGTCGAGCTCGGGCATGCTGCCGAAGAGCGGAGTCGACTCGGTCAACGTGTCGGCGCGGTCCTGGATGCCCAGTGTCTCGACGATGGTCGTGATCACCCCGTCGAGGGTGGAGCTGCGTGTCTGCATGATGTCCTTTCGCTCAGACCAGTATCTCAGGGGGCATGGGGTGCCCGAGGAAGGCCGTGGGGCTGGCCGTCAGGCCGTATGCCCCGGCCTGGAAGACCACCACCAGATCGCCGATGTCTGCCTCGGGCAGGAGCACCTGATTGCCCAGCAGGTCCAGTGGGGTGCACAGGCAGCCCACGACGTTGACCTTCTCGCGCTCAGCCTTGTCGACGCGGGTGCCGACGGCCAGCGGGTAGTTGCGGCGGATCGCCTGTCCGAGGTTGCCCGACGCGGCGAGCTGGTGGTGCATGCCGCCGTCGACGACGAGGTAGACCTGTCCGCGCGACACCTTGCGGTCCACGACCCGGGTGACGTAGACGCCGCACTCGCCGACGATGTAGCGCCCCAGCTCGATCACGGTGCGAGCCTCGGGCAGGTTCGGCCGGATCTCGTCCTCCAGCAGCGCCGCCAGGTTGGCCCCTACGGCGTCGAGGTCGAGTGGCGTGTCCCGCTCGAAGTAGGGGATCCCGAACCCGCCGCCGAGATTGAGGTACCGCACCGGCCAGGGCGACGCCTTGGCCAGACCGAGGACGAGCTCCACCGTCCGGCGCTGGGCCTCGCAGATGATCTCCGCCCGCAGGTTCTGCGAGCCGGCGAAGACGTGGAAACCCTCGAAGTCGACGTCCCTCGGCTCGAGGGACTCGAGCAGCGCAGGGACCGCCTCGGCGTCGACGCCGAACTGCTGGGGTCCGCCACCCATCCGCATGCCGGAGCCCTTGATCGCGAAGTCGGGGTTCACCCGCACTGCCAGCCTGGGGCGCAGCCCGAGGTCCTCGCCCGCCGCCACGACGCGGTGCGCCTCGGTCGCCGACTCGACCTCGATGATCACCCCGGAGGCGACGGCCTGGCGGATCTCGGCGACCGTCTTGCCCGGGCCCGCGAAGCTGATCCGTTCGGGCCGCATCCCGGTGTCCAGCGCGGTCCGCAGCTCGAGGGCGGAGGCGACGTCGATGGCGTCCACCAGCCCCGCGATGTGCTGGGCGACCGCAGGCATCGGGTTGGCCTTCATCGCATAGCTCAGCTCGATGCCTGCGGGCAGGGTGGTGCGCAGCGTGGCGATCCGGCGCTCCAGCAGGGCCCGGTCGTAGGCGAAGAACGGCGTGGACCCGACCCGTTCGGCAAGCCGCCCGAGTGGGATGCCGCCGACGGCGAGCTGCCCGTCGACCGCGCCGAAGGCGGCGATCCCGGT
>NZ_JBDIAQ010000056.1:0-22490 GCF_039812505.1 Intrasporangium sp. | reverse complement strand
CGCCCCGGCCCGGGTGTCCTCGCCGGCGGGGGTCAGCGGCGGCGCACCGCGGCCGTCGAGCCGCGGACCACCAGCTCGGGGCGGAAGACGTACTCCGCCCGCGGCGAGGGCTTGCCGGCGATCTCGTCGAGCAACGCCCGGGCCGCGGCCGCACCCATCGCGCTGACGCTCTGCCGGATGGTGGTCAGCGGCGGGTCGGTGAACGCGATCAGCGCGGAGTCGTCGTACCCGACGACGGACAGGTCGCGCGGCACCTGCAGCCCCCGCTTGCGCACCTCGCGGATGGCGCCGAGCGCCATCATGTCCGAGCCGCAGACGATCGCCGTGCAGCCCTTCTCGACCAGGCGGCCCGCGGCCGTCGCACCGCCCTCGACGGTGAACAGTGAGCGCTCGATCAGGTCGTCGACGTCGGAGCGGCCGAGCAGCGTCTGGTAGGAGCTGCGGAAGCCGGCGATCTTGCGGATCACCGGCACGTAGCGCTCCGGGCCGATGGCCAGGCCGATCTCGCGGTGGCCGAGCTCGACCAGATGCTCCAGCGAGAGCCCCATCGAGGCGACGTCGTCGTTGGAGATGAACGGCGCGTCGACCCCGTCGACGTAGCCGTTGACCAGGACCAGCGGCAGCCCGCGCTCGCGCAGGGCGACATAGCGCTGCGGGTCCGTGGTCACGTCGGCGTGCAGGCCCGAGATGAAGATGATCCCGGACACGCCGCGGTCCAGCAGCATCTGCACGTAGTCGTCCTCGTGCACCCCCCCTGCCACCTGGGTGCACAGGACCGGGGTGTAGCCGCTCTGCGCCAGCGAGCTCTCGACGACCTGGGCGAAGGCGGGGAAGATCGGGTTGGTCAGCTCGGGCACGATGAGCCCGACGAGCCCGGCGCTCTTGCGGCGCAGCCGGCTCGGACGGTCGTAGCCGAGCACGTCGAGGGCCGTCAGCACGGCCTGCCGGGTCGACTCCGCGACCCCGGGCTTGCCGTTCAGCACCCGGGAGACGGTCGCCTCCGACACCCGGGCCTGCTGCGCGATGTCGCGCAACCGCGCCTTCACGTCCGCCTCCTCCTCCCGACCGGGAGCCCCCGTCGGGCAGGCCCGAGACCCCGCCCGGCACGAGGTGGCCCGGCCGTCCAGTGGCAGAACTGTAGCCAGAAACCGCCCCGCCTTGCGCGGCTTGCAGCAAGATCTTGCAGCGTGCGCGGAGGCCCGGCACGTGCACAAGGGATGGACAAGCGCTTTGCCCCGTGGGCGACATACGACATGATGGCGGTGCGACCCTACCGGGTCGGCACCTTTACAACGGACCGTCCGGCACGTTCCTGCCGGTGAAGGAAAGGCAACGACGCCCATGGCAACAGTGACGTTCGACCACGCGACCCGGATCTACCCGGGCAACCCGAAGCCCTCGGTCGACGACCTCAACATCGACATCACGGACGGCGAGTTCCTCGTCCTCGTCGGCCCCTCCGGCTGCGGCAAGTCCACCTCCCTGCGCATGCTCGCCGGGCTCGAGGAGGTCAACGGGGGCCGCATCCTGATCGGCGACCGCGACGTGACCAACCTGTCCCCCAAGGACCGCGACGTCGCGATGGTCTTCCAGAACTACGCGCTCTACCCGCACATGTCCGTCGCCGACAACATGGGCTTCGCGCTCAAGATCGCCGGCATCGACAAGGGCGAGATCCGCAAGCGCGTCGAGGAGGCCGCCAAGATCCTCGACCTGGAGCAGTACCTCGACCGCAAGCCGAAGGCCCTGTCCGGTGGTCAGCGCCAGCGCGTCGCGATGGGTCGCGCCATCGTCCGCTCGCCGCAGGTCTTCCTCATGGACGAGCCGCTGTCCAACCTCGACGCCAAGCTGCGCGTGCAGACCCGCACCCAGATCGCCTCGCTGCAGCGCCGCCTGGGGGTCACCACCGTCTACGTCACGCACGACCAGGTCGAGGCGATGACGATGGGCGACCGCGTCGCGGTGCTCAAGGACGGCATCCTGCAGCAGTGCGACTCGCCCCGGCAGATGTACGACCACCCGGCCAACGTCTTCGTCGCCGGCTTCATCGGCTCGCCCGCGATGAACCTGCTCGACGCGCCGATCGTCGACGGCGGCGTCGACGTCGGCGGGCACACCGTGCCGGTGCCGCGCGAGGACCTCGCCAAGGCCTCCGGCCACGTCACGATCGGGGTGCGCCCCGAGGACCTCGACGCGGCCGCGGACGGCGACGGCATCCCCGTCTCGGTCGACGTCGTCGAGGAGCTCGGCGCCGACGCCTACATCTACGGCTCGACCAAGGCCAAGCAGCTCGCCGGCGCGGACGACGAGGCCACGCCGTTCATCGCCCGCGTCGACGGCCGCCGGCCCCCGGAGAAGGGCACGCTCATCCACCTCAAGCCGAAGCCCGGACACATCCACGTGTTCAACGCCGAGACCGGGCTGCGCATCAGCAACTGACGCCCGGCCGCCCGCACGACACCCAGCAGCGGCGGGTCCCGACTGTTCCGGCCGACGGGGCCCGCCGCTTCTTCGCGTCTGATCGACAGTGCAGCATTCCCGATCGACCGTGCAGCATTCCCGATCGACAGTGCAGCATTCCCGATCGACAGTGCAGCCCGAGTATGCCGCCGTCTCGCGCGGGGTGGGCTCAGTCTCCGGCGAGCGGACGGCTCGCCGGGACTCGCCAGTGGCGGGCCCGCAGGTGCCAGCCGTAGGCGAGCGCCGCGCCCGGGATCTCGCAGACGAAGGTGAAGAAGCTGAAGAGCAGCACCCCGGCCAGGGTGGTGGTCGGGTCGCCCCCGAGGGCGACCAGCACGGCAGCCGCGCCGGTCTCCGCGAACCCGGTCCCACCCGGCGTCAGCACGACCACGGTGAGCATCCGTCCGCAGGCATAGCCGGCGACGATCGCGGCCGGGCCGAGGTGGCTGCCGACCACCGCCAGGCACGCCCACATCAGCAGGCCCTGCAGCGCGACGTAGGCGAGCATGCCGAGCAGCAGGGCTGCGCGGCCGGCCCGCAGCAGGTCGCGGGCGCTCTCGCGCAGGCTGGCCAGCTCCTCGCCCAGGCCGCGCGGACCGGGGCGCCGCACCACCCGGGCCAGCCGGGCCGCGGCTCCCGTGGCGCCCTGGACGACCCGCGCGGAGACCCGGTCGCTGACGAGCACGGCGGCGACCAGGCCGATGACGGCGGCGCAGACCGCGGCGCCCACCCCGGCGGCAGCCAGGACCGAGCCGCTGACCCGGGCGCCGGCGAAGAGCAGCCCGGCCAGGCCGAGGACGGGCAGCGCGAGACGCGCGACGACGTTCCACACCCCGGTCACCGCGGTGAACAGGGCGATGCTCCGGTGGCTCAGGCCGTACTGGCGGGCCATCGCCCAGGTGGCCCCGACGCCGACCGCGCCGCCGAACGGGACCAGGTTGGACACGCCGCTGCCGACGAGGTTGAGCACGAAGGCCTGACCGGTGCGCAGCCCCGGCAGGGAGGCGGTCATCACGAAGGTGTATGCCCAGAGCCCGACCAGCCACAGCAGCGTGAGGCCGGTCAGCTGCCAGAGCGAGACGGAGGCGATGGCGTGCAGCGCGGCGTCCCACGAGGTGCCGGTGACCTGCGGCAGCACGATCGCGAGCAGGGCCACCAGCAGCGCCAGCGAGAGGCCGGCCTGCACGGTGCGCCGCGACGGTCGTGCTGCGCGGTCGGCCACCGCAGGCCCCAGCGGGGTCGGCGGGGCTGCCGTCGTGGTGCTCGACATGCGTGTCACGGTCCGGGTGTCCTCACGGTGGCTCACTGCTGAACGGAGCGGCCGGGGGGGGCCGCTGATACCAAGCGTGCGGCACCGGGAACCTCCCGGGCCACCGGGTTTCACCCTGGTCCGGTTACGGGTTCTCCCTGATTCTGCCCGGCGCTCGCCGAGCACCGGGCGGGTGCGCCGGCGGCCGGCGGAGCGCGGGCGGACCGGTCGGTCAGTCGTGCTTGGCGATCACCGGCATCTGGATGGTGTCGACGCCGACGACGGCCTCCTCCTCCGGCTTGGCCGGCAGGACGGTCCGGATGTAGTCGCGGATGGCCTCGTCGAGCAGGACGTCGTGCCCGGCCCGCTCGCTGAGGTACCAGCGGTGCTCCAGGACCTCGTGGAACACCTCGGCCGGCTCCAGTCGAGTGGTCAGCTCGCGCGGGACGGCCCGGGTCACCGGCTCGTAGACCTTCGTCAGCCAGTCGTGGGCGACCAGCTCCTCGTCGTCGTTCTGCCGGTCGGTGGCGGCGGCGTAGGCATCGAGGTCGTTGAGCAGGCGACGCGCCTGGTTCTCCCCCACGTCCAGCCCGGTCAGGCGCAGCAGCCGCCGGGAGTGGTGACCGGCGTCGACGACCTTGGGCTGGATCTGGATGTGGGTGCCGTCGACGTCGGTCATGATGCTCAGCTCGTCGACGTCGAAGCCGAGGTCGTTCAGCCGCCGGATCCGCTCCTCGACCCGCCACCGGTCCCCGACGCCGAAGCGCTCGGTCGCGGTCAGCTCCTCCCAGAGGGAGTGGTACCGCTCGACGATCGAGGCGGCGATCTCGAACGGGTCCGCGTTGTCGTCGAGATAGCCACCGGCCTGCAGGTCCATCAGCTCACCGGTGATGTTCACCTGCGCGATATCCAGGTCGTGGGCCCGCTGGCCGTCGGACAGCGACGCGTGCAGCTCACCGGTCTCGGCATCGACGAGGTA
Source organism: Intrasporangium sp. (assembly GCF_039812505.1). Taxonomy (GTDB): domain Bacteria; phylum Actinomycetota; class Actinomycetes; order Actinomycetales; family Dermatophilaceae; genus Intrasporangium_A. Next base: position 17,802 of record NZ_JBDIAQ010000056.1, on the reverse strand, counting down.
GGCGGCGAACGCCCCGGCGTCGCGCCGGAACAGCGTGTTCGACAGGGAGACGTCACCCCACCAGAAGCCGTCGAGGTGCAGCCGGACCAGCAGCAGCGCGAGCGCGTCCATGAGTCGGACCGCGGTGTCGGGCCGCAGGCTCTGGCTGAACAGGGCCCGGTAGGGCAGGGAGAACTGCAGGTGCAGCGTGAGCAGGCAGGCGTCCAGCGGCGTGCCATCGGCGGCCGCGCGGCCGTGGACCACACCGAGCGGCTGGACGCTCGGCACCTCGAGGCGCCGCAGGCTGCGCAGCATGGCGTACTCGCGGTCGGCGATGTCGGCCTTGATCTCCTTGACCGCGAGCACCCGCCGACCCTGGCGGACGAACCGCACCACGTGCCGGGAGATGCCTCGGGGCAGGGCGGCCAGCGTGCTCTCCGGCCAGTCCTCCAGCGGCAGGCGCCACGGGAGGTCGAGCAGCTCGGGCGTGGGGCGGGCGGTCGTGATCTGCAGGGTCACCGGTCCATCGTGGCACGTCGGCCGGTCAGCGCCGCCGCCCGCCCCGACCGGCCGGGGCGGAGGCCGCGACTGCGCTACCGCTGGGCGGCCCGGAGAGGATCTGCCCGAACATGACGGTGACCCAGAGCAGGAACGTCGCCGTGTGCACGACCGTGCACCAGAGGCAGATGGCGTGGATCTGGGAGACCTCGGCCCAGATCAGGTAGACGACCATGCCCAGCCCGATGGTGAGCCATCCGAGCCGTGCCGTGTCGAGCCACGCCTCGCCCCGGCGCCACACCGTCGGCCAGCACAGCACGAGCAGGGCGGCGAAGAAGAGCAGCCCGAGCAGCGCGACCGGGATGCCGAGGAGCGTGGACCACTCGCTGGAGGTGACCTTGACGCAGTCGACGACGCCGTTGGCGGTGCAGGCCAGGGTCGCGTTGTCGGTGAAGTGCTCGTAGGTGAGGTAGGCGGAGGTCAGCAGGCCGATGCCGACCAGCGCAAGCGAGACCGGGACGAGCCAGCTCGGACGCTCGCGCGCGGGGACGGCTGCGGCCGGGCCCCGCGCGGAGCGGGTCACGTCACGGGTCATCGCTTGAGCAGCGGGGCGGTCTCGACGACGGCCTTGCTGCTGCACACGTTGGACGGCTTGTTGTCGGTCAGGGTGCAGATCTGGGCGGTCACCGCGTTGGCGTTGGCCATGATCGGCGCCCCGAGCTCACCCGTGCCGGTCAGCATCTGATCGACGATCTTCGTCCAGGCCGTGTCGTCGCTCAGGCTGACGAAGCTCTGGATCGGCACACCCGACCCGACGGTCTGGTGGGTGCCGTAGAACGTCCACGGGATCGCGCCCTTGTTCTGGGTGTAGGGCGGCGCGTTGTACTTGGTGAAGAGCGGCTCGATGTCGGCCGGGATCGACTCCAGCGGCTGGCCGTTGCGGTCCTGGGTCTCGACGGCCCGGAAGGTGAGGTAGTCGCTCTGGTACTTCAGGTCCTTGAAGGAGACGGTCGGGATGTTGCCGTCCTGCTCGGCCGACCGTGTCGTGGTCAGGCCGGAGAAGGTGCCGAACCGCTCGAGCGCCGCGACGAGCGACCAGCGCTCGGTGGCGCAGTACGGGCAGTACTCGGCGCCGACGTAGACCACCTCGGGCTTGCCGTCGCTGGTCAGTGCCATGCCGCCGTCGAGCTTCTGCGGGATCGAGTTGGGGGCGGTCGGCTTGCCCGCGGCGTCGAAGGCCGAGGCGGGTATGGTGCTCAGCTTGGCGATCGCCGCGTCGGCGCCCGAGTTGGCCGAGGCGGCCGGCTGGCTGGGCCGGCTCGAGACGGCCAGGCCGATGGCGACCGCGATGATCACGACGACGACCGCGACGGCGGCCGTCACGAGCTGCTTCTGCTGGCGTTCCTTGCGCGCGGCTGCCGCGCGCATCTCGGCGGCCTTGCGCGTGGCCTCGGCCCGAGCGGTGTTCTTGCCCACGGGTGTCCTTCTCTCGGCGGCATGTCCCGGCGCCCTGCGCCGGGGCCAGCGTACCCGTCCGTACTGTGACCTCCCGGACGCCGACTTCCCGGACGCCCGACCTCCCGGACGCCTGCACCCGGTTGACGATCGACGGGCCGCGGTTGTTCCGGCACCGCCGCCGTGGCGGGGCTCGGGTTCGGGCCCGGGCCCGACCCGGCCGGCGCCGACCTCAGGCCCGGCGCTGCCGGGCGATCTCGTAGAGCGCGACCCCGGTGGCCATCCCGGCGTTCAGCGACTCCACCGCCGAGCTCATCGGGATCGAGACGACCTGGTCGCACGTCTCGCGCACCAGCCTGGACAGGCCCTTGCCCTCCGACCCGGTGACGACGACCAGCGGGGAGTCGGCGAGCGGCAGGTCGGGTAGCTCGACGTCGCCGCGCATGTCGAGCCCGACCACGAAGAAGCCGGCCTTCTTGAACTCCTCGAGCGTCCGCGTCAGGTTGGTGGCCCTGGCCACCGGGACCCGGGCGGCGGCTCCCGCCGAGGTCTTCCACGCGGCGGCGGTCATGCCGGCCGAGCGGCGCTCCGGCAGCAGTACCCCGTGCCCGCCGAACGCCGCGACGGACCGGACGATCGCCCCGAGGTTGCGGGGGTCGGTGATCCCGTCGAGGGCGACGACGAGCGGCACCCCGGGCGCCTCCGGGTCGATCAGGTCGTGCGGGTCGGCGTAGTCGTAGGGCGGCACCTGTAGGGCGATCCCCTGGTGCACCGCCCCGTCGGTCAGGCGGTCGAGCTCGGGCCGTGGCGTCTCCAGGATGGGCAGGCCGAGCTCGGCGGCCCGCCGCAGCGACTCCCGGACCCGGTCGTCGGAGTCGATCCGGGTCGCGACGTACATCGCCGTGACGGGTACTCCGGCTCGCAGCGCCTCCACCACGGAGTTTCGCCCGGCCACCAGCTCGGTCGTGCCGCGGCCGCGCCGCGTCGAGCGGGTGCCGCGCGCCTCGGTCGGCCCTCGCGCACCGGTCCCGCGGGACCCGCCACCGGCCCGCCGGGCCGTCGCCTTGGCCCGCCGGTGGGCGGGGTGGTACTCGCGGTCGACGGCCTTGGGCGTGGGCCCCTTGCCCTCGAGCGCCCGTCTGCCCCGCCCGCCGGACCCGGCGGCCGGGGCCTTGCCGCCCTTGCGCACCGCCCCGCGACGCTGTGAGCTGCCCGGCATGTCAGCCCGCTCCGGCCCCGGCGGCCCCGGCGGACCCCGGGCTGCCGCCCGACCGGTTGAGCGACCAGCGCGCCCCCGACGGGGTGTCCTCGATCGAGATCCCGGCGGCGGTCAGGTCGTCGCGGATCGCGTCCGCGCGGGCGAAGTCACGTTCCTGCCGGGCGGACTGGCGCGCGTCGAGCGCCTGGGCGACCAGCGTGTCGAGGGCCTCCTGTGCGAAGTGGCTGCTCGTGCGGTCGGCCGACCGGGTCCAGTGCTCGGCGAGCGGGTTGACCCCGAGGACCTCGGCCATGGCGACCACCGCGGCCGCCGCCGCCAGCGCCGCGTCACCGTCACCCTCGTCCAGCGCGGTGTTCCCGGCCCGGACGGTCTCGTGGATGACGGCCAGCGCGCCGGGCACGCCGAGGTCGTCGTCGAGCGCGAGGCGGAAGTCCTCGGGAAGGTCGTGAGCGGCATACGAGCTCGCCGGCGGGATCTCGCGGCGGTGCGCGACCCGCTCGAGGAAGCCCTCGATCCGCTCGACCGCGGCGGCCGCCTCGTCGAGCGAGCCCGGGTGGTACTCGATCGTGGAGCGGTAGTGGGCGGCGGTCAGGTAGTAGCGCAGCACGATCGGGCGGGTCGTGCGCAGCAGCGCGCGCACCTCGAGGGAGTTGCCCAGCGACTTGCCCATCTTCTGTCCCTTGACGGTCACCCAGGCGTTGTGCAGCCAGTACCGGGCGAAGCCGAGCCCGGCCGCGCGCGACTGCGCCTGCTCGTTCTCGTGGTGCGGGAAGCGCAGGTCGATGCCACCGCCGTGGATGTCGAACTCGTCGCCCAGGTAGCGGCGGGCCATCGCCGAGCACTCGAGGTGCCAGCCGGGCCGGCCGGTCCCGAACGGCGTGGGCCACGAGGCACTCTCGGGCTCCTGCGCCTTGCGCCCCTTCCACAGCGCGAAGTCGCGCGGGTCGCGCTTGCCGCGCGGGTCGGCGTCGTCGGCGCTGGCCATGTCGTCGAGGCTCTGGTGCGACAGGGACCCGTACTCGGGCCAGGAGCGCACGTCGAAGTAGACGTCGCCCGAGCCGTCGGGCGCCGGGTAGGCGTGGCCCCTCTCGACCAGCGTCTGCATCAGCGTGACCATGTCGGTGATGTGGCCGGTCGCGCGCGGCTCGTACGTCGCGGGCAGCACTCCCAGCGCCTCGAGCGCCTGCGTGGTGAGCCGCTCGTTGCGGTAGGTCAGCGCCCACCACTCCTCGCCGGCGTCGGCGGCCTTGCGCAGCACCTTGTCGTCGATGTCGGTGACGTTGCGCACCAGCGTGACCCGGTAGTCGTGCCCGGTCTCGAGCCAGCGCCGCAGCACGTCGAACGCGATGGCGAACCGGATGTGCCCGATGTGCGGGGCGCCCTGGGTGGTGAGCCCGCAGATGTACATCCCGACCTTGCCCGGGACGCGGGGCGTGAAGTCGCGCAGCTCACGGGCGGCGGTGTCGAAGAGTTGGAGACCCACCCGCGTGAGTCTAGTGGCGCGCCGCGCCCGTCCTCGCCGGCCGGGGTCGCCCGCCCGGCTCCGGTATGCCGCTCGGCGCCGCCGCGTCGGCCGCGCGCTCCCGGGTCAGTGCCCCCGCGCGACCCACTCGGGCAGGTGGGGCCGTTCCGCGCCGATCGTGGTCGAGGCCCCGTGGCCGGGGTGCACCACCGTGTGGTCCGGCAGGTCCAGCAGCCGGTCGCGGATCGAGGCGATGATGGTGTCGAAGTCGCTGTACGACCGCCCGGTCGCGCCGGGCCCGCCCGCGAAGAGGGTGTCGCCGGAGAAGAGCACCCCGAGCTCGGGGGCGTGGAAGCAGCAGGCGCCCGGCGAGTGCCCCGGGGTGTGGATCACCAGCAGGTCGACGTCGCCGACCGTGACCACGTCGCCGTCGTGCAGGTCACGGGTGGGGGCCAGCCCGGGATGGGTCAGGTCCCAGAGCACCCGGTCGTCCGGGTGCAGCGCGACCTGCGCGCCGTGGCAGGCCTCGAGGATGTCCGGCACCACCCGGACGTGGTCGTCGTGGGCGTGCGTGAGCAGGATCGCCCGCAGCCGGCGGTCGCCGATCGCGGCGATGATCGGCACCGCGTCGTGCGGCGCGTCGATCAGGACGCACTCCGTGTCGTTGCCGACGATCCAGACGTTGTTGTCGACCTCCCAGGTGCTGCCGTCGAGGCTGAAGGTGCCGCTGGTCACGGTGTGCTCGACGCCGACGCCGCCGGACGAGGTGACCCCGACCCGCTCGACGCGCCCGCTGTGCGGGTGCTGCCCGCTCACAGCTCGACCACCGAGCGCAGCACCTCACCACGCCGCATCCTGGCGAACGCCTGCTCGATGTCGCCGAGCCCGATCCGCTCCGAGACGAACGCGTCGAGGTCGAAGCGACCCTGCTGGTAGAGGTCGACGAGCATCGGGAAGTCGCGGCTGGGCAGGCAGTCGCCGTACCAGCTCGACTTCAGCGCCCCCCCGCGGCTGAAGATGTCGATCAGCGGCAGCGTCAGCTGCTTGTCGGGGGTCGGCACGCCGACCAGGACGACCCGCCCGGCCAGGTCCCTGGCGTAGAAGGCCTGCCGGTAGGTCTCCGGACGCCCGACCGCGTCGATCACCACGTCTGCGCCGAAGCCGCCGGTCAGCTCCCGGATCGCCTCGACCGGGTCGACCCGGCCGGAGTTGACGGTGTGCGTGGCGCCGAACCGCCTCGCGCCCTCGAGCTTGCCCTCGTCGACGTCGACCGCGATCACCGTCGTAGCGCCCGCGACGGCGGCCCCCGCGACGGCCGCGCACCCGACGCCGCCGCACCCGATGACGGCGACGGACTCGCCGCGCCGCACCTCGCCGGTGTTCACCGCGGCCCCGAACCCGGCCATGATGCCGCAGCCGAGCAGCCCGGCGGCCGCCGGGTCGACCTCGTGCACCTTCGTGCACTGGCCGGCGGCGACGAGGGTCTTCTCGGCGAAGGCGCCGATGCCGAGCGCCGGCGTGAGCTCGGTGTCGTCGATCAGCGTCATCCGCTGGGTGGCGTTGTGGGTGGCGAAGCAGTACCAGGGCTGGCCCTTGCGGCAGGCCCGGCACTGCCCGCAGACCGCGCGCCAGTTGAGGATGACGAAGTCGCCCGGCGCGACGCCGGTGACCCCCGCGCCCACCGACTCGACGACGCCGGCCGCCTCGTGGCCGAGCAGGAACGGGAAGTCGTCGTTGATCTCGCCTTCCTTGTAGTGCAGGTCGGTGTGGCACACCCCGCAGGTCTGGACCGTCACGACCGCCTCGCCCGGCCCGGGGTCGGGCACGACGACGTCGACGAGCTCGACGTCGGCCCCCTTGGTCCGGCTGATGACTCCCTTGACGGTCTGCGGCATGGCCCATCCTCTCGTGTCGTCTCCTGCCCTCCACCCAAGCCGGGCCGGCGTGCGGATGCAACCCGCACCGGCTCCCCTCCCCTGTGGGTCCCCCTCGGCGATGGTCCGTTGGCCGGTGGGTCCGGCGAGGTGGTCGGGCTCGGTCACATGGGGCGGGGGACGACCAGCGCGGTGGCGACGGCGGCCAGGCCCTCCCCCCGGCCGGTCAGGCCGAGCCCGTCGGTGGTCGTCCCGCTGACCGAGACCGCGGCTGCGGCGGCGTGGGCCAGCACCGCCTGCGCCTCGGCGCGGCGGCGCCCGATCCTGGGGCGGTTGCCGATCACCTGGACGGCGACGTTGGCGATGTCGAAACCGGCGGCGCGCACGAGGCGGGCCGCCTCGGCCAGCAGGACGGCACCCGAGGCCCCGGCGAGCTCCGGCCGGTCGGTGCCGAAGTGGGCGCCGAGGTCACCGATTCCCGCGGCCGAGAAGAGCGCGTCGCACGCGGCGTGCGCCGCGATGTCACCGTCGGAGTGTCCCGCCAGCCCCCGCTCGCCCGGCCAGAGCAGGCCGGCCACCCACAGCTGGCGGTCCGAGCCCTCCGCCGCGAAGGCGTGCACGTCGACCCCGACCCCGACGCGCGGGGCCCCGGTCACGTGGTCTTCCAGTCGATCGGGCCGCGATGCACGTCGTGCGACGGGGACTGGGCGACCGGCCGGACCACCAGCGTGTCGACGTTGACGTGCTGCGGCAGGCCGACGACGAACCCGACGCACTCGGCCACGTCCTCGGCGCGCAGCGGGTGGTCGACCCCTGCGTAGACGCGGTCCGCCGCGGCCGGGTCGCCGTGCAGCCGGGTGAGGGAGAACTCCTCGGTGTGGACCATCCCGGGGCGGATGTCACAGACCCGGACGTGCTCCCCGTTCAGCTCGAGGCGGAGGGTCTCGCTGATCACCGACGTGCCGTGCTTGGCCGCGGTGTACCCGCCGCCGCCCACGTACACCGACTGTCCCGCGATCGAGGACATGTTCACGATCGTGGCGCGCGGCGACCGGCGCAGCAGCGGCAGCGCCGCCTTGGTCACCAGCATCGTACCGAGCACGTTCGAGGCGAACATCTGCTGCCACTCGGCCGGGTCGCCGTCCTCGATCCGGCTGGTGCCCAGCGCGCCGCCCGCGTTGTTGACCAGGATGTCGAGCCGGCCGAGCCCCGTGACGGCCTGACCCACCCGGTCGGGGTCGGTCACGTCGAGGACGAGGACCTGCGCGTGCTCACCGATCACGCCGGCGGTCCGCTCGAGAGGCTCGCGGCGCCGCCCGGCGACGACGACGTCGAACCCGTCGGCGGCCAGCCGCCCGGCCACGGCGGCCCCGATCCCGGTGCCTCCTCCGGTGACGAGGGCGAGGGGTCGTGCGGGCGGCTCGGTCGGTGGGGTGGTCACCCGGTCGAGGATAGGCGCTCTGCGGCCCGCCCGGGAGCGCTGGAGCTGCGGCCCGCGCGGGCCGGCGCCGGCGGGTCGCCGGGCCGGTCAACCGGTCAGCAGCCGGGCCGCCCGGTCGAGGTCCTCGCGTGTGGTGACCTTCAGCGCCCGCTCGTCACCGGCGACGACCAGTACCGGCGCGCCGAGTCGCTCGACGAGCCCGGCGTCGTCGGTGGCCTCCGCCGCGCCGGCGTGGGCGCGCTCGAGCACCGCGCGGGCGAACCCCTGTGGCGTCTGGATGGCGCGCAGCCGGGCCCGGTCAGGGGTCGCCACCACCCGGCCGGCCGGGTCCACCTGCTTGATCGTGTCGACGACCGCCACGCCCGGCACCACGGCGACAGCGCCGGCCCGGACCGCCCCCACCACCCGGGCGAAGACCTCCGGTGGGGTCAGGCACCGGGCCGCGTCGTGGACCAGCACGATGCCGACCCGGGCGGACAGCGCCGCCAGCCCGGCAGCGACGGAGTCGCCGCGCCCGGCTCCGCCGGGCACCACCGTGACTTCGACCTGCCGCGGCCGGAAGCTCGCCGGGGTGTGGACCGGCGGGTCCGGCTCGGGGTCGACCGGGGCCGGCTCGGCGCGGGGCTCGGGGTCGACCGGGACCGTCTCGGCGCACGGCGCGGGGCCGACTGAGCGGCATACCTGCTCGGCACGCTCCAGCCACCCCGGCGGCGCCACGACCACGACCTCGGCCAGGCCGGGACAGGACAGCGCCCCTCGCAGCGCGCGCCCGAGGATGGGCACGCCCGCGAGGGGCGCGAACGCCTTGGGGACCTCGGCCCCCAGACGAGTACCGGAACCGGCGGCGACGATGACCAGACCGACGTCCGCCGACGACATCAGGAGGCGAGGACCTCGTCGAGGATCGTCTCGGCCTTGTCCTCGTCGGTCTTCTCGGCGAGCGCGAGCTCGGAGACGAGGATCTGGCGGGCCTTGGCCAGCATCCGCTTCTCACCGGCGGACAGGCCACGGTCCTGGTCACGGCGCCACAGGTCGCGCACGACCTCGGCCACCTTGATGACGTCGCCGGAGGCGAGCTTCTCGAGGTTGGCCTTGTAGCGGCGGGACCAGTTGGTCGGCTCCTCGGTGTGCGGAGCCCGCAGGACCTCGAAGACCCGGTCGAGGCCCTCCTGGCCGACCACGTCGCGAACGCCGACCAGGTCGCAGTTCTCGGCGGGCACTTCGATCGTGAGATCGCCTTGGGCGACCTTGAGCTTGAGGTAGAGCTTGTCCACTCCCTTGATCGTGCGGGTGTTGATTTCCTCGATCAGTGCGGCCCCGTGATGCGGGTACACGACCGTCTCGCCGACCTTGAACGCCATGTGCTGTTTTCCCCTTTCGCAACCAACAGGTTATCACGAAGCGTCTCGCATCGCGATCCCAGGAATGGACATCTGCGCAGGTCAGAGCCATTGTCACGGCCGGAAGGACGGATTCGGCGGACTTGACACGAGGCTGCTCGGCATGCTGTCCCGCGCCCACCGCGCGTGGTCGCGCGCCGCTGGAGCGGGTGCGGCGGCGCCGCACCGCGCGGCTGTCCGGGTCTTCCCGGGGCTGCTCGGGCGGGTCCCGGAATCGCCCGGCGGCAGTGCCACCGACCGCAGCGGACGGTGCGCCGGTAGGCTGGCCCGCGTGAAGCCTCGACTCCTGCCCCAGACCCCCGTGCGTCGCACCCTGGCGGCCCTCGTCACGGCCGCCACGGTCACGCTCGGCACCGCCGGTTGCATGGTCTTCTCGCCCGTCCAGACCGACGTGCCGTACGCTCCCGCCGACGGCGTCCAGGCCGACCTGGGCAGCGTCGCGATCCGCGACCTCGTCCTGGTCGTGGGCGGCTCCGGCGAGGCGATGGTCTCCGGCGGTCTGGTCAACCAGAGCACCGAGCCGGTCACCGTCCAGTTCGCCGCGCAGGAGGAGGGCAACGGCTCCGGCGTCCAGCTGGACCTGCAGCCGAGCGAGCAGGTCAACCTCGCCGATCAGGGCCTGCAGCTGAGCGGGATCACCGCGAAGCCCGGCACTGTCATCCCGGTGCAGGTCACCAGCAGCACCGCCGGCACCACGCTGCTCAACGTCCCCGTCATCGCCGACACGGGCTACTACGCCACGGTCACGCCGACCGCGGTTCCGACCGTGGTCACGCCGACCGGGGTCGCGACCACGGTACCGAGCACCGTCACGCCGACCGGCTGAGCTCCCGCAGCAGCGCGAGAGGGCCCCTCCTTCGAGGGGCCCTCTCGCACGTTTGCGGGTGTGCCGCCCGACCCGGTACCACCGGCGTCGAGGGCCGGGACGGGCGCCGGCGGGTGGTCACCGGCCCTGGTTGGCGACGGCCTCGGCGGCAGCCCTGGCCGCCTCCGGGTCGAGGTAGCGTCCACCGCGGGTCAGCGGCCGGAAGGCGTCGTCGAGCTGGTAGACCAGCGGCATACCGGTCGGGATGTTCAGCGCCGCGATGTCCGCGTCGGAGATCTCGTCGAGGACCTTGACGAGGGCCCGCAGCGAGTTGCCGTGCGCCGCGACCAGGACGGTGAGCCCGTCGGCCAGATCGGTCTGGATCTCGTTCTCCCAGTAGGGCACCAGCCGGGCCACCACGTCCTGCAGGCACTCGGTGCGCGGCATCGCCTCGCCCAGCCCGGCGTACCGCGGGTCGCCGGTCTGGGCGTAGCGGTCGGCCGGGTCGATCGGCGGTGGCGGCACGTCGTACGAGCGCCGCCACCGCATGAACTGCTCCTCGCCGAACTGCTCGAGGACCTCCTTCTTGTTCTTGCCCTGCAGGGCGCCGTAGTGGCGCTCGTTGAGCCGCCAGTCGCGCTTGACCGGGATCCAGTGCCGGTCGGCCGTGTCGAGGGAGATGTTGGCGGTCGTGATGGCGCGCCGCAGCACCGAGGTGTGCACGATGTCGGGCAGGATGCCCGCGTCGGCCAGCAGCTCGCCGCCGCGCACCGCCTCGGCGCGGCCGCGGTCGGTCAGGTCGACGTCGACCCACCCGGTGAAGAGGTTCTTGGCGTTCCAGTCGCTCTCGCCGTGGCGGAGCAGCACGAGCGTGTACGTCATGGCGGCCAGCCTATCCAGACCGGTTCACCCGCTCACCGGGCGCGCGCCGTCCCCGGGCCGATCGAGCAGGTGGCGGAACGCCTCCAGGTTGCGCGTCGACTCGCCCCGCGAGACCCGCCAGGCCCACTCCTTCTTCATCGAGGTCAGGAAGCCGAGGGTCAGCAGCTCGTTGAAGGTGTGGTCGGCCGCGGCGAGCACCACGCCGAACAGCCGGTCGAGCCGGTCGGCGTCGACGGCCTGCGTCGGCAGCTCACCGCGCAGGTAGACGTCGCCGTCCGTGTCGATCGCGTAGGCGATGCCGGTCAGCCGCAGGTTCTTGCGCAGCAGGTACCGGTAGAACGCCTCGTGGTTCTCGTCGGGGTTGCGGATGACGAAGGCCATGATGCTCGTCGTCGCATCCCCGATCACGAGCGAGACGACAGTCTTGAGCTTCTGCTCTCCCGGGAGGGAGACCACGTACTCTCCCTCGCGCGCGCCTGGCTCCCACTCCAGGGAGACGGACTGCAGGTATGCCGCCGTGCGGGCTCCGGCGCGGGCGGCCGGGCTCGCGCCCCGCTCGGTGGCGGCCTGCTCGGCCGTGCGTGTCTCGGTCGTCGGCTGCTCGGGGGCTGGGGTCTGGTTCACCGGATCACCGCCGTCGTCGGGGCTGCGGCGAGGCGCTGGTCCCCGTCGTGGGCTGGGTGGGCGTGCTCGTACATGGCCCGCGCGTACACGTCGACCAGGCGCTCGGTGGTGGCCGGCCACCCGAAGCCCGCGGCATGCGCGACCGCCTTCTGCGACAGGGCTTGTCGCGCCACCGGGTCGCGCAGGAGCGAGCCGATGACCTCGGCCCAGCGGCCGGGGTCGTGGGTCGGCAGCAGCACCCCGCCGTCGCCGACGGCCGTGGGCAGGCCGCCGACGGCTGCCGCGACCACCGGCGTGCCGCACGCCTCGGCCTCGATGGCGACCAGCCCGAACGACTCGGAGTGGCTCGGCATGACGACGAGGTCGGCGGCGCGGTACCACTCGGCCAGCACCGGGCGCGGGACCGGCCCCACGAACCGGACGAGGTCGCCGATGCCGAGCTCGGTGGCCAGCTCCTCGAGCTGGTGGGGCCGGGCCAGGCCGGTGCCGCTCGGACCGCCGAGGACCGCGACCTGCAGGGTCCGTCGGCGCTGCGGGTCGCGGTGCACGAGGGCGGCGGCCGCGCGCAGCAGGATGTCTGGTGCCTTCAGCGGCTGGATCCGGCCGACGAACAGCAGCAGGTCGGCGTCGGGGTCGAGCCCGAGCGCGGCCCTGGCCGGCGCCCGGTCGCCCGGCGTGAAGGTGTGCAGGTCGACGCCGGGAGGGACGATCGAGACCTTGCGCGGCACGGCGTCATACAGCTCGACCAGCTCACCTGCCTCGCCCGCGGTGTTGGCGACCAGCCGGTCGGCGGCCTCGACCACCTGGACCTCGCCGATCTCGCGACCGGGCGGCTCGCGGGTGTCTCCCTCGGCCAGGTGACCGTTCTTGACCCGGGCCATGGTGTGCATCGAGTGGACGAGGGCGACCCGCCACCGGTCGGCGGCGAGCCAGCCGACCTGGCCGGAGAGCCAGTAGTGGGAGTGGACCAGGTCGTAGTGGTCCTCGGGGACGGACAGGCCGGCGTGCATGGTGCCGGCCGTGAACGCGCACAGCTGGCCGGGCAGGTCCTCCTTCGAGAGCCCTTCGTACGGCCCGGCGGTGACGTGCCGGACCCGCACGCCCGGCACGAGCTCGACGTCGATGGGCAGCTCGCCGCTCGTGCGCCGGGTGAAGATGTCGACCTCGATGTCCCGGGCGGCCAGCTGCTTGGCGGTCTCGGCCACGTAGACGTTCAGGCCGCCCGCGTCGCCCGTGCCGGGCTGCTCGAGCGGGGAGGTGTGGACGCTGATCATCGCCACCCGTCTCGGCTGGGCTGTCATGGCTACCTCCTGACACACCGCGATCTGCCCGGACCAGGTCCACTCTTCACCAATCCGCTCTTCCGGCTCAAACCGCCCCGGTCGGGCCGGGTATTCCCGGTGGGCGACGCGCCGGCGCGCGGGGCGACGTAGGCTCGCCGGGTGGACGACCGACCAGCAGGCTGCCGGCCGGTCGGCACGATCACGCGCGGCACGACGGGCCCCAACCGGCTGCGTCGGTGCGACCGGTGGCTCGTCGGCCCGCAGGCGTGGCGGCTGCGCCGGGCCGGGCCCGGCCCGGTGGTGGTCGACCTCGGTTACGGAGGTTCGCCGGTCACTGCCCGGGAGCTGCACGATCGGCTGCGGCGGGTGCGACCCGACGTGCAGGTCGTCGGGATCGAGATCGACCCGGCCCGGGTCGCGTCCGCCCAAGGGGTGCAGCGCGACGGCCTGCGCTTCCGGCTCGGCGGCTTCGAGGTTCCCCTGGAGGGCGGGGCGCGAGCGAGTCTGGTGCGGGCCTTCAACGTGCTGCGGCAGTACGACGAGGCCGACGTGGCCGGGGCCTGGGCACAGCTGCAGGACCGGCTCACCGACGACGGGCTGCTCGTCGACGGCACCTGCGACGAGGTCGGCCGGCGGGCGAGCTGGGTGGCGGTGGACCGTTCGGGTGCGCTCAGCCTGACCTTCTCGCTGCGGCTGCGTGGCCTGGCCCGGCCGTCCGACGTGGCCGAGCGGCTCCCGAAGGCGCTGATCCACCACAACGTGCCCGGTGAGCGGGTGCACGCCTACCTGCGCGCCCTCGACCGGGCCTGGGCCCACGCGGCGCCGCAGGGCTCCTTCGGGGTCCGGCAACGGTTCATCTCGACCGTGCGGGCGGTCTCGGCGGACTGGCCGCTGCTCGACGGGCCGCAACGGTGGCGGCTCGGCGAGGTCACCGTCGCCTGGCCGGCCGTGGCCCCGGGACCATCGCCCTACCGGTCGTCGTCGCCGGCTCGGGCGTAGTCGTCCTGGAGACGTTCGATGTCGGCCTCGTCGAAGTGCCCGAAGCCGACCTCGAGCAGCCGCCCGGCCCTTGGGCCCGGGTTGCCCATCCGGTGGATGGACCCCCGGGGCACCCAGACGGTCTCGCCCGGCTCGGCGACCCAGTGGCGGTCGTCGACGGTGATCTCGATCGGCACGTCGAGCACCTGCCACATCTCGCCGCGGTGGTCGTGCCTCTGCAGCGAGAGGCGGTGCCCCGGTTCGACGGTGATGATCTTGACGGTGACCTGCTCGTTGGAGACGAACTGCTGGAAGTTGCCCCACGGCCGTTCGGCCAGGAAGATGTCCCGGGTCGGGTTGCGGTCGCCGAGGTCGTAGTCGTCGGGGTGGTGCTGGGGCGCGAAGTCGTGCTCCTCGGCCGGCACCGCTACCCCGCCGGCGGGCCGGCCTCGCCGGGACCCACTGCCACCGGTCACCACGGGCGGTTCCGGCCCGAGCCGATGCCGCGCACGTGCCGGAGGGCGGGGCGGACGTCGGCGAGGTAGACCGCGGCCGCGACGAAGGCGATGATGCCGATCAGCGAGACGACGTTGAAGACCGAGACGATGCCGAAGAGCAGGGCGACGCCGGTGACGAGCAGCCAGAAGGTCCGGGTGCGCTTCCCGGCCGCGGCGTAGGCGGCTTCGGGATGGCGCAGCGCGTCCAGGAACGCGAACAGCTCGCAGCCCAGGGCGGCAACTCCCAGCACCGTGAGCACCAGTGACTGGAACCCGTAGAACAACGCCATGCGAACAAGCGTAACGGCCCGGGCCGGGCCGCCCCGACGTTTGCCGGTGCGTCATGGCTCACGGTCCGGTCAGGTCTCGACGAGGACGGTGAACGGACCGTCGTTGGTCGCGGTCACGGTCATCATCGCTCCGAACCGCCCGGTGGCGACCTCGACCCCCTTACGGCGCAGGGCGTCCACGAGCGCGTCGATGACCGGTTCGGCGACCGGTCCCGGGGCGGCCGCGCTCCACGAGGGGCGCCGGCCCCGGCGGGTGTCGCCCTGCAGGGTGAACTGGCTCACGAGGAGCACCGGCGCGTCCGCCGTCAGCACGCTGCCTTCGTCGCGCAGGATCCGAAGCTCGGCGATCTTGCGAGCCATCCGTTCGACCTGCTCCGGCCCGTCGGCGTGGGCGACGCCGACCAGGGCGAGCAGCCCGGGCCGGCAGATCTCGCCGACGACCGTCCGGTCGACCTCGACACGCGCGGAGGTCACCCGCTGCAGGACCGCCCGCACGGTCAGAGGCCGACCGGGAGCACGGCGCCGACGGGCTCGCCGTGGCCGAGGACCGGCTGCGTCTCGAGGGCGGCGAGGGGCGCGGCTTGGGTGATGCCGACGCCGCGCAGGATCGCGGCGAGCACGACCGGGCACGCGCGCGGTCCGCCGTCGGCGACCTTGACGGCCACCCCGCGACCGTCCGCCAGGCCGACGGCATACACGGACTCCGCGCCGTCCTTCGCGACGAGGCCGGGCACGCCGGCGATGAGCGCGGTCACGTCGCGGCCGGTGCCGCCGACGTGCTCGGGATGGGTGCGGATGGCCGCGGCGACCGTTGCCTCCGGACCCTGCGTCGCACTCGCGATCCGGCCGAACGCCCGGGCCAGCCCGACCAGCGGGACCGCATGGATCGGGGCGCCGCAGCCGTCGACCGCGACCGCGCTGACCGGTCCCCCGGTGAGGTCGACGACGGCCGCGAGGATCGCCTGTTGCAGCGGGTGGTCCGGGTCCCGGTAGTCCGCGATGTCCCAGCCGGTGGCGACGCAGGTGGCCAGCATCGCGGAGTGCTTGCCCGAGCAGTTCTGCGCCAGCGGCCGCTTCGGGCGCCCGGCGCGGATCCAGGCAGTGCGGGCCGCCTCGTCGAGCGGGTAGTCGGGGGTGTTCTGCAGGTCGGCCTCGGTCAGTCGGGCTCCGTCGAGGATCTCGCGCACCCCGGCGAGGTGGAGCTCCTGCCCGGAGTGGCTCGAGCAGGCCAGGGCGAGGAGCGGGGCGGGCAGCCGCAGGCCGGAGCGGAGCATCCCGATCGCCTGGATCGGTTTGCTCGACGAGCGGGGGAAGACCGGACCGTGGGCATCGCCGACCTCCCGCAGCACCGCCCCGTCCGGGCCCGTCACCACGGCCGTGCCGCGGTGGACGGACTCGACGAAGCCGCCGCGCACGACGTGCGCGACGACCGGGGCGGCGGTCAGGACGGGCGAGACGGACTTGGCGGGCACGTCCCGCAGTATGCCGCAGGGCCGCCACCCGCTCGGGATGGCGGCCCTGCGGTCGGGCCTCACTCGGCCGCGCTGGTCCCGGCCTTCTTGGCCGGTGCCTTCTTCGCGGCCGCCTTCGTGCCCGCCGTCTTCGTGGCCGCCGCCTTCTTGGCCGCCGGCTTCGCGGCCGTCTTCCGGACCGTCGCCTTGGCGGTCGTCTTGCGGACCGCCGGCTTCGCGGCCGTCTCGGTGCCCGCTGGCTTCGAGTCCGCCGGCTTGGCCGTCGGGACCGGGGCCGTGGCGGCCGGTGTCGCGGTCACGGTCTTGGCCGCGGTGGCCGGCTGCGCCGGTGCCGCAGCCTCGTCGATGGCCTCGGCGGAGTCGTGGAGCTGGTCGATGACCTGCGCCGCGCCGCTCCGGAAGGCGCCGGCAACCGCCTGGGACACGTCGTCGGCCTCCCCGACGACGGCGTCCGCGACCTTGCCGATGCGCCCCACGGCCTCGCCGGACCGGGTCGCGACCTCGTCGGCCAGCTTGTCGCCGTGGGCCCGGATCTCGGCCACGACCCGCTCGCCGCGGTCCGCGTCGGACTCGTACTGGTCCTTGGCGTTGCTCGCGAGCTGCAGCCCGTGGCTCATCACCTGGGCGGGCAGGTCATGGGCGTGTGCGACGAACTTCTCGGCGAGCTCGGTCGCGAGCCGCTGCATCTCGGTGGTGCGCACCTGCAGGTCGGCGACGCGCTTCTTCAGCTCCTTCTGCAGGTCGGCCGCCTCCTTCTTGGCCCCGCCGCGCAGCTCGGAAACGGTGGCCCGCTGCCGCGTCGACTCGAGCTGCTCACGGGCGTGCCTGATCGTCTCGACGGTGCGGTCCGCCGCGCCGACGACGGCGAAGAACGGCGTGGGGTCGACGCTGACGTCGACGTCGGACAGCCGGGCCTCGAGCGCGGCCCGGACCTCGGCGACGGTGGCCTCGGCCTGCTGCTGCGCCTGCTTGACGGCCTTGACCAGCTGCTTGTTCAGATCCATGGTGGTTACTCCTTCTCGGGGATCGCGTCGGACGTTCCCCGGCGCGACGGGTGCCGGGACGTGCCGGCCGTTGCCGCTCGCCTCCGGGTGGTGGACTCGGGCTCCTTGCCGGCGTCCTCGCCGACGAAGGAGAGGTAGACCTCGACGAGCACCGCGCGCTGCCGGTCGGTCAGGACCGGGTCGGCGGCGATGGCCGAGAGGACGTCCGCGGCAGCCTGCGGGTCGCTGACCCGCTCGTCGAGGATGCCGGCGCGGATGTAGAGCGACTCGGCCGACACCTGCAGTGCTCGCGCGATCTGCTGGAGGATCTCGGCGCTGGGCCGCTTCAGGCCCCGCTCGATCTGCGAGAGGTAGGGGTTGGACACCCCCGCCAGCTCGGCCAGCTGCCGCAGCGACAGCTGGGCGTTCTCGCGCTGTTCACGCAGGTACGCCCCGAGGTCGGGGAGCGGAAGCTTGCTCATGGCTCCATTATGCTAACTACAGCAAGCAGGATGCAAACTGCGGCTAGCGTGAGTCCGGCCACACCCGGCCACACCCCCGGTCCGCGCGCCCTCACCCCCTGCTCCCCCCAGCGGAGCAGGGGGCCCGCTGCTGCTCCCAGCGGAGCAGGGGGCCCGCTGCTGCTCCCAGCGGAGCAGG
>NZ_JBDIAQ010000055.1:0-22552 GCF_039812505.1 Intrasporangium sp. | reverse complement strand
TCGGCACGTCGGTGACCACCGCGGTGCCATGCTGTGAGGCACAGCCCCGGACATCCGGCTGGCACCTCGACCAAGGAGCGCACCAATGGCTGCGACCGTCGACGAGTTCCGTTCCCTGCACGTGCCCGGTTCCCCGCTCGTGCTGACCAACGCCTGGGACGCGGGCTCGGCCCGCCTCTTCGAGAACCTCGGTGCACGCGCGATCGCCACGACGAGTGCCGGTGTGGCCTGGGCGAACGCCACCCCGGACGGTGGGGCCCTCGGACCCGGCCCCCACCTCGGCCTCGCGCGCCGGCTGCTCGATCACGTGCGGGTACCGGTCACCATGGATGTGGAGAACGGCTACAGCCCGGACCCGGGTGTGGTGGCCCGGTTCCTCGCCGAGCTGGCCGAGATCGGGGTGGTCGGCGTCAACCTGGAGGACTCGACCGACGGCGTGCACCGGGACGTGGGTGAGTTCGCCGGCTTCCTGCGCGAGGTCCGGGCGGGACTGACCGCGCGGGGCGCGGACCTGTTCGTCAACGCCCGGGTCGACACGTACGTGCTCGGGGTCGACGAGCCGACCGACCGGATGCTGGAGCGCGCCGTCGCCTATGTCGAGGCCGGCGCCGACGGCATCTTCCTGATCGGGCTGCGCGACCTCGACGTCATCGCCGCGGCCTGCTCCAGTCTCACCGCGCCGGTCAACATCCTGGCCGGCAACGGCTCGCCCGCGCTGCACGAGCTGGCCCGGGTCGGGGTGGCCCGGGTCAGCGTCGGCAGCTGGCTGGCACGGGCGGCATACAGCGTCGCCCTGACCGCCGCGGCGCAGCTGCTGGAGGAGGGCACCTTCCGTGACCTTGCGCTCCAAGCCAGCCGTTTCGACCTGAACCGCCAGATGACGCCCGGCACGTGAGCAGCGGCCGGTGACCACGGGCCTGCCCGACGGGCGGTCAGGAGGCGAGCAGCAGCGACAGCGCGGCGGTGTCCGGGTCGTCGCCGGGGTCGACGTCGTCCTTGGCGGAGAGCCTCGTGACCGTGCCGCGTGCGTCCGCCTCTATCCACGCCGCCCGGTGCGCGAGCCCGAGGTAGGGCAGGCCCGGCAGCAGCAGGCAGCCCGACGCCGTCTCGTACTCCGGGACCGAGGCGATGGTGCTCGTCGGCGGATGCAGCACGGCCAGTCCGGCCGGTTGCTCGGCCGCGAACCGGCCGGGCTGCAGCGCGTGGTCGCCGACCAGCTGCCCCTCGGCCAGCACGACCCCGACGGAGTGCACCGGCGAGTGCTCCGGGACGGACTCGATGACCCGGAAGACCGTGCTGCCGTGCGGCAGCATCGCCGGCACGGCCGCCACCCGTACGGCGAGCCACAGGAACTGCGTCCACTCGACCGTGTCCACGGGCCAGCGCCCGACCAGGATGAACCCCTGCAGTGATCCGCGCGCGTAGATCGGCGCGACCTCGACGTTGACGTCGTGTTGAGGATCCATGGCGACCTCCTCACCCTTCCCCTACTCAAGATTCGCACGATCTGCTCGAATCCGTCGCGCAATATGACCAGGTTTCGCCGCCGGTCAGGGATGCCGCTCGAGATAGGGGTCGGTGATGTCACGCAGCGCCGTGAGCGCCTCCCGCAGGTGCCGCATCCGGCGGGGGCCGAGGTATGCCGCCCACTCGGCTTCCAGCCGTTGCTCCGCCGCGCGGGCCACCGGGATCACGGCCTGCATCCGGGCGGTCGGACGCACCAGCCGCGCCCTGCCGTCCGCGGGGTCGGGGACGCGCTCGACGTAGCCGGCCCGCTCGAGCCGGTCGACCAGGGCGGTGGCGGTCTGCTTTGCCACCTGGGCCCGCTCGGCCAGCACCGACAGGCGGGTCCCCTCGGGGTCGATCCCGGCCATGAGCCGGCCCTGCGCCATGGTCACGTCGGTGACCCCGCCCGCGCGGACGGCATCGAAGATGCGCTGCTGCGCGTGTCGCCCCGCGATCAGCATGAGCAGGCTGGTGGGCAGGTCACGGTCCACGAGGATCCTTGAAGTAGTCAGAGCATCGAACTATATTTGGTTCGTCGATAGGATTACTTTAGCGACTGCGAACGCTCCCCGGCCGTGGGTGGCCGCGCCATGACCGACCCCGCCCGCGACCACCACCGGCGTGAGGAGGCCGGCATGGACGACGACGAGATCTGGGCTGCGATCGACGACCAGCGGCGGCGCACCGCCGACCTGCTCGAGGGGCTGACGGGCCGGCAGTGGGAGCGCCCCTCGCTGTGTGACGGTTGGACGGTGCGGCACGTCGCCGCGCACCTGACCCTGCAGCAGCAGGGGGTCCGGGACATCGTCGTGTTCATGGCGCGACACCCCGAGATGCTGCGCGCCAGGTCGCTCAACCGGACCATCGTCGACTCGGCGGCGATCCAGGCCCGGCTGCCGACCGGACAGCTCGTCGACCGGATCCGGGCGATGATCGGCTCCCGGCGCCACAACGCGTTCGTCACCCAGCTCGAGACCCTCACGGACATCCTCGTGCACAGCCAGGACATCGCAGTGCCGCTCGGTGCCGAGCTGGAGTTGCCCGTGCCTGCGGCGGTGCTGGCCGCAACCCGCCGGTGGGAGACACGAGACACCTGGCTCGGCAAGGTGTTCCGCAGGCTTCCGCTCGAGGGGTACACCCTCCGAGCGACGGACGCCGACTGGACGCGAGGCGCCGGCCCCGAGGTCGCCGGCCCGATCGGTGCACTCCTGCTGCTCGTCACCGGCCGCACGGCCCGCCTCGACGAGCTGACCGGGGCCGGAGCGGACCATCTGCGTGGACAGCGGCACCCGGCCTGACGGGGTGCACCGTCGCGCCTCGCGCGCACATCCGGACCCCTGCCCCCCGGTGCACTCCTGACCTGCACACTCCTTGCCCCGAGGCCCGCCGCGCGGTTGGCTGGTACGAAGCACATCCGACCCATGCCACGGAGGCCACCATGTCCGCTCCTGTCCGAGCTGCGTCCGAGACCCTGTCCCACACCGTCGGTGAGACCGAGCCGCCGCTCATCGAGCAGACCATCGGCGACAACTTCGACGCGACGGTGGCCCGGTTCCCCGACCGCGAGGCGCTGGTGGACGTCGCACAGGGCAAGCGCTGGACCTACACGCAGCTGCAGGCCGACGTCGACCGGCTCGCGCGGGCGCTGCTGGCGGTCGGCGTCGCCACCGGCGACCGGGTCGGGATCTGGGCGCCCAACTGCTCGGAGTGGACGCTGACCCAGTACGCGACCGCGAAGATGGGCGCGATCCTGGTCAACATCAACCCCGCCTACCGCGCGCACGAGCTGCAGTACGTCCTGCAGCAGGCCGGGATCGCGACGCTCGTCTCCGCCAAGGAGTTCAAGACCAGCGACTACGCCGCGATGATCGAGCAGGTGCGCCCCGAGGTGCCCGGCCTCGAGCGGGTCGTCCTGATCGGCACGTCCGACTGGGACGTGCTGCTGGCGCATGCCGACGAGGTCCCGGCCGACGAGCTGGCCCGGGTCCAGGCCACGCTCGAGCACAACCAGCCGATCAACATCCAGTACACGTCGGGCACGACCGGCTTCCCAAAGGGCGCGACCCTCTCGCACCGCAACATCCTCAACAACGGCTTCTTCGTGGGCCACCTCTGCGACTACACCGAGCACGACCGGGTGTGCATCCCGGTGCCCTTCTACCACTGCTTCGGGATGGTCATGGGCAACCTGGCCTGCACCTCGATCGGCGCGTGCATGGTCATCCCGGCCCCCGGGTTCGACCCGGCCATCACCTTGCAGACCGTCCAGGACGAGCGGATCACCTCGCTCTACGGCGTGCCCACGATGTTCATCGCCGAGTGGAACCTGCCCGACTTCGCCGACTACGACCTCTCGACGGTGCGCACCGGGATCATGGCCGGCTCGACCTGTCCGGCCGAGCTGATGAAGAAGGTGATCGCCTCGGGCATCGAGGAGCTGACCATCTGCTACGGCATGACGGAGACCTCGCCGGTGTCCACCCAGACCCGCACCGACGACACGTTCGAGCGCAAGACCGGCACGGTCGGCCGGGTCGGCCCGCACCTGCAGATCCGGATCGTCGACCCGGCCACCGGCGAGGTCGTGCCCCGCGGGCAGGCCGGCGAGTTCCAGACCAAGGGCTACTCGGTCATGCTCGGCTACTGGGAGCAGCCGGACAAGACCGCCGAGGCGATCGTCGACGGCTGGATGCGCACCGGCGACCTGGGCGTCATGCACGACGACGGATACGTCGAGATCACCGGCCGGATCAAGGACATGGTCATCCGCGGCGGTGAGAACGTCTACCCGCGCGAGATCGAGGAGTTCCTCTACACCCACCCCGACATCCTCGACGCCCAGGTCATCGGGGTGCCGGACGAGAAGTACGGCGAGGAGCTCTGCGCCTGGATCCGGATGCGGCCGGGCGCCGAGCCGATCACCGCGGAGTCGCTGCGGCAGTTCTGCACCGGCCGGCTCGCGCACTACAAGATCCCGCGCTACGTCGAGGTCGTCGACGAGTTCCCGATGACCGTCACGGGCAAGATCCGCAAGGTCGAGATGCGCCAGGCCACCAGCCGCAAGCTCGGCCTGGGCTGACCGCCGCGCTCGCCACCACGTCCGAGGGTGGGGTATGCCGCTGAGCCGGCTGAGCGGCATACCCCACCGTCTCCGGCGGGGTGCCCCACGTTCCCCGGCCTGGCGCCGGGAGGCTGCCACGGACTCGAGGTCCGGGGCAGTAGGTTGCCCGTGAAGAGCACCCGACCACGAGGACGACCACATGTCTGACCCCACCAAGCTGATCCTGTGGCTCGCGCTGGCCGCGGCCGTCATCGCCGTCGTCGCGAGCCTGCTCGCGGCCTCGCGCCGGCGCCGCGAGCGGGAGGCGCGGCGCCGGGCGAGGTCGCTGCGTGCCCAGCCCGCCCGGCCCGCCGTGGCCGAGGCGGCCCCGGTACTGGAGCCGGTCGGCGCAGCGGTGCGCGAGGCGGGCGAGGGTCACCGCTCGGTCGAGCCGGCTGCGCCCGCGACGTGGGGCAGCGTCCCGGAGAACCCGGCGGCACCCGCCCCGGTCGTGCCGGTTCGCTCCGAGTCCGCTGACGTCGAGCTCTCCCAGGACGGCCCCGCCGCCACGGACGAGATCGTGGCGCCCGCCCCCGTCGGGGCTGTCCCGGCCACGGCCGACGGGTCGGCCGAAGAGTCGGCCGAGCCGCCGGTGGCGGTGGTGGCCGAGGAGCCGCTCGAGGTGGCCGAGGAGCCGGTAGCGGTGGTGGCCGAAGTATCGGTCGACGTGACCGAGGAGCCGATCGCAGCAGCACCGACCGGGGCCCGTGACGGCGCCCCGAGCGCAACGACCACCGCGGCCGGTGTGGCGGCCTTCGAGGACGACGAGCCCGACCTGGCCGACGCGGAGAACCCCTTCGGACCGGTGGGCCTCGCCCCGCTCGACCTGCCTTCCGGGTCGGACGACATCGTGACCCTGCCGCCCGCAGCGCGGCAGCCGACCCGCCGCGTCTCCACCCTGGCGGAGGTCCGCGACGGCGGGTACGGGCTCGGCTCGGCGGCACCGATCGCCGACGGCGCCCAGCCGCTCGGCCACGCGGTCAAGGCGGTCCGCGCGACGGGGACCTACCTGGTCCCCGGCTGCCCGGGCTACGACGAGGCCGCTCCGGACGTGTGGTTCTACGACGAGCGCGTCGCCTACCGCGTCGGCTACCGCCCGGGTCCGGGCGTCCGGGCGCCGTGGATGGGCTGACCGGGCGGCCGTCCCGGCCGGGCAAGGCCTGACGCGGCGCGGGGACGCCCGGAAATAGACTCTCCCGTATGGTCTCCCCGCTCGTCGCGCTCACCCCGAAGGTCCAGTCCGCGATCGCCGCCGTGCTGGGCGAGGACTACCGCGAGGCGGACCCGGTGCTGCGCCCGTCGCAGTTCGCGGACGTGCAGGTCAACGCGGCCCTGGCGCTCGCCAAGCGGGTGGGCCTGCGGCCGCGGGACCTCGCCGCCCGGATCGTCGAAGCGCTCGAGCTCGACGGCGTGTGCGAGACCGCCGAGGTGAGCGGCCCGGGGTTCGTCAACCTCACCTTCCGCGACCGCTGGATCGACTCGCTCGCGGACGAGCTCGCGGCCGACCCGCGGGTCGGGGTGCCCGTGCAGGCCCGCGAGAACATCCCGATCGACTACTCGGCGCCCAACGTCGCCAAGGAGATGCACGTCGGGCACCTGCGCACGACGATCGTCGGCGACGCGCTGGCGCGCACGCTCGAGCACCTCGGCCACCACGTCATCCGGCAGAACCACGTCGGCGACTGGGGCACCCCGTTCGGCATGCTCATCGAGCACCTGCTCGAGGTCGGCGAGGACTCCGCCGCGGCGGGCCTGCTCGTCACCGACCCCAACGCCTTCTACCAGGCGGCTCGCGCCAAGTTCGACGCCGCCGAGAAGGCCGAGCCGGCCGGCAGCGCCGGCGACTTCGACGTGCGCTCCCGGGCCAGGGTCGTGCTGCTGCAGGCCGGCGACGAGGCGACGCTGGCGCACTGGCGGCGGCTGGTCGACCTGTCGAAGGCCTACTTCAACAAGGTCTACCGGACCCTCGGGGTGACCCTGACCGACGCCGACCTCGCCGGCGAGTCCAGCTACAACGACATGCTGGCCGACGTGTGCGACGAGCTCGAGGCCAAGGGCATCGCGACCGTCTCCGAGGGTGCCCTGTGCGTCTTCCTCGACGGCTACACCGGACGCGAGGGCAAGCCGGTGCCGCTGATCGTGCGCAAGTCCGACGGCGGGTACGGCTATGCCACCACGGACCTGGCGACCGTCAAGTACCGGGTCGAGCAGCTGCACGCCGACCGGGTGCTCTACGTCATCGGGGCGCCGCAGGCGCTGCACCTCAACATGGTCTGGGACACCGCGCGCAAGGCGGGCTGGCTGCCGGACGCGGTCCGGCCGGTCCATATCCGGATCGGCAACGTCCTCGGGTCGGACCGCAAGATCCTCAAGACCCGGTCGGGTCGCCCGCTGCGCCTGGTGATGCTGCTCGACGAGGCGGTCGAGGCGGCCCAGGACGTCATCGACGCGGCCCGCCCCGACCTCGACGAGCAGACCAGGGCGACGATCGCGCGCCAGGTCGGCATCGGCGCGGTGAAGTACGCCGACCTGTCGGTCGCGCACGACAGCGAGTACGTCTTCGACCTGGCCCGGATGGTGTCGCTGACCGGCAACACCGGCCCCTACCTGCAGTACGTCGTGGCTCGGGTGCGTTCCATCTTCCGGCAGGCCGGCCTCGACCCGCTGGCCCAGCGTGCCCCGGTCGCGGTGGCCGAGCCGGCGGAGCGCGACCTGGCCAAGCGGCTGCTGGGCTTCGCCGACGTCGTCGTGGCGGTCGGCTCGGAGTACGAGCCGCACCGCCTGGCCGGCTACCTCTTCGAGCTGGCGCAGGACTTCTCGGCGTTCTACGAGAGCTGCCCGGTGCTCAAGGCCGGCACCGACGCGGTCCGGCAGTCTCGGCTGACGCTGAGCGCGCTCGTGCTGCGCACCATGACGACCGGCCTCGACCTGCTCGGTATCGAGGCGCCCGAGCAGATGTGAGCGTCGCGGTCACCCTGACCACGCGGTATCCGGAGAAGGAGGACGGCATGAGTGCGGTGCCGGAACAGCGGCCGCTGGCCGCGGTCGGGTTCGTGGACCGGGAGGAGCAGAAGGCCCAGGGGCGCGCTGCTCGCGCGACGCTGCCCCTCGAGGCCCATGCCGAGCTGCGGCCGGTGCCGGGCCAGGACCCGGTCGCGATCCTCGAGGGACAGGCGACCACCCGGGTCCCCGAGCTGGTCCCGGTCCGATACGGCCGGATGCTGGTCGACGCGTTCACCTTCTACCGAGGCGCGGCGGCCGTCATGGCCGACGACCTCGGCCACGTCCCGCACTCCGGTCTCACCGTCCAGCTGTGCGGCGACGCGCACGTGAGCAACTTCGGGCTGTTCGCCTCTCCGGAGCGCCGACTCGTCTTCGACGTCAACGACTTCGACGAGACCTGGCCCGGACCGTTCGAGTGGGACGTCAAGCGGCTGGCGGCGAGCCTCGAGATCGCTGGGCGGACCAACGGACACGCCGCCAAGGAGCGCCGGCGGGTCGTGCTCGCCGCCGCGCAGGCCTACCGCGAGGGCATGAGGGAGTATGCCCGACAGCCCATGCTCGAGGTGTGGTACCGCCACGGCGAGGTCGACGCCACGCTGGACTCCCTGCGGGGGACGATCTCGAAGGAGAGCTACACGGCGACGCGCAAGGCCGCCGCGAAGGCTCGCGGCCGTACGAGCGAGCAGGCGCTCGGCAAGCTGACCACCACGGTCGACGGAGTCGCCCGCTTCCGGAGCGAGCCCCCCTTGCTCGTGCCGCTGCGCGAGCTCGCGCCGAACCGGGCGGACCGCATGACCGCCTGGGTCACCGAGCTCCTGCAGCGCTACCAGCAGGGCCTGCGCTCGGACCTGCGTCACCTCTTGGGCGGTTTCCGGCTCGTCGACATCGCCCGCAAGGTCGTCGGGGTCGGCAGTGTCGGCACCCGTGCGTGGGTGGGCCTGCTCGTCGACGACACCGGCCATCCGCTCATGCTGCAGGCCAAGGAGGCCGTGTCCTCCGTGCTCGAGCCGTATGCCGCCGAGCCGCCTACGGAGCACCACGGCCGACGGGTGGTCGAGGGGCAACGGCTCATGCAGAGCTCGAGCGACATCCTGCTCGGCTGGCAGCACGTCCGGCAGGACATCACCGCAGAGCCGACCGACACGGACTACTACGTGCGCCAGTTCCGCGACTGGAAGGGCTCGTTCGTCGTCGAGTCCCTGGGGCCGCGCTCGCTCCGAGAGCTCGGCGCCGCCTGTGGCCGGACCCTCGCCCGCGCCCACGCGCGGTCGGGTCACCGCATTGCCATAGCGAGTTACCTCGGCAGCAAGGAGACGTTCGAGCAGGCCGTCGGCGAGTTCGCCGTGGCCTACGCCGACAAGACCGAGCGCGACTACGCCGCGCTCGAGGGTGCGGTCGCGGCCGGCCGCCTGGTGGCGGCGGCAGTGGGCTGAGCGTGGACACGCACTGAGCGGCATACCCAGCTGGGTATGCCGCTCAGCCTCGTCGCCCGGCCCGTGGCGTGGGTGCTCAGTCAGTCGTCCTTGGGCTTGTTGGGGTCGAGCGACACGGTCAGCAGGAAGGCCGACTCGGTCACCGCGTCGACGCCGTGCCGCTCGGGCGGGATGGCCACGACCTCACCCGCCCGCACGACCCATTCGGCCTCCTGCCCGGCGTACACGCGGACCGTGCCGGACAGTACCTGCAGGCTGGCCGCGGCCGGCGAGGCGTGCTCGGCCAGCTGCGCGCCCTGCGCTAGCCCGACGACGACCAGCCGCTGGTAGGCCCCGGTCCACAGCACGCGGGTGCCCCGGCCGTGCCTGGCGGCGCGGGCCGCCTCGATCGCCTCGCGGGCGGCCTCGCCCACGTTGACGATCCCCGCGCTCGCCGCGTCGTGGTGACGCGACGAGACCGGCACGAGGTCGCCCAGGGTGTGCGCCGGAGGGGCAACGTGCTCCTCGGTCACTGCACCTTCTCCCAGCCGCGCTTCGGTGCGCGGCTGCCGACGCCGGCGCCGACCCGCTTGTCCTTGCTCCGGTAGACGATGTACGGCCGGGTGAGGTAGCCGACCGGTGCGGAGAAGACGTGCACCAGCCGGGTGAACGGCCACAGGGCGAACAGGATGCAGGCGAAGAAGGCATGCAGCTGGAAGCCGAGCGGAATGCCGGTCATGTGGCTCGGGCTGGGGTTGCCGGACAGGAACCCGCGGTACCACAACGAGACCGACTCGCGGTAGTTGAAGTGCTCCCCGGCGACCGAGCCGAGCCCGAAGAGGCTCGAGGCGACGGTGTTCCACATGCCGAGCACGATGACCAGGCCGAGGAAGAAGTACATCGTCTTGTCCATCGGCGTCGTCGCGGAGAAGACCGGCCCGACCGTCCGGCGGCGGTAGATCAGGATCGTCATCCCGAGCAGGGTCACGATCCCGGCGGCCAGGCCACCGGTCAGGGCGAGCCAGTGGTAGGCCGTCTCGGTGAACCCGATCGCGTCGGTCCACGACTTCGGCAGCAGCAGCCCGATGATGTGACCGCCGACCACCCCGAGCATGCCGAAGTGGAACAGCGGGCTGCCCCAGCGCAGCATCCGCGTCTCGTAGAGCTGCGAGCTGCGGGTGGTCCAGCCGAACTTGTCGTAGCGGTAGCGCCAGAAGTGGCCGACGATGAAGATCGCGAGGCACAGGTAGGGGAAGATCACCCAGAGGAAGACGCTCATGAGGGGGCTCCTACGCGGATGGTCGGGACGGTGGCTGTCGTGCTCGTTGGGGTGGGGGGCGCGCCCCCGGATGACGGCGGCCCCCAGATGGCCGGGTCGATGGCGTACGGCTCCAGGCCGACCTCCTCCTGCGGGGGACCCTGCTCGATGAGGCGGTGCACCGCGTCGAGGCCCTCGCCGTCGAGCGCGGGCAGCGTGGCGCACAGGGCCGTCACGACGTCGGCCCAGGCCGAGCCCCGGTCGGCGAGCGCGATCCGGAGCATCTCGAGCCCGGCCCGATGGTCGACCACCAGCTTGCGGGCCGCATCGAGGTCGCCGGCCGCACCGAACTCGAGCACGACACCGAGGTGATCCGGCAGCTCGTCGGCCGCCAGCTCGACCCCGGCCCGCCGGTAGGCCTGCTTGAACTGCACCAGCGCCACGCCTCGCCGGCGGGTGTCCCCGTAGGAGAAGTAGGTCAGGTAGAGGCAGCACTTGCGGGTGTGGTCGAAGGTCTCGACGTAGTCGCGCTGCACGTCCCCGAGGGGCTGGGCGGCCAGGTGCGCCAGGAAGGAGGTGAGCGGCATACGGACCGGGTCGGGAAGCCCGTCGGCGACCGAGCGCAGCAGCGGCAGTCGGCCCACGAGCTGCTCCGACGGGTAGTCGAGCAGCAGCGAGACCGCCTGCCAGGCCAGCCTGGTCTGCTCGTCGGACAGCGGCGGCGGCTGTGTGCGGGCCGCCCGGCGGAAGGGGTTCACTTCTCCTTCTCCTGGTGCGGCGCCTGCTGCTCGCCCTGTGGGAACAGCCCGGAGGGGCGGCCCTTGCCGTCCCAGTTGAGCAGGTTGACCCGGCCGTGCAGGTGCTTGTCCTTGGGACCGCCCGCCATCCGGTTGACGTCGTCGGCCTCCTGGCGCTGCTGGAGCATCCGGAAGTTCTCGACGGCGACGGGGGTCAGGTCGCCCGAGCCTTCGCCGAACGTGCCGCGCTCGGGCTCGTAGTCGAAGTCGACCGGGCACTCGGTCGCGAGCTCCTCGAGCCCGTGGGCCTGCTCGACGTGCGCGGTCGGGATGACGTAGCGCTCGTCGTACTTGGCGATGGCCAGCAGCCGGAACATCTCGTACATCGACTCGGCGTCCATCCCGACGGCCTCGGCGATCTCGCCGTTGGGGTCGGAACCGAGGTTGATGTCCCGCATGAACGAGCGCATCGCGGCCAGCTTCTTCAGCACGTCGCTGACGAGCCCGGTGTCGCCGGCGGTGAACAGGTTGGCCAGGTACTCGACCGGGATGCGCAGCGCGTCGATCGCCGCGAACAGGTTGCCCCGGTCCTCGGCGTCGTAGCCGGTCTCCTTGACGACGTCGACGACCGGCGACAGCGGCGGGATGTACCAGACCATCGGCATGGTCCGGTACTCCGGGTGCAGCGGCAGCGCGACCTTGTAGTCCTGGATCAGCCGGCGCACCGGGGACCTCTTGGCCGCCTCGATCCAGTCGAGCGGTATGCCGGCCAGCTCGGCGTCACGCGCGACCGCGGGGTCGTTGGGGTCGAGGAAGACGTCGCACTGGGCCTGGTAGAGGGCCTTGTCGTCGGTGACGCTCGCGGCCTCGAGGACCTTGTCGGCGTCGTACAGCATCAGGCCGATGTAGCGCAGCCGGCCCACGCAGGTCTCGGCGCAGACCGTCGGGATGCCGACCTCGATGCGCGGGTAGCAGAAGGTGCACTTCTCGGCCTTGCCGGTCTTGTGGTTGAAGTAGACCTTCTTGTAGGGGCAGCCGGAGACGCACATGCGCCAGCCGCGGCAGCGGTCCTGGTCGACCAGGACGATGCCGTCCTCCTCGCGCTTGTAGATCGCCCCGCTCGGGCAGCTCGCGGCACAGCTCGGGTTGAGGCAGTGCTCGCAGATGCGCGGCAGGTAGAACATGAAGGTCTGCTCGAACTGGAACTTCACCTTGTCCTCGATGCCCTTGAGCATCGGGTCCTTGACGGCGACCTCCTGGCTGCCGCCGAGGTTGTCGTCCCAGTTCGCCGACCAGGTGATGTTCATCGGCTTGCCGGAGATCAGCGACACCGGGCGGGCGACCGGGAAGACGTCCGAGGCCGGCGCGTTGATGAGGTTCTCGTAGTCGTAGGTCCACGGCTCGTAGTAGTCCTCGAGCGAGGGCAGCTTCGGGTTGGAGAAGATCGTGGCGAGCTTCTTGAACCGGCCGCCGGCCTTCAGCTGCAGGTTGCCCCGCGAGTTGAGCGTCCAGCCGCCCTGCCAGGTCTCCTGGTCCTCGTAGGTGCGGGGGTAGCCGAGTCCGGGACGGGTCTCGACGTTGTTGAACCAGACGTACTCCATGCCGGCGCGGTTGGTCCACGCCTGCTTGCAGGTCACCGAGCAGGTGTGGCAGCCGATGCACTTGTCGAGGTTCATCACCATCGCCATCTGGGCCATGATGCGCATGTCAGTACTCCACCTTCTTGGTGCGGCGACGGATCACCGTCACCTCGTCTCGTTGGTTGCCGGTCGGGCCGAGGTAGTTGAACGCGAACGCCAGCTGGGCGTAGCCGCCGATGAGGTGGCTCGGCTTGACCAGGATCCGCGTCAGGGAGTTGTGGATGCCGCCGCGCCGGTTGTTCGTCTCGGTGCGCGGCACGTCGATCAGCCGGTCCTGCGCGTGGTGCATGTACACCGTGCCCTCGGGCATCCGGTGGCTGACGATCGCCCGGGCCGCGACCACGCCGTTGCGGTTGACCGCCTCGATCCAGTCGTTGTCCTTGATGCCGACCTTGGCGGCGTCCTTGTCGGACATCCAGATCGCCTGTCCGCCCCGCGCGAGCGAGAGCATGAACAGGTTGTCCTGGTACTCCGAGTGGATCGACCACTTGTTGTGCGGGGTCAGGTAGCGCACGGCCACCCCGAGCTCGTCGACGGTGCCGAGCTCGCGCTCGCCGAACAGCTTCTTCATGTCCAGCGGCGGCCGGTAGACCGGCAGCTCCTCGCCCATCTCGAGCATCCAGTCGTGGTCGAGGTAGAAGTGCTGGCGCCCGGTGAGGGTGTGCCAGGGCTTGAGCCGCTCGACGTTGATCGTGAAGGGGCTGTAGCGCCGGCCGCCGGTCTCCGAGCCGGACCACTCCGGGCTGGTGATGACCGGGACCGGGGCGGCCTGGATGTCGGCGAAGTTGATCTCCTTGCCCTGGTTCTCGGCGGCCAGGTCGTGCATGACGTGGCCGGTGCGGGCCTCGAGGGTCTTGAAGCCCTGGGTGGCCAGGTGGCCGTTGGTCGTGCCCGACAGGGTCATGATCGCCTGGGCCGCCTGCACGCCCGTGCGGATGCTCGGCCGGCCGCTCTTGATCCCGCCGCGCATGACCCCGTTGAGGTGGCCGAGCCGCTCGATCTCGCGCTTGACGTCGTAGGTGACGCCCTTGGTCGTGGTGCCCAGCTTGTCCAGGACCGGACCCAGGCTGATCATCTGGTCGTGGATGGCGCCGTAGTCGCGCTCCACGACGATCAGCTTGGGCATCGTCTTGCCGGGGATCGGCTCGCACTCGCCGGCCTTCCAGTCGCGCACGATGCCGTGCGGGTTGGCCATCGCGTCCGGGGTGTCGTGCAGCAGCGGCGCGACCACGAGGTCCTTGCGCACGCCGAGGTGCTTGGCCCCCAGCGGCGAGAACTTCTCGGCGATGACCTGGAAGATGTCCCAGTCGGTCTTCGTCTGCCACGGCGGGTTGATCGCCGGGTTGAACGAGTGGATGAACGGGTGCATGTCGGTCGTGTTGATGTCGTGCTTCTCGTACCAGGTCGCTGCCGGGAGCACGACGTCGGACAGGATCGTCGAGCTGGTCATCCGGAAGTCGAGGGTGAGCAGCAGGTCGAGCTTGCCCTCGGGGGCCTGCTCGCGCCATACGACGTCACGCGGGCGCAGGTGCTCGGGGGTCTCGGTCGCGGTGACCGCGTGGTCGGTGCCGAGCAGGTGCTTGAGGAAGTACTCCTCGCCCTTGGCCGAGCTGCCGAGCAGGTTGGCCCGCCACATCGCCAGCACCCGCGGGAAGTTCTCGGGCGAGTCCGGGTCCTCGACGGCGAAGCGCAGCTCGCCCGACTTGAGCCGGCTCACGACGTAGTCGGGCACGCTCTCGCCGGCCGCCTCGGCATCGTCGCAGATGTCGATCGAGCTGCGGTTCAGGCTCGGGAAGCTCGGCATCCAGCCCATCCGGGCCGACTGGGCGAGGGTGTCGATGGTCGACATGCCCTTGAACATCCCGCTGCCGGTCGCCGCGGACACCTCATCGGCCTGGTAGTGGTCGTAGCGGTACTGGTCGGTGTGGACGTACCAGTACGCGGTCTGGATCATCTGGCGCGGCGGGCGGATCCAGTCGAGCGCCATGGCCAGGTGCGCCCAGCCGGTGATCGGGCGGGCCTTCTCCTGCCCGACGTAGTGCGCCCAGCCGCCGCCGTTGCGCCCCTGGCACCCGGTGATGGTGGTCAGCATGAACATCGCCCGGTAGATCGTCTCGGAGTGGAACCAGTGGTTGGCCCCGGCGCCGACGATGATCATCGAGCGGCCGCCGGTGTCGGCGGCGTTCTGGGCGAACTCCTTGGCGATCCGGGTCACCGCGGCGGCGGGGACGGCCGTGATGGTCTCCTGCCAGGCCGGGGTGTACGGCGCGGCGACGTCGTCGTAGCCGCTCGCGTAGCTGCCCGGCAGGTCGCCGCGGGCGACGCCGTAGTGGGCGAACATCAGGTCGAGCACGGTCGTGACCAGATGGTCGCCGACCCGACGGACCGGGACGCCGCGGGTGGCGATGGTCGGCATCGCCTCGTCGAACCGCGGGAAGTCGACCAGGACCGCGTCCTCCTTGGTGTCGAGCAGGGACAGGGCCGGCACGATGTCGCCGAGGTCGAGGTTCCACTTGCCGACCCCGCCGGGGCCGAACCGGTCGGCGAGCGAGCCGTTGGGGCAGACGAGCTCGCCGCTCACCTGGTCGAGCACCACGGTGCGGAACTCGGCGCTCTCGGACGTCGCGAGCTCGCCCCCGAGGTCGGCGGCGGTGAGGAACTTGCCGGGCCGGTAGGCCACCTCGCCGGACGTTCCGGCGACCTCCTCGAGCGCCACCAGGTAGGGCAGGTCGGTGTACTGGCGGCAGTAGTGGTCGAAGAAGTCGACGTGCTTGTCGGTGAAGAACTCCTTGAGCACGACGTGGCCCATCGCCATGGCCATGGCCGCGTCGGTGCCCGGCTCGATCGCCAGCCACTCGTCGGCGAACTTGACGTTGTCGGCGTAGTCGGGGGCGATCGAGATGACCTTCTGGCCGCGGTAGCGCGCCTCGGTCATCCAGTGGGCGTCGGGCGTGCGCGTGACCGGGACGTTGGAGCCCCACATCATCAGGTATGCGGCGTCCCACCAGTCACCGGACTCGGGCACGTCGGTCTGGTCGCCCCAGATCTGTGGCGAGGCGACGGGCAGGTCGGCGTACCAGTCGTAGAAGGAGAGCATCGCGCCGCCGACGAGCTCGGTGAAGCGCGAACCCGACGCGTGGCTGACCATCGACATGGCCGGGATGGGCGAGAAGCCGGCCACCCGGTCGGGGCCCCACTGCTTGATGGTCGAGACGTATGCCGCCGCCACGATCTCCGCGGCCTCGTCCCAGGTAGCGCGCACCAGGCCGCCCTTGCCGCGGACGCTCTTGTAGCGCCGGGCCTTCTCGGGGTCGTTGGTGATCTCGTGCCAGGCCTCGACCGGGTCGCCGAGCCGGGCGCGGGCCTCCCGGTACATCTCGAGCAGTACGCCGCGCACGTACGGGTAGCGCACCCGGGTGGGGGAGTAGGTGTACCACGAGAACGCGGCCCCGCGCGGACAGCCGCGCGGCTCGTAGTCGGGCCGGTCCGCGCCGACGGTGGGGTAGTCGGTCTGCTGGGCCTCCCAGGTGATGATCCCGTCCTTGACGTAGACTTTCCACGAGCACGAGCCGGTGCAGTTGACGCCGTGGGTGGACCGGACCACCTTGTCGTGGCTCCACCGGTCGCGGTAGAAGGAGTCGCCCTCGCGGCCCCCCTGCCGCAGCAGCAGGCGTTTGTCGTCGGAGACGGTTGCGCTGGTGAAGAAGCGACGGGTGCCGACCAAGGCCTCGCTGAGCGGGCCGTCGAGACCGGCCGGATGGGTCCGGGTCGAGGGGGTCATGAACGGGTCTCCTTGTCATTGGCTGGGATGCGAGGGGACGTGCTCTCCGGTGGCGGGCCGGCGGTCAGGGCGGCCACGCACAGGTGTGGGGTGACGAACGGGGTGAGGCTGACCTCGGTGTGCTCCTCGCCCAGCTCCTCCATCACGCCCCGCATGAGGCCGCGGTGGATGCTGCAGACGAGGGCGGTGTTGTCGCGGGCCAGGTCGATGAAGGGGCAGCCGTGCAGGGCGACCCGTGCGGTGCGGCCACCCTCGGTGGTGGACACCTCCGGGGTGTAGCCCCACTCCTCGAGGATGTCGACCATGCGGCCGATCTTGCCGAGCCACTGGCCCGGGGTCTGCGCCGCGCTGGTGCGGCTGGGGTCGAGGCCTTCCTGCCGGACCCGGCGGCGGCCCCAGCGGGCGCCGAGCTCCTCGGGGGTCAGCGTCTCGTCGGTGTCGCTGAACGACTCGATCAGGACCTCGGAGAGCAGGGCGAAGGACTGCTCGGACCGGCCCGGGTCGAGCGAGCCGTGCGCGATCGCGTAGAGCTTGCGGGGTCGGCCGGCCCCCTCGCCACGCTTGAAGTGCGAGGTGACCAGGCCACCCGCGACGAGCTGGTCGAGGTGGAAGCGCATGGTCGTGACGTGCAGGTGCAGCCGGTCGGCCAGCTCGCGCGCCGAGAGCCCCTCGGCAGGGTTGCGCACGCCGGTGCGCGGGTCGCGGACCGGCGGCAGGTTCGCGAGCAGGTCGACGACCCGACGGCGCACTGAGGAGTTGAGCAGGTCGGTGCCAAGCGGCGTACGGTCGAGCATTCAGCCCACCTCCTGTCGAATTAGGCAACGTTCGTGTGTCCTATTTATAGGAGTCGTGCTACTTCATCTAACCATGCATTTGGCGGATTCACCCGCGGCGGATTCGACGGATTCCGATCGTACCGATCGGTCGGGTCCGGCGCGAGCCCGGGTGCGGGACTTCCTCGCTCCACCAAGGGCGTTGGCAGCGGCAACTTGCACAGCGGGCTCCTACTACGTACCGTAGTTCTAGCGTTCGGGGTGGCCACCCGGCACGGGATGCGGCGATACTTCAGCCACCACCGCAGTCGGACCCGGTTCGCACCAATTTAGAGCAGTCCCATTCCTACAAAAAGACAAGGTATTCGGTGGACCCCTCCTCCTCGGGCTCAACCCGCGTGCTCGTCCTGTCGACGACCGCCTTCACGGTGATGTTCGCCGTGTGGCTGATGTTCGGCATCCTCGGCATCCCCATCCAGCAGGAGCTCGGGCTCAGCGACCCGGAGCTCGCCTGGATCAGCGCCGTCGCCGTGCTGAACGGCTCGATCTGGCGCCTGCCGGCCGGGATGCTCACCGACCGGATCGGTGGTCGCAAGGTGACCATCGTCATGCTCCTGGCGACGGCGGTGCCCACCTGGTTCGTCGCCCAGGCGCACAGCTATGCCGCGCTGCTCGGCCTGGCCTTCCTGGTCGGCTTCGCCGGCAACCTCTTCTCGGTGGGTGTCGCGTGGAACGCCGCGTGGTTCCCCCGGGGCCGGCAGGGCTTCGCCCTGGGGGTCTTCGGGGCCGGCAACGTCGGTGCCTCGGTGACGAAGTTCATCGGCCCGCCGCTGATCGTCGCGACCGCCGGGGCGACCTTCGCCTTCGGCGTCCAGGGCGGCTGGCGCATCGTCCCGGCGATCTACGCCGTGCTGCTCGTCGCGATCGGGGTCCTGACCTGGGTGCTCGCGCCGCGCCAGGACCGGATGCCGGGCCGGGCCCAGTCGCTGGGCGCCATGCTCCAGCCGCTGAAGGACGTGCGGGTGTGGCGCTTCGGCCTGTACTACGTGGCGGTCTTCGGCGCCTACGTCGCCCTGTCCGCCTGGCTGCCCAAGTACTACGTCGACAACTTCGGGGTCTCGCTCGGCACGGCCGCGCTGCTGACGGCCACCTTCATCTTCCCGGCCTCGCTGCTGCGCCCCCTCGGCGGCTGGTTCAGCGACAAGTTCGGGGCCCGGCGCGGGATGTACCTCACCTTCACCGTGATGCTGGTCACGAGCGGCATCCTGATGATGCCCAACGGCCACCTGGTCATCAACCACGCGGACGGCAGCCAGACGCAGCACCTGCCCTACCACCTGGGCATCGTGCCGTTCGCCATCCTGGTCTTCGTGCTCGGCTGTGCGATGGGCGTCGGCAAGGCCGCGGTGTACAAGCACATCCCGGAGTACTTCCCCACGGTCGTCGGACCGGTCGGGGGCCTGGTCGGGATGCTCGGCGGTCTCGGTGGCTTCTTCCTGCCGCCGCTGTTCGCCTATACGAAGCAGTGGTCCGGCTTCCCGTCGAGCACCTTCTTCGTCATCTTCCTGCTCACCTTGGTGTGTGCCCTCTGGATGCACTGGACCGTCGTCCATATGCTGCACGAAGGCTCACCGGACCTGTCCGACTACTTCGAGCCGCCGCCGGCCCACAACCCCGAGATCGAACACGCCCACGCCCCTAGCGCGTCTGCGATCGACGCCAGCACAGAGAGCACGGAGGCACGCGCATGACCACCAACGCCGCCACCCGCACGAAGGGCGAATGGCTCGAGGGGTGGGACCCGGAGAACGAGCAGACGTGGGACAAGGCTCTCGCGTGGCGCACCCTCTGGATCACGACCTTCAGCCTGACGATGTGCTTCGTCGCCTGGTTCCTGCCCAGCGCGATCGTGCCCAAGCTCAACCCGATCGGCTACAACTTCAGCCATTCCCAGCTCTACTGGCTCGCCTCCATCCCGGGCCTGGCCGCCGGGCTGCTGCGCATCGTCTGGATGGTGCTGCCGCCCATCATGGGGACCCGCAAGATGGTCACCCTGACCTCGCTGCTGCTCATCGCGCCGATCCTCGGCTGGGGCGTGCGGGTGCAGAGCCCCACCGCCCCCTACTGGGAGCTGCTCACGCTGGCCTTCCTCTCCGGTATCGGCGGTGGCGCCTTCTCCGGGTTCATGCCCTCGACGTCCTACTTCTTCCCCAAGCGCATGCAGGGCACGGCCCTGGGGCTGCAGGCCGGCATCGGCAACTTCGGCGTCTCCCTCGTGCAGCTGCTCACCCCGTGGCTGATCGGCTTCGGCATGGTCGGCTTCCTGGGCGGCTCGCAGATGCTGACCTTCCCCGGCAAGCCGGACCAGGAGGTCTGGTACCAGAACGCGGCGTTCGTCTGGATCCCGCTGCTGCTGATCATCGCCTTCTTCTCCTGGACCTTCCTCAAGTCCGTCCCGATGACGACCAACATCAAGCAGCAGTTCGACATCTTCAACAACCAGGACACCTGGTGGATGACGCTGCTCTACATCATGACGTTCGGCACGTTCTCCGGTCTGTCCGCGCAGTTCGGCCTGCTGATGGCCAACCTCTACGGCATCGGTAACACCGCCATCGTCTCGGGCGAGGGCGCTGCGGCCAAGGTCCTGATCGAGGGCTACGTGCCGCCGGACGTCGTCAAGTACGTCTTCCTCGGCCCGCTGGTCGGGGCCGGCGCCCGCGTGGTGTTCTCGCCGCTGACCGACCGCATGGGCGGGGCGATCTGGTCGCTCATCTCGGGCATCGGGCTCGTCGGCGCGATCGCCTACACCATCCCGTCGCTGACCCCGGACGCGACGTCGGCCGCCACGCTGCACGCCGGGTTCAACCAGTTCCTCTACGGGATGCTCGCGATCTTCCTCTTCTCGGGCATCGGAAACGCCTCGACGTTCAAGCAGATGCCGATGATCTTCGAGCGGCGCCAGGCCGGCGGCGTGATCGGCTGGACCGCCGCGGTCGCCGCCTTCGGCCCGTTCCTGTTCGGCGTCGGCCTGACGATCATGACCCCGACCGTCTTCTACGCGATCGGCATCGTCTGGGCGATCATGTGCATCGTCGTCACCTGGATGCGCTACGCCCGGCCGGGTGCGCCGAAGCCCAGCTGACGCCTTCGTTCCCACCGGCAGGTGCCCCACGTCGATGTGGGGCACCTGTCTGCTTCCGGTTCGGGTGGCTACCTGGTCTCGGTCGAGCGGGTGTCGAGCAGTGATCCACCGACGGGGGAGAAGCGCTCGTGACTGGGCACGCGTTGGGCACGACCGACCCGGAACGCAAGGACTCCGCCGCTGATGCCGCCGGGGAGGGCGTCTGACCGGCGGCGGAGTCGTGGAGCGAGCGACGGGAATCGAACCCGCGTATCCAGCTTGGGAATACCGTAAGGGCCCGGCCGTCCGAGCTCGTGGTGCGTCAGGCCGTATCCGCGGATGGCCGCAGTGCCCCCTGACTGGCCGTACGCAATCGCACGCACGTCGCACGTTACGAGCCCCGTCGGGTACCTGCTTGCCAAGCAGGTGGTGAGGGTACATCGGGCCTGGTCGGACGCGGTTTCGTTCAGGCGCGGGGGCGCCTGAGGGACGTAGGGCCTCGGCCAGCGGCGGCAGGTGGGTCTGGATCACGTCGCGGACGATGTCGACGTCGACCCCGAAGTACTGATGCACGAGGATGTTCCGCAAGCCGCGGATCTGCGGCCAGGCGATCTCCGGGTGCGCGTCGGTGATCTCCGGCGGCAGGTGGCTGGTCGCCTCGCCGATGATCTGGAGGTTGCGCTCGATGGCGTCCTCGGCCATCTCCACGAGGTCCGCGTCATCGTCGTCGAGCGCGGCGACATACCGCCGGCAGCGGTCGATGGCTTCCAGGATGTCCGAGATCCTCTGGTCGAGGCCGCGGCTCACAGCGCGACCGCGTCCTCGAGGGCCGAGGCCGAGATCGGCCGTTTGAGCAGTTGCGCCGGGAACACGTCGATGTCGTCGCGGCCGAACAGGACCCGAGTCTCCTCCATGAGTCCGGAGGCGCGCATGAGCAGGTTCCCGTCGGCTGGGTCCATCTCGACGAGGATGTCGATGTCGCTGCCGGCCTTCGCGGTGCCGCGCGAGACGGAGCCGAACAGTTTCGCGCTCGTCGCCCCGTACTTGACCAGGAGCGCCCGAAACTCCTCGCGGCGCGTGTCGAGGAGCTCGCGCAGGGCGAGCGTCTCGGGCGTCACGGCGGCCTCGGGCATGCCTTCAGGATACCGGCGGGGCACCGGCGGCGGCCCACGACGGACGCGAGCTCACACGGCTTCGTCCGAGCCGTGCAGCGAGCGACGGGAACCGAACCCGCGTATCCTGCTCGGGAATCCGGTCCATCAAACCTGCTGGGCGGCTGGCTGGTCACGCTCGGGGAGAGGCCGTTCGTGTCCGTTGCGGCCTCGTGATGCCCGACGCTGAGGGCACGCATCGCTGTCGACGCCCTGGGTCCCTTCGCCGATACCTGGCGACTCGCATGCTTGCAGGGACAGCGCGCCGCAAGTTACCTTGGAGTCGTGACGGATGAGCCGATCCTCGCCGAATCGGCTCTGAAGCACGGCGTTGACGAACACGACATCGTTCACGCTTACCGCAACCCCATCCGGATCTGGGATCTCGGTGAGGGGTTCACCATGATGGTCGGCGCAAGCGCGGCGGGCATCTTCCTTGAAGTTGGTTACATCCAGGGCGACAGCGCCGTGGTCGTCGTCCACGCGATGCGCGCCCGAGAAAAGTTCCTCAGGTGATGCACATGCCACGAACCGTTGATGAGATCCTTGCTCACGCCGACGAACTCGCGGAACGTTTCGAGCGGTATGAGCCGAAGGATGTCGACGAGTTGGACGTCGCTGCCGTTTCGGCGCTGCGGGCTGCCGTCGCCGAGCGTTCGTCCGCCGAACGGCACCTCGTCGACGCCGTGCGCGTGGCACGCGAGGCTGGCATGTCCTGGGCCGCCATCGGTCACCTGGTTGGCACGAGCGGAGAGGCCGCCAGACAGCGTTACGCCAAACGCGTCGCCTGACGAGTGCCGACCGAGTGGGCGGGGGCTGGGCATGTGTTGGGCACGGACGTGACGGGGACGAGCAAGCCGCAGGCCCGGACATGTGTCCTGACCTGCGGCGGAGCGGTGGAGCGAGCGACGGGAATCGAACCCGCGTATCCAGCTTGGGAAGTGAGCCGGGGGCGCCGTCGGCAGTCCAGTTGCGCTTGGGCGGGTGCCCGCTCGAGCCCGCCGGGCACCCGTGGGCGCCGTGCGATTGGGCACGGATTGGGCACGTGCCTGACCTAGCCTGATCCC
>NZ_JBDIAQ010000054.1:0-22974 GCF_039812505.1 Intrasporangium sp. | reverse complement strand
AGCGCTCCCCGGGCCGCCGAGGGCAGGGTGTAGGTCAGCACCGGCAGCACGAAGGCCTCGGTGTCCCAGAAGGCGTGCCCGTCGTACCCCGGGCCGGTCAGCCCCTTGGCCGGGATCGCGTCGCGCTGGGTGCCCGAGCCGGCCTGCAGGACGTGGTAGGTCGAGACCCGGACCGCCTGTTGCAGCTCCGGGTCACCGTCGATCTCGACGTCGGCCGCCCGCCAGAACTCGTCCAGGAACTCCCGCTGCCGGTCGGCCAGCCCGTCCCAGCCGATCAGCCCGGCCACGGTGAGCGCCCCGTCGACCTGGTCGCGCAGGGCGGGCGCGGACCGGCGGTGCGACCAGCCGTAGGCGAGCAGCTTGACCACGCGCAGCGTCCCACCACGGCGCACCGACGCGGCGAGCGTCAACCGGGCCAGGTCGGGGTCGACGGTCAGCCGCCGGCTGGCCTGTTCGGGCCCTTCGACGATGTGGCGCATCCCGGCGGCGATCCGCAGCCGGCTGTGCGGGGTGCGGTGCACGAGCACGGCGTGGTCCTCGGCGCGTTCGGACAGCTCGCACTCGAGCGGGCACTCGAGCACGGCCGCCTCCCGGGGGTCGCCCGAGCCGCCGTCGGGTGGCTCGTTCGCGATGAGGTCGGACTGGATCGCGAGGTACAGGTCGCCCTCGAGCGGGGTCACCCGGTAGTCGATCGCCGCGAGCGTGCGGTAGGCGAAGGACACCAGCCGTTGGGAGGTGACCCGGACCCGGTCCCCGGCCGGCGAGGTCCAGTCGGTGGTGCGGTGCAGGATGCCGGTGCGCAGGTCGAGGAACCGCTCGTGGTGGTCCACCGTGCCGTACCGGGTGTCGAACGGGGAGTCGCCCACGATCAGCCGGATCAGCTTGCCGTCGGTGACGTTCACCACCGTCTGGCCCGACTCGGGGAAGCCGTAGCCGGCCTCGGGATGCGGCAGCGGGCGCTCCTCGTAGAACCCGTTGACGTAGGTGCCCGAACGCACCCGCGGCTCGCCCTCCTCGAGCGAGCCCCGCAGCCCGATGTGCCCGTTGGCCAGGGTGAACACCGACTCGGTGACGGCCAGGTCCTGCAGGTCGGCGGCCGCCCGACGGAGCCGCCAGGGGTGCACTTCCTCGGTCACGCGTCCTCCAGCAGCTCGGTCAGCTCGGTGACGACGCGGTCCGCGCCGGACTCCCGCAGCGCTTCTCCCTGTCCCGCCCGGTCGACCCCCACGACGAAGCCGAACCGGCCGGCCCGGCCCGCGGCCACGCCGGACAGCGCGTCCTCGAACACCACTGCCTCGGCGGGCGTCACCCCCAGGGCTCGGGCCCCGGCCAGGAACGTGTCGGGGGCCGGCTTGCCGGCCAGGCCGTCCCGGGCGGCGACGAGACCGTCGACCCGCGCGTCGACGAGGTCGGCGAGGTGCGCGGCCCGCAGCACCGCCTCGGCGTTCGCCGACGCCGTGACGACCGCGATCGGCACGCCGGCGGCACGCACGGCACGCAGGTAGGTGACCGCGTCGGGGTGGACCTGCACCCCGTCCTCGGCGAGCCGCTGCAACAGCAGCGCGTTCTTCCGGTTGCCGATGCCGCCGATCGTGTCCCGCTCGGGCGGGTCGTCGGCGCTGCCCTCGGGCCGGGCCAGCCCACGCGCGGTCAGGAAGTCGCGCACCCCGTCCAGGCGCCGCTTCCCGTCGACGAAGCGCAGGTAGTCCGCCTCGGTGAACTCCGGCTGGCCAGCCTGCGCGAGCAGCGGGTCGAACGTCTGCTTCCACGCCGCGCGGTGCACCAGCGCGGTGCGCGTCAGCACCCCGTCGAGGTCGAACAGGCAGGCGCGCACGCCGGCCGGCAGACCCAGCCGGCCCGCGGCCGACCCGCGGGACTCGTCGGACTGCTCGGACTGCGCCACCCGGTCACCATAACCCGAGCGAAACCGGTGACCCCGAGCCGACACCATGCCGGATGCCGCTCACCCGGCCTCGCGCGAAGCGCGCGCAGGGCGCGGGGTCGGCGGAGGAACCGCGTGGTCGAGGCGACCCGGGCCCGAGGCGCGCGGGGCCGGGTGGGGCGGCATACCCCAGGCCGACGCCCGGGTCAGGCGTGCGAGGGCGCCGGCGGCGCCCCGGGCACCTCGAAGCCCAGCTGCTCGGGGTAGCACCACCACCAGTCCTCCCCCGGCTCGAACGACCGCATCAGCGGATGGTCCCGGTGGGCCCGCCAGTGGGCGGTGGCGTGCCGGCCCGGCGAGCTGTCGCAACAGCCGATGTGCCCGCAGGTCATGCAGATTCGCAGCTTGACCCACGTGCCGCCGGAGGCGAGGCACTCCTCGCAGCCTGGTGCGGAGGGGGTCACCTCCCTGACCAGGTCCAGGTGCTGACACGTCGCTGCCATCCGTCCGTCCCCTTCTTCGTCCGAGGCTGATCCGTCGACGCTGACCCGTCGACACTGCTCACAGCCCATGATCCACCGACGGGGATCCACAGCCCATGATCGCCCCCGGACGAGCAGCCGAGCCGGGGCCCGCGGCGGGGCGTAGCCTGCAAGGTGACGGGGGCTGAGATGGCCACGAGAGGCGCGAGATGAGTGACGAGTTCGACTGGACCGGCGTTGTCGACTACTCCAAACGGGTGGTCCTGGAGCCCCCCAAGACGCAGTACGAGCTGCCCGGCGTCACCGAGGAGGATCACCTCGGTGTCCCCGTGGCCGTCGTCCCACTCTGGCACGCCGTCGTCACGGCGCGGCTGAGCTTCC
Source organism: Intrasporangium sp. (assembly GCF_039812505.1). GTDB lineage: Bacteria > Actinomycetota > Actinomycetes > Actinomycetales > Dermatophilaceae > Intrasporangium_A. The sequence goes on along the minus strand of NZ_JBDIAQ010000054.1, from coordinate 20,229 downwards.
CACCCGACGACCGGGCGAGCCTCGCGGCGGCCCAGCGCCGGCTGGCCGCCGCGCTCGAGACGGTCGAGCGGATCTACCCGCTCGGGCCGTCGGGCATCTTCGTCCAGGTCTCCTACGGCCTGCCCTACTTCCGTGAGCGCATCCCCGCCTCGGTGACCGACGAGCTGTTCCCGCACTCGACGCTGCCCGGCAGCGAGGGGCAGTGGGCGGTCGTCGACTCGATCCGTTTCCCCAAGGACCCGGAGTCGATCGTCCTGGAGCAGCAGGACGTCGTCTTCCACTTCAAGAGCGACTACCGCGACCACATCGACCGGGTGGTCGGCGCCCTGTTCCGCCCCGGCGAGCAGGAGCTGAACGGCATCCCCGTCGAGGGGACCTTCGTGGGCGACCTGCTGTCGGTCACCTCGATGCGCCGCGGCTTCGCCGGGCACGGCATGCCCCGGGTCGTCGGCCGGCGGGTCGGCATCCCCGGGGCCGAGCACGTCCCGGCCGGGGCGATGCTGTTCATGGGGTTCACCTCCAGCCACAAGGACGGGCTGGCCGGTGGCAACCTGCCCAGCTTCGAGACGCTGCCCGGCTACACCGACGTCAAGCCCGGCGACTACTTCGCCGGCGGCACGGCGATGCACCTGTCGCACATCGGGATCGAGCTGGATCGCTGGTACGAGCTCTCGCACCGCGACCGGCTGACCCGGATGTTCCATCCGCGCCGCACCGAGGGGCCCGAGGTGCTCTCGCCCGACCAGTCGCCGGCGACCGTCACCTTCGAGGAGCAGCGCGACAAGGACGCGGAGACCGGGGTGCTCGGCCACAACGAGCAGATGCAGTTCCTCTCCCGGCTGGGGCAGGACACCACCACGGCCTACGGCGAGGAGCTGCCGCGCGGCACGGTCATGTTCCTGCGTCAGGACTTCAACACGGTGGAGAACCCGTTCGGCTTCTCGACGGACGGGCCGGTCAGCCCACGCCCGCGGGCCGGGGTCCACTTCATCGGGTTCGGCCCGTCGTCGCAGCACTTCGAGCTGATGCGCCTCGAGATGGACAGCGTCCACCACCAGCAGCGCTACCACCTCGGCGACGACGACATCGGGTTCACCGGCTTCCTGGACACGACCCACCGGCAGAACCTGCTGCTGCCCCCTCGGGCGCACCGGTCCATGCCGCTGGCCGAGCTGCTCTGAGCTGTCGCCCGGCCCGGCGCCGTCACGCGGCAGGCGTGGTCAGGTAGCGGCGCAGCGTCCGGTGCCAGCGGTTCGCCGGGGCGCCGGTCGTCAGCGCGACGCCCGCACAGTACTTGCTGACCAGCACGTCCCGCTGCCCCCAGCCGCGCAGGAGCTGGTCGGCCGCGCTGCGCCGGTGGCGGACTTGGTCTCGAGCAGGACCTGTCCGCCCGGGACGCGGACCGCACCGCCGCCCGGTCCCTCGAAAGCCAGGTCGACGTCGCAGGTGACCCGCAGCCCGCCGGCGACGTGCACCAAGGTCATCCGCCGGTAGGTGCTGCGCAGCACCGGGCGCAGCACCGCGACGTGCGGGCGGCCGGCCAGGTGGGTGCCCACGAAGTCGCGTCCTTCGGAGTGGATCTGCAGCAGGTCCTCGCGCCGCCAGTCCAGGCGGTGCTTGACCGTCTCGCCGCGACGTCCCTTGGCCTTGACCTCGAGCATGGTCAGGCCGGAGTCCGCGTAGAGCCGGGTACGCACCTTGTGCCGGGTCCGACGGCCCTGCACCTGGTCGCGGAACAGCTGCAGGTTGCAGGTGTCGAAGTAGACCGACTCGTAGCCGAACACCCGTCGCCCGTCGATCTCGAGCACGCGCAGGTCCGAGTCGAGCGAGGCGACCAGCTCGTCGAGGACCGCCAGCGGGACCAGGTACTTCTGGTCGACCCGGGTCTGCAGGTCCGAGGTCTCGGCGAGGTCGGCGAGGGTGGTGGTCCCGAGGGTGGCCGCGAGCCGGGCCAGGTGCCGATGGTCCGAGGCGTCGGCGAGCCCGGCCACCCGCCGCGGGGCGGGCCCCGGGTCGGCGAGCCCGGCCACCTGCCGCCGCGCGCGGCCCGGGTCGCGCGGAGCTTGCGGGCCCCACGGTGCCGTGCCGGTCGGGGCGGCCGGCGTGGTCATGACGCCACCAGGGACGGCACCTGCATCGGCACCCGGCGGGGCTGCATCCCGTCGACCGGGACGTAGACGACCTCGAGGACGGTCACGTCGCGCACCAGGTCGACCTCCCGGACGTCGAGGCGCTGCACCCGGCCGCCGACCGTGTGGGCCACGGTGTGCTGGAGCTCGATCGGCTCGAGGATCGCGGTGTCGAGGGTCAGCACGAGGGTGCGTGACCGGCGCGCCCAGCGCGGGTGGTCCGCGACCACGACGACGGTAAGTAGCAGCACCGAGAAGGCCGGCGTCGCCCACCAGGCGATCGGCGCCAGACCGGCGATCAGGCCGAGAGCAAGGGCCGAGAAGTAGTAGGCGACCTCGGCCTGGCTGATCGGGTCGGAGCGCAGCCGGATGATCGACAGGACGCCGAACAGCCCCAGCCCGAGACCGACCCCGGCCTGGGCCGAGCCCAACGCGGTGGCCACCGCGAGCACCCCGACGTTCAGGGCGAGGTAGGCGAACATCAGGTCGCGGCGGCGGTGCCGGCGGTAGTAGAGGCCGACGGCCAGCACGGTGGCGGCGACCAGGTCGGTGAGGATGGCGATGGCCATTGTCGTCATGGTGTGTCTCCTTTGCGGTCGGTACCACCCTGACGTCCGCCAGTGGGACGACGATGAAGCCGCGATGAGAGGACTCTCATCGCCCGGAGGCTGTCGCACCGCCCCGGTTCGGGCACAGTGGTGTCATGCGGCACCTGCGTCTGGCCCTCTCGACCCTGCTGGTCGTGCCGGTGCTCGCTGCCCTCGTCTGGGGCCTGGCCGGCCTGCTCGTCCAGCCGGGCACGCCGGACCTCGGGTCCGTCGTCCTGGTGCACCCGACGACCGCTGCCGGGACCTCCTCGGCCCAGCCCACCGGGGCCCGGCCCGACTCACCGACCACACCGGCGCAGTCCGCGACCCCGGCCCCGGCGACGCAACCGGCCAAGCCGACGAGCCGGGCGACCAGGCCCGCGCCGCCGCCACGGCAGGCACCGGGAGCGGTCCCCGCCAACCCGACGATCGCCTGCCCGGCCGGCCAGGAGAGTGACCCGGACGACGACGCGGACGACGTCGACGACGACCCGTGCGACGACTGACGAGGCTCCCGGGAGCCGGTCGGGAGCCCGCGCCACGCAGTACCCGGGCCCGTCTCGTCGGGCTGATCAGCCTGGCCCTCTCGCTCGCCCTCGCCGGGTTGGTGGCGCTGGTCAGCGCCGTCCTGTACTCCCGCGCCGAGGCGACCCTCGCCGGGGAGCTGACCCACGAGGCGGCCAAGCTGCGCACGTATGCGGCGTCCGCGCTCGACCCCACGACGGGCAAGCCGTACCGGGACGTCGACGCCTTCCTCGCGGCGTTCCTGCGCACCAACGTGCCGGACTTCGACGAGACTTTCTTCTCCGTGGTGGACGGGCGGGCGGCAAGGCGCAGTCCGTTCCCTCCGCCGGCCCGTCTCGACCTCGACCCGTCCATCGTGCAGTGGGCCGCCGCGGCCGAGCAGCCGCAGACCCGGGTGACCTCCTCACCGGTGGGACCGGTCCACCTCGCGGTCGTCCCGGTGCAGGCCGCGGCCGACCCGCGACCGGGCGCGCTCGTCATCGGCGTGTTCGCGCGTGGGGAGCGCCAGGCCGCCCGCGACGCCACGGTGATCCTCGTCCTGTCGGCCGCCGTCGCCCTGCTCCTCGCTTCCGGGGCGAGCTGGTTCGTCGCCGGCCGGATCCTGGCCCCGATCCGGCTGGTGCGCAGCACCGCCCAGCAGATCAGCGAGTCCGACCTGAGCCGGCGCATCGACGTGCGAGGGGACGACGACGTCGCCGCGCTCGCCCGCACCTTCAATTCGATGCTCGACCGGCTGCAGGCCGCGTTCGTCGGGCAGCGCGAGTTCCTGCACGACGTCGGGCACGAGCTGCGCACCCCGCTGACCATCGTGCGCGGCCATCTCGAGCTGATGGGCGACGACCCGGAGGAGCTGGTGGAGACCCGGGGCCTGGTGCTGGACGAGGTCGACCGCATGAACCGGCTCGTCGACGACCTGACCACCCTTGCCGCCGCCGAGGAGCCGGGGTTCGTCCGGCTCGGGCTGGTCGACGCGGCACACCTCACGATCGAGGTGGTCGCCAAGGCCCGGGCGCTCGGGGAGCGACGCTGGCTCGTCGACCGGCTCGCCGAGACCGCCTTCCCCGGGGACGAGCACCGCCTGACCCAGGCGCTGATGCAGCTGATCGCCAACGCCGTGCGGCACACCCAGGACGGCCAGGTGATCGCCGTCGGGTCGTCGCTGGCCGGGGACCGCGTCCGACTGTGGGTCCGGGACGAAGGCAGCGGCATACCCTCGCAGGACCAGTCCCGGATCTTCGAACGGCGGGCGCGGGGGACGCGCGAGCCGGGCCGGACCGGCAGCGGGCTCGGGCTGTCCATCGTGACCTCGATCGCGCAGGCCCACGGCGGCCACGTGGAGCTGACGAGCGAGCCGGGCGCGGGGTCCACCTTCACCCTCGACCTGCCACGCGGTACGGTCGCCACCCACCCGCGCCCCGCGGCACCGGGCCGGTTCTCGCCCACGGAGACCCAGCCGATTCCGATGGCCGACCCACCGGCCAGGCACGGGGCCGAGGCCGGGAAGGAGCAGCCATGAACCGCATCCTCATCGCCGAGGACGAGCAGCGCATCGCCTCCTTCCTCGACAAGGGCCTGCGCCGCAACGGCTTCACCACCGAGATCGCGAGCGACGGTGCCGCCGCCTACGCCCTCGCCTCAGGCGGTGACTTCGACCTGGTCATCCTCGACATCGGGCTGCCCGAGCTCGACGGCTTCTCGGTGCTGCGCCGGCTGCGGGCCGAGCACCACGAGATCCCGGTCATCATCCTGACCGCCCGCGGGGAGGTCGACGACACGGTTGCCGGTCTGGAGGGCGGGGCGGACGACTACATGCGCAAGCCGTTCGCGTTCGACGAGCTGCTCGCGCGGATCCGGCTGCGACTGCGCAGTACCGGACGGCCGGAGGAGACGGTGCTGCGCAGCGGCGACCTGGCCCTCGACCTGCGTACCCGACGGGTCAGCACCGGCGGGCGACAGGTCGAGCTGACGGCTCGCGAGTTCGGGCTGCTCGAGACCTTCCTGCGCCACCCGGACCAGGTGCTGACCAGGGAGCAGCTGCTCAGCCGGGTGTGGGGCTTCCACTTCGACCCGGGCTCGAACGTCGTCGACGTGTACGTCCGCTACCTGCGCGGAAAGATCGGGGACGGGCGGATCGAGACCGTCCGCGGGGGTCGGCTACCGTCTCGTGCCCTGACCCGTCGAGGCCGGTCGGGCTCGAGCCGGGCCGGCCCGCGGCTGGTGGAACAAGGCCCCGTCACGATCTCTCGTGACGGGGCCTGCGACGGTCGTCAGCCGATGTGGAACAGCGGGTCGCGGTCGGCCATGTCGTAACGGTCGATGATCTCGCTGAGCCACGTGATGAACTGGCTCATGGTCGCCTCCTGATGCCGGTAGCGGTTGCTCTCCGAGCACCCCGTTGGGCACGGAATCGGACGAACGTGTGAAAACCACGCTCATTGCGTCGAACGAACGGCCCGCCACTGCTGACTATACCCTCGCGTCATCCGGCACTGCGACTCTCGGCCCGGACCCGGGCCCGGGCCCGCCTGCGCCGGAAGGCGGCTGGACGGCATACCCACGAGATCGTATGCCGCTCAGCGCAGCCCGCGCGCCGGCTCAGTGGGCGACCACCGCCTCGTCGTCGGGCGCACCCAGCTCGGCGGTCGCCATCTTCCGCCGGATCCACGGGACCATCGCGAAGATGACCACCGCGACGGCCAGCGCGATGACGGCGTTGACGAGGTAGTACTGCGAGTCCGGCATGCCGCGCATCGCGGTGATGACCTGCGCCGCGACCGACTGGCCGGCCGCGCTGCTCAGGAACCACAGGGCCATCGCCTGGCTCGCGAAGGCCACCGGCGCCAGGCGCGTGGTCGCCGACAGGCCGACCGGCGACAGGCACAGCTCGCCGATGGTCTGGATGACGAAGACGCCGCCGAGGATGTAGATCGGCGCGGTGTTGCCCTGGAAGGTCGCGAAGGCCCAGGACATGACCAGCGCCGACACGCCGATGACCGCGACGCCGAGGGCGAACTTCGAGGCCGTGGACGGGAAGCGTCCGGCCCGCCGGGTCCAGACCAGCCCGAACACCGGCGCGAGCACGACGACCGCGAGCGCCGGCACGGACTGGAACCACTCCGGGTTGACGGCGGTGCCCCCGACCTGCGTCACGGTGCGGTCCGAGGCGAACAGCGCCATCTTGCCGGCCGCCTGCTCGTAGATCATCCAGAACACCAGCGAGCCCACCCACAACGGGATGTAGGCGAGCAGGTGGGAGCGCTCCATCGCCGTCACCTTGGGGCTGCGGAACATCATCACGAAGTAGCCGATCGAGACGGTGATGGCGGCGATCGAGATCGCGTCGATGACCTGTTCGTAGACCGTCTCGCGCCACAGCCCGGCGAGCAGGACGATGACCACGAAGACCACGAGGATGAGGCCGACGTAGGCCCCCACCCTCCTGCGCTCCTGGTCGGTCAGGTGGTTCGGGACCTCGTCGGGTGCCTCGTTGAGGGTCCGCCGGCCCAGGACGAACCAGACGACCGCCAGGCCCATGCCGACGGCCGCGGCGGAGAAGCCGGCGTGGTAGCCCCAGTTGGCCCGCAGGAACCCGACGACCAACGGGGAGAGGAAGGCTCCGATGTTGATCGCCATGTAGAAGACCGTGAACCCGCTGTCGCGGCGACGGTCGTGCTCGTGGTACAGGTGGCCGACCATCGTCGAGATGTTCGGCTTCAGCAGCCCGGTGCCGAGCGCTACCAGGGCGATGCCCAACCATGCGGTGACGGTCGCCGGGACCGCGAGGCTGAGGTGGCCCGCCATGATGACGATCCCCCCGTAGAGGGTCGACCGTCGGGCGCCGATGAGCCGGTCGGCGGCGTAGCCACCCACCACGGAGAGCAGGTAGACCGAGGCGCCGTAGATCGTGACGACGGCCGCGCCGATCGTCTTGTCGAGGCCGAGGCCGCCGTTGGCGGCCGTGTCGACGAGGAAGTACAGCAGGATCGCGCGCATCCCGTAGTAGGAGAAGCGCTCCCACATCTCGACGAAGAACAGCGTCGACAGGCCGATCGGATGACCGAAGAAGGCCCGGTCCCCCGGCCGGTCCACGCCCGCCCGTCCCTGCGGTCCGGGTCCCGTGCTCCTGGCCATTGCGTCCGCCTTCCCCGCACGGCATCGCCCGAACCGTGCGAATGGCTCGCAGCGTATTGGGTCGGGACCGGTTCCGCGCGGCGAGCGCCCCCGCCTGATCGTCCCCGGTGGCTGTTCGGGCGGACACAACAAGTGCGGCCGGTCGGCGCCTGACGCACGAGCGGATGCGCCGATCCCGACTGATGGTGTTCTTGCGTACCGGCCCGCGGGCCCGGCAGGTTGCGCAGCGATCAGTCATCAACCTGACGGTGACTGCACATACTGTTCATGTTGATGAATGCCTGTTGCACAGTTTGTGTATCAGAACTACCGTCCTGATATGCAGACAACAACCACCGTCCCGGCCCCTGCCCGCCGCGACGCGACCGGGTGGGCGGCAGGGCTGCCGCTGCCCGACCTGCCCGCCGCCCCTGATGTGACCCACGCCGAGCTGCTCGAGCTCTACCGCCTCATGACGGCGGTCCGGCAGCTCGACGTGTCGGCGATCGCCTGGCAGCGCCAGGGCATCCTGCCGGCCTACGCCCCCGAGCTCGGGCAGGAGGCCGCGCAGGTCGGCTCGGTGCTCGCCCTCGACCTGACCCGTGACTTCGTCTTCCCGACCTACCGCGAGATGGGCGCCGCCCGGGCCGCCGGCGTCGACATGGTCGAGTACCTGGCCAGCCACCTGGCCACCTGGCACGGCGGCATGTGGGACGCTGCGGCCACCCACGTCGCCCCCCTGCAGGCGGTCGTCGCCGGCTCGGTGCTGCACGCCGTGGGCTGGGCGCACGGACAGACCCTGCGCGCCCGGGCTGCCGCCCGCGCCGGTGCACCGGTGGACGGGCTCGGCGTCGCGATCGCCTACCTCGGCGACGGCGCCTCCAGCCAGGGTGACGTGCACGAGGCGATGAACTTCGCCGGCGTGTTCGCGGCCCCGGTCGTCTTCTTCGTGCAGAACAACGGCTGGGCGATCTCGGTGCCGACCGAACGGCAGGTGGCCGGGGGCAGCGTCGCGGCCCGCGGCGCGGGCTACGGCATCCCCGCCCTTCAGGTCGACGGCAACGACGCCGCGGCGGTGCTCACGGCGACCCGTCGTGCGGTCGCCCGCGCCCGCGCCGGTCACGGCCCGGTCATCGTCGAGGCGATGACCTACCGCCGCGGGCCGCACTCGACCTCCGACGACCCGGGCCGCTACCGCACCCTCGAGCAGGAGCGGGCCGACGCCGGCGCCGACCCGGTCGTCAGCCTGCGTCAGCGGCTTGTCGCCGAGCACGTCGCCGACACCGCCACCCTCGACGCGGCCGACGCGGCCGCAGCCGCAGCGGCCGAGTCCGTCCGGGAGGGCCTGCTCGCGCTCGGCCCACGGCCCGGCGCCGAGATGTTCGACCTCGTCTTCGCCGAGCCCACCGAGCAGCTGATGCGCCAGAAGGCCGCCTGGCGCGAGGAGTCCGAGCATGCCTGAGACGATGACCCACCAGACCGCGACCACCCGGACCGGGATCGAGACCGACCAGACCATGACGCACCCGACCGCCACGGCGGCCCCGGCACGCCCCGAGCCGCGCACCCTCTCGCTGCAGGGAGCCCTGAACCTCGCCCTGGACGAGCTGCTCGCCGAGGACGACGACGTGCTGGTGCTCGGCGAGGACGTCGGCACCCTGGGCGGCGTGTTCCGGGTCACCAACGGCCTGGCCGCCGCCCGCGGCTCCGACCGGGTCTTCGACACCCCGCTGGCCGAGTCGGGCATCCTGGGGATGTCGATCGGGCTCGCGATGGCCGGCTTCCGCCCGGTCCCCGAGGTCCAGTTCGACGGCTTCAGCTACCCGGCGATGAACCAGATCGTGACCCAGCTGGGCCGCATGCACTACCGCTCGCGCGGCGCACTCCCGATGCCGGTGACGCTGCGCGTGCCGAGCTTCGGCGGCATCCGGGCACCCGAGATGCACGGCGAGAGCCTCGAGGCCGTCTTCGCCCACGTCCCGGGCCTGAAGGTGGTCTCCCCGGCCGACCCGCAGCAGGCCTACACGCTGCTGAAGACCGCCGTGCGGATGAACGACCCGGTCATCTTCATGGAGCCGAAGTCGCGCTACTGGCAGAAGGGCCCGGTCGTCACCGAGGCCGACGCCGCCGCCGCGCCCGGCTCCGAGAGCACCGCAACCCCGTGGGGAGCCAGGGTCGCCCGCGCGGGTCGCCACCTGACGCTCGTGGCGTGGGGCGCGATGGTGGCCCGCTGCCTGCAGGTTGCCGAGCTGGCCGCCGAGGACGGCGTCGACATCGAGGTGCTCGACCTGCGCTGGCTCAAGCCGATCGACGCGGACGCCCTCGCCGCGTCGGTCGCCAGGACCCGCCGGGCCGTCGTCGTGCACGAGGCCCCGCTCACGGCCGGCCTGGGCGCCGAGGTCGCCCAGCTCGTCACCGAGCGCTGCTTCGCCACCCTCAAGGCCCCGGTCGAGCGGGTCACCGGCTTCGACGTGCCCTACCCCTCCGGTGAGCTGGAGGACGAGTACGTCCCGAGCGTCGACCGCATCCTGTTCGGCATCCAGCGAGTATTGGAGTACCAGCGTGGCTGAGCTGTCCTTCCCACTGCCCGACCTCGGCGAGGGCCTGATCGAGGCGACCGTCCTCGACTGGCTGGTCGCCGAGGGCGACCAGGTCGAGCGCAACCAGCCGATGGTCGAGGTCGAGACGACCAAGTCGACGCTCGAGCTGCCCTCGCCGCAGGCCGGCGTCGTCAAGAAGACGTACGGCGCCCCCGGCGAGGTCGTCAAGGTCGGCGACCCGCTGATCGTCTTTGAGGTGGCCGACGACACCGCCGGCATCGTCGGGACCGTCCCGGCCGAGGGTCCGCCCAAGCGGCGGGTGCGCCTGAGCGCCAACCTGGACGACGACTGAGGTGGCCGTCCCGACCCACCACACGGACGTCGGGCTCGACGTCGTCGTCGCCGAGCCGGAGTTCCCGGCCGCGCTGCCGCCCGTGCTGCTGGTCCACGGCTTCGCCTCGTCGGTCCGGCTCACCTGGGAGCAGACCGGGTGGTTCACCGCCCTGCTCGCCGCCGGCCGCCGCGTCATCGCCGCCGACCTGCCCGGCCACGGCGCCAGCCCGGCCCCGGAGGACGTCGCCGCCTACGCGCCGAGCCGGATCCGCCACGCACTGCTGCGGATCGCCACCGACGCCGGTGCCCGGCCGATCACGGCCGGGGACCCGACGAGCGGCCTCGACGTCATCGGCTACTCGTTCGGCTCGCGGCTGGCGTGGGAGCTCGGGGCCGGCCACCCGGACATCGTGCGCCGTCTCGTGCTGGGCGGCGCGAGCAACGGCGACCCGCTCGCCCGGCTCGACCTCGCCGCCGCGCAGCGCTTCCTCGCCGACGGCACGCCCGTCGGGGACGTCTCCACCGGGGCCCTCGTCGCGATGATGCAGGCCGCGCCCGACTCGGATGCGCATGTGCTGCTGCGCCTGGTCGAGGCGGTCAAGCAGGAGCCGTACGACGCGGCCACCGCGGTCCCGCCCCAGCCGGTGCTCGTCGTGTGGGGTCAGCAGGACGAGCTGGTCGGTGCGCTCCCGGTGCTCGAGCAGCTCGTCCCGACGGCCGAGGTCCACACGCTGCCCGGCCGCACCCACGTCAACGCGGTCTCGGCGCGCGCCTTCAAGCAGGCCGCGATCGAGTTCCTGGCGCGGGACTGAACGCCCAGTCACCCACCCGACCGCGGGTATGCCGCTCGGCCGGCTGAGCGGCATACCTGCAGTCGTGCTCTGGCGTGGTTGTGCTGTGGCGCAGTCGGATTCGCGGGTTAGCGGGTGACCGGATGCGGGTACTCGGCCGAGCGGGACTGGAACTCGAGGATGTCGGGGTTGCGCACCACGCCGTCCCGGATCTCGATGGCGCGGCTGACCGTCGGGTCCGCGGCCCACGCGTCGGGGCCGGCGAGCACCGTGCCGAGGTAGGGCAGCAGGGCCTGGCTGATCTCCCACGTCGCGGAGTTCCACAGGTAGGAGGGGCTGTGGTCGACCGCGTAGTAGCGCACCCGGTCACCGACGGTGAGCATCGGCGCGTCGAAGCCCGTGGGCCGCGCCCAGGAGAAGCCCATGCCGGCGTCGCACGAGACGTCGACGACCAGGGTGCCCGGCGCGAGGCGCGGGAGGTCGCGCTCGGTCAGGAACATCATCGGGTCGTTCGGGTCCTGCAGGACGCAGTTGACGATCAGGTCGTGACCGGCGAGGTACTCGGGCAGGGGGGCATCGCCCTCCGGCAGGGCCACGACGCCCACCGTGCCGTCCCGCCGGCCCGGCTCGAAGCGGGACATCGTGGCCGAGTGGATCGGCGCCGCGACCGCGATCGGCTCGCGCTGGGTCAGCACGTGCACCTCGGCGGCACCGAAGGCGCCGAGGGCGGTCACCGCCCCGCGGGAGGTCGACCCGAAGCCGAGCACGGCCGCAGTCAGGGGCCGGCCGTAGTGGCCGGTCGAGCCGACCAGCGTGAGGGCGTGCAGCACCGAGGCATAGCCGGCGAGCTCGTTGTTCTTGTGCAGCACGTGCAGGGCGTAGGACCCGTCGGCGTTCCAGTGGTTCATCGCCTCGAACGCGATCAGGGTCAGCCGCTTGTCGATTGCGAGCTGGGTGATCTCGGCGTCCTGGACGCAGTGCGGCCAGCCCCACAGGACCTGCCCGTCGCGCAGGTCGGCCAGGTCGGCCGGCACCGGCTTGGGCAGCATGATGACGTCGCAGCGGGCGGCGAGCTCGGCCCGCGGGCACAGCCCGGCCACGTGCGGCGCCAGGTCGGCGTCGGTGACCCCGAACGGCTCGCCGTATCCCGTCTCCAGCCAGACTCGGGACGCCAGGTCCGCGTCGATCCGCACCACGTGCGCCGGATGGATCGGCAGCCGGTGCTCGTCCGGCTTGCGCGACGTCGCGACGATGCCGATGCTGAGCGTGTCCACGGGAGACCCCCTTCGGTCCTGCTCGTTTCTAGCACAGCCACGGCTCCCCGGGCGTGCGCGCGCTGCGACGGTGTGCAACTGTGGAGGGGCTTCAGCCGCCGAACTGCCCCGTTGTGACCCCTGTCCCGGCCGCGGTCCGTCCGCGGTCCGGAGACCGACCACCTCGCACCCGCAGGAGGCTCCGACGATGTCGAGCACCGCTCCCACCAAGGCCACGACGCCGCGCGAGCTGACCATCCGGGGGATCATCCTCGGCGGGGTCATCACGCTCGTGTTCACCGCCGCCAACGTCTACCTCGGGCTCAAGGTCGGGCTCACCTTCGCCACCTCGATCCCGGCCGCCGTGATCTCGATGGCGATCCTGCGGCGGGTGCGGGACACGAGCGTGCAGGAGAACAACATCGTCCAGACGATCGCCTCGGCCGCCGGCACGCTCGCGGCGATCATCTTCGTGCTGCCCGGCCTGATCATCATCGGCTGGTGGCAGAACTTCCCCTACTGGACCACCCTGGCCATCTGCATCATCGGCGGCGCGCTGGGCGTCATGTACACCGTGCCGCTGCGGCGGGCGCTGGTGACCACCTCGGACCTGCCCTACCCGGAGGGGGTGGCCGCCGCCGAGGTGCTCGAGGTCGGGTCGAAGTCGGGCGCCCAGAGCGACAAGGGGAGCCTGCACACGATCATCATGGGCGGCGTGGTCTCCGCCGCCTTCGGGATCCTGACCAAGCTCAAGGTCCTGTCCGACGGCCTGTCCACCGCCGTCCGGGTCGGCTCGGGCGCCATCGGCGGCTCGGTCAGCCTGTCGCTGTCGCTCGTCGGGATCGGGCACCTCGTCGGGCTGTCCGTCGGCATCGCGATGTTCGTCGGGCTGGCCATCGGCTGGGGAGTGCTCGTGCCGGTGATGAGCTGGGGCCAGGCCACCGCCGGCGGCACCGTCTCCGACCTGGTCGACGCGACCTTCACCCAGGACGTGCGGTTCGTCGGCGCCGGCACGATGGCCATCGCGGCGATCTGGGCCCTGGTGAAGATCGTCGGGCCGATCGTGCGCGGCATCAAGGACGCCGCCGTCTCGGCGCGGGCCCGGCGGGCCGGGCATAGCGTGACCCTGCAGGAGCAGGACCTGCCGATCAGCATCGTCGGCGGCTGGATCCTCGTCTCGCTGATCCCGATCGCCGCGCTGCTCTGGTACTTCCTCGACGAGACCCACCTGCAGGACGACAAGGCCGGCACGATCATCGTCACGGTCGTCTTCACCGTCGTCATCGGGGCCATCGTCGCCGCCATCTGCGGCTACATGGCCGGCCTGATCGGCTCGTCCAACAGCCCCATCTCCGGGGTCGGGATCCTGGTGACGCTGCTGCTGTCGCTGGTCATGGTGATCCTGCACGGGGCAGGGGGCGACCCGCAGCGGATCACCGAGCTGGTGGCCTACACGCTGTTCGCGACGGCGATCATCTTCGCAATCGCGACGATCTCCAACGACAACCTGCAGGACCTCAAGACCGGCCAGCTGGTCGGCGCCACGCCGTGGAAGCAGCAGGTCTCGCTCGTCATCGGCGTCGTCTTCGGCGCCCTCGTCATCGCCCCGGTGCTCGACCTGCTCAACGCAGCGTTCGGCTTCCTCGGCGCACCGGGAGCCGGTCCGGACGCCCTGCCGGCCCCGCAGGCGGGCCTCATCTCCGCACTGGCCGAGGGCGTCTTCGGCGGGCAGCTCGACTGGGGCAAGGTCGGCCTGGGCGTGGTCATCGGCGCAGCCGTCATCGTGCTCGACGAGTGGCTGGCCCGGATCGGGCACCACCGCCGGCTGCCGCCCCTGGCCGTCGGGATGGGCATCTACCTGCCGATGTCGCTGACCGTGATGATCGCGGTCGGCGCCGTGCTCGGGCACCTCTACGACGGGTGGGCCGCCCGGCAGACCGACCCGGACCGGGCCAAGCGGCTCGGCGTGCTCATGGCGACCGGCCTGATCGTGGGCGACAGCCTGTGGGGCGTGCTCTACGCCGCCATCGTCGTCGCGTCGGGCAGCGGCGAGCCGATGGCGATCGTCGGCGCGGGCTTCGCGCCCTGGGCGAACGGGCTGGGCGTGGTCGTGTTCGTCGCCGTCCTGGTGTGGATGTACGGGGCGATCCGCCGGCGCGCTCGGGAGGGTGCGGCGTCGCGGTAGCTGACGGCACCCGCCGGGACCGATGGCGGGGGTGTGTGCGGTTGTGGTCGCCAGGGCGACGCAAACCACGCACAACCCCCGGGGGTCAGGGCCGCCGAGCGGCCAGCAAGGGTGTGCGCCTGACTCTGGCCGACGTTCGATACATGTGCTGGACCACTCCCCTGTTCCTTCGACGAGCCGCATGCGTAAGTAATGGTTGATACCGGACAAATCGCTCTAACCTCCAGAACGGTAGCGAACCTAATATCTTGATGTCAAATCGTTACATGGGGCGCCGGGCGCCCCCGGACAGCCGGGCCGACCACCCGAACTGGTCACGGCACGTGCCGACCCGGCCGGCGTTGTCGGCCGTTCGAGGGACGTGCTAGACCTTCCGGATGACCGACACGCGACCTGCCCCCGAGAACGCCCCGGCAACGGACGACGCCCCGGCCAGCGACTGGCGGGACACGTCAGCCACGCCCCGCGAGCGGGCCGAGCGGCTCGTCGCCGCAATGACCTTGGAACAGAAGATCGCCCAGCTGCACGGTGCGATGGAGACGATCGACATCTACGCCCTGTCGGCCCAGGCGGCTGAGCAGGGCGCCGACCTGGAGCAGCTCGCCGCGCAGATCCGGGTCGAGCGGCACGTCACCGGTATCGAGGAGCTGGGCATCCCCCGGTTCCGGATCACCAACGGCCCGGTCGGCGTCGGGATGGGCGACGGGACGCCGAGCCCGCCGGCCACCTCGCTGCCGATGACGATCGGGCTGGCGGCCTCCTTCGACCCCGACCTGGCCTACGCCTACGGGGACGTCATCGGCTCCGAGACGGCCACCCTGGGCCAGCACGTGCTCGAGGGGCCCGGGGTGTGCCTGCACCGCACGACGATCGCGGGCCGCAACTTCGAGTACTTCTCCGAGGACCCGTACCTGTCCGGGGTGATGGGGGTCGCCGTGACCCGGGCGATCCAGGAGCACGACGTCATCGCGATGGTCAAGCACTACGTGGTCAACGACCAGGAGTACGAGCGGTTCCGCGCCAGCGTCGAGGTCGACGAGCACGTGCTGCGCGAGCTGTACCTGCTGCCCTTCGAGATGGTCGTCAAGGACGCGCAGGTCGCCGCCGTGATGAGCGCCTACAACCGGATCCGCGGGGTCTACGCCACCGAGTGCCGCCCGACCCTGACCGACATCCTGCGCACCGAGTGGGGCTTCGACGGCTACGTGCAGTCCGACTTCTGGTCGTGCCGGTCGGCGGCCGCTTCGCTGAACGCCGGCATGGACCACGAGATGCCCGACGCCAAGTGGCTCAACGAGACCAACGTCAAGGCCGCCCTGTCCGACACGAGCCTCGAGATCGAGACCGTCGACCGGGCGCTGGTGCGCCGCTACACGCAGATGTTCCGCTTCGGCCAGTTCGAACGCCCTTACGCACCAGGCCAGATCGACGCACAGGCCCACGGCGCCACCGCCCGCGACATCGGCCGGCAGATCGCGGTGCTGCTCAAGAACGACGGCGGGCTGCTCCCGCTCGACCCGCACGTCGAATCCATCGCGGTCATCGGCCAGTCGGCCTTCGTCGACGACGCCTGCCTCGGCGGGGGCGGCTCGTCGAAGGTCGTCCCGCTCTACACCGTGCCGCCGCTCGACGGGATGCGCGACGTGCTGGCCGGCCTCGGCTCATCGGCGACGGTGAGCAAGGTGACCGTCGCCGACGACCTGTCCAACCTCGACGAGGCCCGCCGGGCCGCCGCGGCCGCCGATGTCGTGGTCCTCATGGCCGGCCTGGTCGCCACCGAGGGCGCCGACCAGCCGCACGCCAACATGCTGAACGACCAGAACCGGATGCTCGCCGAGCTGCTGCCCGTGGGCGACCGCACCGTCGTCGTGCTCAAGGACAGCAACCCGGTCCTCATGCCGTGGATCGACGCGGCACCCGCGGTGCTCGAGGTGTGGAACCAGGGCACCGAGGACGGGCACGTCGTCGCCGACCTGCTCTTCGGCGTCGCCAACCCGTCCGGCAAGGTGCCCACCTGCTACCCGCGCTCCGAGGACGACACCCTCTACGCGGGCCACCCCGAGCGCTACCCGGGTACCGACGAGGGCGACGGCTACCCGGTGATCCGCTACTCCGAGGGCCTGCAGATGGGCTACCGCTGGTTCCAGGGCCAGGGCATCGAACCGCTGTTCGGCTTCGGGCACGGCCTGTCCTACACGACCTTCGAGCTGGCCGACGTAGCCGTCGACGCGCCCGGCGGCGTGGCCGCGCCGGTCACCGTGACGGGCGCACTGACCAACACCGGACCGGTCGCCGGGGCCGAGGTCGTGCAGGTCTACCTCGGGGTACCGGCGCCCGGACAGCCGCCCAAGCGGCTCGTCGGGTTCGCCAAGGTGTCGCTCGAGCCGGGCGCCACCGAGCAGGTGACGATCGTCGTCGACCCGACCGCCAGCCACCACCCGTTCTCCGTCTGGGACTACGCCACGAGCAGCTTCCGGACCGCGGCCGGCGACTACACCGTCCTCGTCGGCACGTCCGCGGCCGACACCCCGCACACGGCCACGATCACCGCGGGCTGAGCCCAGCGGCATACCCCGGGGTTGCGGTCCGCCGTGACCGCGGGGATGCTGCGAAGGTGAGCACCCCGACGCGGCGCGTCGCGCTCTTCGCGACCTGCTTCAACGACACGATGTGGCCCGAGACGCTCAAGGCGACGGTCCGCCTGCTCGAACGGCTCGGCTGCGAGGTCGAGTTCCCCGCGGAGCAGACGTGTTGCGGCCAGATCCTCACCAACACCGGGTATGCCGCTGACGCAGTGCCGCTGGTGCGCCACTTCCTCGACGTGTTCGGGTCCTACGACGTCGTGGTCGCGCCGTCCGGGTCGTGCGTCGGCTCGGTCCGTGAGCAGCACCGGATGATCGTGGCGGGCGACGCGAGCCTGACCAGCCGGGTCGAGGCGCTGGTCCCGCGCGTCCTGGAGCTGTCCGAGTTCCTCGTCGACGTCCTGCAGGTCACCGACGTCGGCGCCTACTTCCCGCACCGGGTCACCTACCACCCGACGTGCCACTCGCTGCGGATGATCCGGGTCGGGGACAAGCCGCTGCGGCTGCTGCGGGCGGTGCGGGGCATGGACCTGGTCGACCTGCCCGGGGCCGACGAGTGCTGCGGCTTCGGCGGTACCTTCGCGATGAAGAACGCGGACGTGTCGATCGCCATGGGCGCGGACAAGGCCCGGGCCGTCATGGACACCGGGGCCGAGGTCGTGGTCGCAAGCGACAACTCGTGCCTGTCGCACATCGGCGGGATCCTCGGGCGCCAGCGCGCCGGGGTGCGCACCATGCACCTGGCCGAGGTCCTCGCCTCGACGGAGGAGGAGCCGGCATGAGTACCAAACCGAGGGGTGCGGCGGGAGCCGGCTCGACGGCATACCCACCGGTGCAGCAGACGTCGCCGACGTTCGTCGGGATGCCGAAGTTCCCCGAGGCCGCCAAGGCCGAGCTGGCGAACACCCAGCAGCGGCGCAACCTGCGCCACGCGACGCACACCATCCGCGCCAAGCGGGCGAAGGTCGTGGCCGAGGTGCCGGAGTGGGAGCACCTGCGGCACGTGGGTGCCGACCTCAAGGACGAGGCGCTGACCCACCTGGGCGACTACCTCGAGCAGCTCGAGGCGAGCCTGACCGCGAACGGGGCCACGGTCCACTGGGCCCGCGACGCCGCCGAGGCGAACCGCATCGTGGTGGAGGTGATCCGGGCCAAGGGGGTCGACGAGGTCGTCAAGGTCAAGTCGATGGCGACCCAGGAGATCGAGCTCAACGAGGCGCTCGAGGCGGCCGGCGTCCACGCCTGGGAGACCGACCTGGCCGAGCTCATCGTCCAGCTCGGGCACGACCGGCCCAGCCACATCCTCGTGCCGGCGATCCACCGCAACCGCAGCGAGATCCGCGAGATCTTCCGGCACGAGATGGGCCAGGTCGGCCGGCCCGCACCCGACGACCTGACCGACGAGCCGGCCCGGCTCGCCGAGGCCGCGCGGCTGCACCTGCGCGAGAAGTTCCTGCGCGCCAAGGTGGGCATCTCGGGGGCGAACTTCGCGGTCGCCGAGACCGGCACCCTCGTCGTCGTCGAGTCGGAGGGGAACGGCCGGATGTGCCTGACCCTGCCCGAGACGCTCGTCTCGGTGGTCGGGATCGAGAAGGTCCTGCCGACCTGGGACGACCTCGCCCCGATGCTGCAGCTGCTGCCGCGCTCGAGCACCGGCGAGCGGATGAACCCCTACACGACGATGTGGACCGGGGTGCACGAGGGCGACGGACCGCAGGAGGTGCACGTCGTGCTGCTTGACAACGGGCGCAGCCACGTCCTCGCGGACCGCCTTGGCCGGCAGGCACTTCGGTGCATCCGCTGCTCGGCGTGCCTGAACGTGTGCCCGGTCTACGAGCGGACCGGCGGGCACGCCTACGGCTCGGTCTATCCCGGCCCGATCGGGGCGATCCTCAACCCGTTGCAGCGCGGCATGGCCAGTCCCGTCGACAAGTCGCTGCCCTATGCCTCGAGCCTGTGCGGGGCGTGCTTCGACGCCTGCCCGGTGCGGATCAACATCCCGGAGCTGCTGGTCGAGCTGCGCGGCCGGGTCGTCGAGGAGGCGGGAGCGACCCCGGAGTCGGCGGCGATGCGCGCGGCCGCCTGGGTGCTGTCCGACCCGCGCCGGCTGGGTGCGGCACAGCGGGTGTCGAGCGCCGCCGGGAAGGTGCTGCGCCGCGGCGGCCGGGAGCGCCCGGTGCGGTCGGTGCCGGGTCTCGGCGCCTGGACCGGCGCGCGGGACGTCCCGACCCCGCCCACGGAGAGCTTCCGCGAGTGGTGGCATCGCGAGCGGGAAGACGGTGCGAGGTGAGCGCACGAGAGCAGATCCTGGGCTGGGTGCGCGCGGCGACCGCGGACGTGCCGGACCCGATCGGGGCACGGGGTGCCACGCCGGTCGTCGCGATCCCCTCGCCCGGCGCGGAGCCGACCCTGCGGCTGTTCGCCGAGAACGTCGCCGACTACCGCGCCACGGTGCTGCAGTGCGACGCGGCGCACGTGGCCGAACGCGTCGCGGAGGCGCTGACCGCGGCCGGATGCCGTCGGGTCGTCGTGCCGTCGGGCCTGGACCCGGCCTGGACGGGCGCGGTCGGGCCGGGCGTTGTCGCCGTTCCGGAGGCGCAGGCCGGTTCGCACGGGCAGCTTGAGTCGGTCGACGCTGTCGTGACCGCGGCCGCGGTCGGGATCGCGACCACGGGCACGATCGTGCTCGACCACCGGGCCGACCAGGGCCGGCGCGAGCTGACCCTGGTCCCCGACGTGCACGTGTGCGTGGTGCGCGCCGACCAGGTGGTCCACGACGTGCCCGAGGCGGTGGCCCGGCTGCGTCCCGGCCCGGACGGCCTGCGGCCGCTGACCTGGATCAGCGGGCCCAGCGCGACCAGCGACATCGAGCTGAGCCGGGTCGAGGGCGTGCACGGACCGCGCACCCTGGTCGTCGTGCTGGTCTCCTGACGCCCCTGACGCCCCTCCCCCTGATCGAGCGTGCAGCACTTCTCATCGAGCGTGCAGTCGTTGTCATCGAGCGTGCAGTCGTTGTCATCGAGCGTGCAGCACTTCTCATCGAACGTGCAGTCGTTGTCATCGAGCGTGCAGCAGCATCGACCCTCGACTCGCACTACTGCACTATCGACTCGCGCAACTGCACGCTCGACCGGGACAACTGAACGCTCGATGGGGACTGTCGTGCCCCGACCTGTGACTGCCCGAAAGGATCG
>NZ_JBDIAQ010000053.1:0-23142 GCF_039812505.1 Intrasporangium sp. | reverse complement strand
CTCGGAGATCCACGATCTCCGAGCCTGAGTTTGGTAGCGGGGGCAGGATTTGAACCTGCGACCTCCGGGTTATGAGCAGACACGGAGAGCGCTCAGCCGCCTCGGGGCGCGCCATGGTTGGTAGCCATGCCGCACGATCTTTGCCTTCGTGGCGCCTCCCTCGGCGCGCGTCTCATCGCATCCCCGTGAGTCTCGGTCAGAGATCTGGTCAGAAGGTCGACACCGCTCCTGCCACCATCCACCGGTGGTGCTCGCTCCGAACGAGCGGCATGAGCAAACCTGCCGTGCGAACGAGAAGGAGCACCGTGGCGGATGAGAAGCACTTCAGCCGCAGGACCGCGCTGGGTCTTCTCGCCGGCGCTGCCGGAGCCGGCCTCACGGGCTGCGCAGGTGGCGGTCACGCGGCCCCGCGGGCCCGACCGGGTCACACTCCGGCCAGATCAAGCAGCACGTCGGGAGTCCGCAGGACGAGAGTCCGGGTGCCCTACGGCTCGGACAGCTCGCAGTATGCCGACCTGCATCTGCCTGGTGGCAGACGTCGGCCAGGCACCGTGGTGATCATCCATGGTGGGTTCTGGCGCGCGGCATACACCGCCGACCTGGGCACACCGCTGGCCGCCGACCTGGCCGGGCGCGGCTGGGTCGCCTGGAACCTGGAATATCGACGTCTGGGGGACGGCGGCGGCGGGCCGGCGACGTTCCTGGATGTCGCCACGGGCGTCGACAAGCTGGCCGAGGTGGCCCGGGGAGGCGACCACGGCCCGATCGACACCTCGGCCGTGGTGGCCATCGGCCACTCGGCGGGCGGACAGCTCGCGGCATGGCTGGCCGGACGTGCTAGCACGACGGCGAGGTCAAGCGACCCGTCGCTGCCCCTCGCCGTCCCGCGGGTTGACCTGACCGGGGTCGTCTCCCAGGCCGGGGTGCTGGATCTGACCGTCGCCGGGCGCTCCGGCCTGGGAGGCACGGCGGTGCCGGACCTGCTCGGTGGGACCGCGGCCAAGGTGCCCGAGCGCTACCGGACGGCCGACCCGATCCGGCGCCTGCCGATCGGCGCGACCGTCCACTGCGTGCACAGCAAGGACGACACGACGGTCCCCTACGCCCAGAGCGCGGCCTACGTCGACGCGGCCACCGAGGCCGGCGACCGGGCCGTCCTGCACCCTGTCCAGGGCGACCACCTGACCCTCATCGACCCGTCATCGGCAGCCTGGGCGACCGTGGTCGCGCTGCTGCCTGATCTGCTCGGCCGCAGGGGCACCCGACCGGATCACGTCTCACGCGGGCGTTCTGGCGTCCACCGCCTGTCTCACGGCTGCCCCGGCGGCCAGGGCACGAAGCCGGAGGTCCGCGCCATATAGGCAGCGTAGCCGGGACGCTGGGACATGCTGCGTTCGAGCACGCGTTTCCCAGAGCCAAAGGCGAGCAGATAGACCATCACCGCCAGGCTGGGCAGGGTCAGCGGCCCGGGCCAGTGCCCGGCGGCGACCAGGAACAGGCCGGTCCAGACACACGCGTCGCCGAAGTAGTTGGGGTGGCGGGTGTAGCGCCACAGCCCGGTGTCCAGGACCGGCTCGCGGTCGGGGTCGGCCTTGTAGCGGTCGAGCTGTCGGTCGCCGACCGCCTCGAAACCGAGTCCGACGAGCCAGAGCGCGGCCCCGAGACAGTCGAGCACACCGAGCGGCGCGCGCTCGAGC
Source organism: Intrasporangium sp. (assembly GCF_039812505.1). Taxonomy (GTDB): domain Bacteria; phylum Actinomycetota; class Actinomycetes; order Actinomycetales; family Dermatophilaceae; genus Intrasporangium_A. Next base: position 21,445 of record NZ_JBDIAQ010000053.1, on the reverse strand, counting down.
ATGCCCACCTGGACCGGCATCGACACGACGAACGCCAGAGCTCCCTGCAGGAGGTAGACACTGGCGATCGTGAAGACCAGACCGCGGCCGGCCAGGAGCTCGGCATACCTGGGGTCCTCCCCCGCGCCCCGGCTGCGCCGACCCAGGTGGACGGCCAGCCGCACTCCCCACAGCAGCGTCATGACCAGCAGCAGCCAGCGTCGGCCGCTGCCGCCGTCACCGGCCGAGCGCACGAAGGTGGTGACCGCGACGGCCACGAACAGCAGGCCCCACGCCGTGTCGACGACGCGGTGCCCGCCCGTGTGGCGGGCCCGGGCGAAGGTGACCGCGAGGACCACCACGATCGCCGCGGCGCTCCAGACCATTGAGCCGAGCAGCGCGCCGCCGGCGAAGCCGGTGTCGGTCATTCCCCGTGCCAGGTGGGGGTGGCGGGCAGACCCGAGTGACCCGAGGGGAGCGGCCGGGTGGCCAGCACCTGGTCCACGCCCATCCGACCCTGCTCGAAGGCCAGCGAACCGCCGGCCAGGTAGAGACGCCAGGCGCGCGCCCACTCCTGCCCGACAAGCCGGACCGCCTCGTCGTACCGGGACTCGTAGGCGGCGAGCCAGTCCGCAACGGTGCGGACGTAGTGCTCGCGCAGAGCGTGCACGTCGCGGACCTCGAAGCCGGCCGCCTCCAGGTGGCCCAGGGTCGCCGACAGGGGCCGCATGTGCATGTCGGGTGCGATGAACCGCTCGATGAACGCTCCACCTCCGGGAGCGGCATCGAGCCGCCTGGACATCTGCTGCATCAGGAGCCGTCCGCCGGGCTTCAGCGCGCCGAACATGGTGGCCGCGTAGGTGGGATAGTGGTCCTCGCCGACGTGTTCGCCCATCTCGATCGAGGCGACCGCGTCGACGTCCTGCTCGGTGAGGTCGCGGTAGTCCTGCAGCCGCAACTCGACCCGGCCGGCGAGGCCCCGCTCTGCGATCCGCTCGGTGACCAGCTCGACCTGGCTGGGCGAGATGGTGACGGCCACGACCTGCGCCCCGTAGTGCTCGGCAGCGTGCAGGGCCAAGGATCCCCAGCCACAGCCCACGTCCAGCAGACGCATGCCGGGCTCCAGCCCGAGCTTGCGGCAGACCAGGTCGAGCTTGGCCCGCTGAGCCTGCTCGAGGGTCGCGTCGGCATCGCCGTAGTAGGCGCACGAGTACGCCATGCTCGGATCGAGCTGGAGGGCGTAGAACTCGCTCGCCAGGTCGTAGTGGTGACCGATGGCTGCCCGGTCCCGGGCCGTGGTATGACGTCCACCGCGAAGCCGCGCCTGCGTCACCGGAGCCTTCGGCGGCGGGCCGAGGGCGCCGACCCTGGCCACGGTGCGCAACGCCCCCACCTTCTGTCGGGGAGTCAGCCGCACCGCGCCACCCGGGCCGCTCTGCGCCACGTGCCAGATCCGGCGCAGGCCGTCGGTCAGGTCGTCCACGCCGCCGGGCACGTCGATCTCCCCGGTGACATAGGCCTGCGCCAACCCGAGCTCGCCCGGGCGCCAGACTAGACGGCGCAAGGCCCGCCGCGACCGGATCAGCAGCAACGGAGCGGCTTTTGGTCCGACCTCGCTGCCGTCCCAGGCCCGGATCCGGACCGGTAGCGGGCCGCCTCCGAGCAGCGGCTGCACGACACCGACCAGGCGGCCGGCAACACCCCCACCACGGCCACCCCACGCCCTCAGGCCCTGGGTGCGACGACGCCTCAGGCCCATGACGGCCGCCTGGTCAGCTGGAGCTGGCTGACGCCGAGGTACTCGCTGCGAAAGCCCGCCTCGCAGTAGGCGAGGTAGAACTCCCACATCCGCCGGAAGGTCTCGTCGAAGCCCTGCCCCCGGACCTGCGGCCACTGCTGCAGGAAACGCTCCCGCCACAGGTGGAGGGTGCGAGCGTAGTGCGGCCCCAACTCTCGACTCCCGCTGACCCGCAACGTGGTGTGCGACCGAAGGTTCTGCTCGATGGCCGGCACGGACGGAATCAATCCCCCGGGGAAGATGTACTTCTGGATCCAGCCGAAGCTGTGCCGGGTCGCGAGCAGCCGGTCGTGGGCCATGGTGATGGTCTGGATGCCGATCGTCCCACCGGGGGCCAGCAGCCGGTCGAGGGCGGACAGGTAGGTGGGCCAGTAGGACTCGCCGACGGCCTCGATCATCTCCACGCTGACCACCGCGTCGAACCGCCCCTCGACCTCGCGGTAGTCCTGCAGCCGCAGGTCGACCCGGTCGGCCATCTCGGCCTCCCGGACCCGGGCACTGGCAAATCGTCGTTGCTCCTGCGACAACGTGATCGTCGTGACGTCTGCGCCGCGCTGTGCCGCGCGGACGGCCAGCGAGCCCCACCCGGTGCCGATCTCCAGCAGCCGGGTACCGGCGCGGACGTGCGCGAGGTCGAGCACGGCGTCGATCTTGCGCTGCTGGGCCCGCTCGAGCATCAGGTCACCGTCGGCGGAGGTGTCGTCGAACCATGCGCAGGAGTAGGTCATCGTCGGGTCGAGGAAGGAGGCGAACAGCTCGTTGCTCAGGTCGTAGTGCGCGGCGATGTTGCTGCGCGAACCCCCGATGCTGTTGTCCTGTTCTGCCGGCAGCCGTCGGTCCACGAGCCCGCGCAGCCGCTGCAGGGCCGGTGGCACGAGGCTGGTCAGCCGTGCGGCGAACGGGGTGAGCAGGTCGGCCAGGTCGGTGCCGGCGCCGGCCTTCCAGTCCCCGGCCATGTAGGCCTCGCCGAACCCGATCTTGGTGTCGCGGCCCAACCGGGCGAAGAACGCGTCCGGCCGCACCAGCTCAAGCACCGGCGTATTCGTCCCCGTGTCGCCATGGCTGCTCCCGTCGGGGTAGCGGACCTGGACGGGGACGAGCCGGATCGCCCGCTCGAAGATGCGTCGGGCCACGGTGGCGCTCAACGGCGCCCGGGGCGCCGTGGAAAGGCCTGGCCACATGGTCGCGGTGGAGGCACTCATGGTCATACCCCTTCCTGGGGATCGTGTCGGGGTCGAGGCTGGATGGGTAGGTGGCGCAGCCAGAGCCGGAGGCCGTGGAACCTGATGAGCGCCGAAACCCGCTGTGGCATCAGCGGATACCGCAGGACATATCGGATCAGGGCAGTACGGGTGGCCGGTTCGGGGTGACCGGCGAACGCGGCGCTGAAGACGCGTGAGCCCTCGTGGTGCAGCGTCACCGAGACCGCCACCCGGTCGTGGCCCAAGCTGAACTGCAATTGGTAGGAGCCGGTGACGTCGTAGAACGGGGAGACGTAGAAGCTCTTGTCGGTCGTGGCTCGGCCGTGGCGGTCGGGGCGCAGCAGGTAGGCATGGCGCTCCCCGTAGGTGTTGTGCACCTCGGCCACCACACAGGCCAGGTCACCCGAGCGGGTGAAGCACCAGTAGACCGTCAGCGGGTCGAAGACGTGACCGAGCACCCGCGCTCCCGCCAGCATCAGGATCTGGTTGCCGTCGCCGAGGTCGACGCCCTGGGTGGCAAGGAAGCGCTCCACCTTGGCCTTGATCCGCACCCCGTGGTCCGCGCCGTCACCGCCGCCGTGGCCGAAGTGGTCGTCGGCGTCGAACCGGGCGAGCAGGCGAAGGGTCCACGGCTGGCGCGGCACGTCGTCGAGGTCGACCAGCCACTGGTAGACCCGGTTGCGGAAGGAGTAGGGGACCGCTCCGAGCCGGTGGTGGCTCAACCTGCCTCCCACCAGCGCCGGCAGGTCCGGAATGGTCGTCGAGCCCGCGCCCGAGGGCCCCGCCGCAGTGGCCGGCCGGCTCACCAGTCCACCCCGAAGTGCCGTGCGGCCGCGACCCCGGAGCGACAGCCGTCCTCGTGGAAGCCCCAGCCGTGGTAGGCGCCCGCGTAGACGGTGCGCCCGGTCGCCAGCCCGGGCAGCCGGGACTGGGCACGCAGCGTGTCCGGGGTGTAGATCGGATGCTCGTAGGTCATCCGCGCCAGCACCGCACCCGGGTCGACCAGGCCGGGGTCGTTCAAGGTGACCAGATACTGGTCCGCCGCCTCCAGCCCCTGCAACCGGTTCATCCAGTACGACACGACCGGCGGCTCGTCCCGGGTGGCGCAGCCACTCATGCGGTAGTTCCACGACGCCCGTGCCCGCCGTGCCCGGGGCAGTACCGAGGCATCGGTGTGCAGGACGGTCTCGTTGCGGGAGTAGGCGAACTGCTTGAGGGTGGTGACCTCCGCGTCGCTCGGGTCGGCCAACAGGGCCAACGCCTGATCCGCGTGGGTCGCGAGAACCACGCGGTCGACCCGGGTGACCCTCCCGGAGACGTCACGCAGGTCCACGCCGTCGGCATGCCGGGTGACGTCGGTGACCGCGTGGGACCGGCGCACGTCCGACAGCCGGGCGGCCAGCCGCTCGACATACACCCGCGAGCCGCCGACCACCGTGTACCACTGGGGCGATCCGGTCACCGCCAGCATCCCGTGGTGGTCCAGGAACTCGAACAGGTAGCGCGCGGGATAGGTCAGCGACACCTCCCGGCCGGACGACCAGACGCAGGAGACCAGCGGCACCGCGTAGTGCGCGATGAAGTGGCCGGTGAAACCCTCCGCGGTCAGCCACTGGCCATACGTGCTGAAGTCGTCGGCGCGGGTGCGAAGGAAGGTGGCTGCCCGGCGGTGGAAGCGGCGCACCTGCCCCAGCAGCCGCGCGAACCGCGGGTCCAGCACGCGGCCCGGCTGCGCGAGGACCCCGCGGGCTCCGCGCCCCCCGGCATACTCCAGCCCGCACCCGTCGCACCGGATGCTCATGCTCATCTCGGTCGGACGCACCCGCACGTCGAGTTCCTCGAAGAGCTGGCGCAACCGGGGATAGGTCACGTCGTTGTGCACGATGAAGCCGCTGTCCACGGCGTGCCGCGCGCCCTGGGCGTCGCGCACGTCGTGGGTGTGAGCGTGGCCTCCGAGCCGCGGTTCGGCCTCGAACAGGACCACGTCATGGCGGCGGGACAGCAGGTGGGCAGCGGTCAGGCCGGAGACGCCGGACCCGACCACCGCGACCGAGCCAGCGCCGGACCGGCCGTCGTCTCGCCCCTGCGTCGGGTGCGCACGTGGACTCATGATCTCTCTCCTTCACCGCGCTCGCCGTGGGTCCCTACCGGTCTGGTCGGCTTGCGCCGCAGAGCAAGGTTAGGAACGGTGTCGAATGAATGTCAAATGTTCGTCGAAGTATCGTATAGTGACGTCATGAGTGCTTCGGAGCAGGGCGGGTTGCGGATTGGCGCCCTGAGCAGCCGCGTCGGGCTGTCCGCCCACACGCTGCGCGCGTGGGAGAGCCGGTATGGCGTCCTGGAACCCGTGCGGTCGGCCGGCGGCTACCGGCTCTACTCGCGCGCGGACGAGGCCAGGGTCGAGCGGATGAAGACGCTCGTGGCCGGCGGTCTGGCGCCCGCCCAGGCCGCCCAGGTGGTGCTGGCCGGCCCGCCGGGCGCCGCACCGATCGCGGTGCCCGAGCCGACGGCCGGCACTCGAGACCACGTCGGGGTCGAGGCGGTGATCGTGGACCTGCGGCGCGCCCTGGACGCCTTCGACGAGCCGGCCGCGCAAGGCGTGCTGGACCGCGCCCTCGACGACCTGTCGCTGAGCTTGGTACTGCGCGGCGTGGTCGTGCCCTACCTGGCCGATCTCGGCGATCGCTGGGAGCAGGGCACGGCCACGGTGGCCCAGGAGCACTTCGCCAGCAACGTCCTGCGCGGGCGGCTGGCCGGGCTGGCCCGTGGCTGGGGAGCCGGCAGGGGTCCGAGGGCCGTGCTGGCGTGTCCACCCGGTGAACTGCACGACCTGACGCTGCTGGTCTTCGGCATCGTCCTGGCCCGTCACGGTTGGGTCATCACCTACCTCGGGACGTCCACTCCGGTCGAGGAACTGGCCGGGGCGGTGGAGGCGACCTCACCGGCTCTGGTCGTCGTGGCGGGCACCGACCCTGCGCGGTTCGAGCAGGTGGCCGCCGAGTTCGCTGAGCTGGCAGGACGTAGCCCGCTCGCCCTGGCCGGTGCCGGCGCGACCGCCTCGTTGGCCCGACGGCTGGGGGCCAGGCTGCTCGACGGGGACCCGGTCACCCAGGCCGAGCTGGTCGGGGCGACACCATGAGGGTGCTGGTGGCGGGGGCCACGGGTTTCGTCGGTCGCCGGCTGTGCCGGGCGCTGGTGGACGCGGGCCACGAAGTGGTCGCGATGACCCGACACCCCGCCGACTACTCCGGACCGGGGGTGCCGGTCCACGGCGACGTCCACGCCCCCGACTCTCTTCCGGGGGCACTGAGCGGCGACGACGGGCGGCGAGGATGGAGCGGAGCGACCCTGCCGCCAAGGAGCGCGACCACGGGCAAGGGCAGGGCCGATGCCGCCTACTACCTGGTGCACTCGTTGGACGCGCCGGACTTCGCGCGCCGGGACGCCGCGGCCGCCCAAGCCTTCGGCGAGGCTGCCGGCGAGGCGGGAGTGCGTCGGATCGTGTACCTCGGCGGACTCGGTGACGACGCCGACGCCTTGTCCGCCCACCTGCGCAGCCGGCGCGCGGTCGAGGGACTCCTGGGCGCGGGAGGCGTGCCCGTGACCACCTTGCGGGCGGGGATCATCGTCGGCCACGGCGGCATCTCGTGGGAGCTGACCCGGCAGCTGGTCCAGCACCTTCCGGTGATGGTGACCCCGACCTGGGTGCGCACTCGCACCCAGCCGATCGCGATCGATGACGTGGTGCGCTACCTCGTGGCAGCTCTCACCCTGCCCCTGCAGGGGCCTCGGGCCTTCGAGATCGGTGGGCCCGAGGTCCTCCAGTACGTGACGATGCTGCGCCGGGTCGCCACCATCGAGCACCGTCCGCTGCTCGTCCTGCCGGTCCCGCTGCTCAGCCCGGGACTGTCCTCGTGGTGGCTGGCCCTGGTCACCGACGTGGACACCGCGACCGGGCGGGCCCTGGTCGACTCGATGACCAACGAGGTGGTCGTCCGGGACGACGCCATCCGCGCCCTGGTGCCGTTCGAGCCGATGTCCTACGACCAGGCCGTCCGGCAGGCCCTGCGGGAGCGCGCCCAGGAGGGAGACCGGGAGTGACGAGGCCGGCTCGACGGGGCCGTCGTGACCGGCGGGTGGCCGGTCTGCGTGACCGGTTGCCGCGTCCCCTGCTCGATCAGGCCCCGCGCCCCGCGCCCGAAACAGATCGGGTGCGCGCGTTCCGTCGGCAGACCGTGGGCGTGACCGGTCTTGGTGGGGCGGCGTTGCTGGCCACCTCGTTGTCCAGCCGGCCGGGGTCACGGCGTTTCCTGGTGCTCACCCTCACCACGGCAGCCACCTGGACGGTCGGCGCGTTGGCCTCGGGCCCGTTGCATCTGGGGTGGATCGAGGGACGCGACAGCCGGCTGCGTCGGCCGGTGGTCACGCCGGTCGCCACGGGAGCCGGCGCCTTCGGCCTGTTCTACCTCGCGGCCCTGCTGGCGAGGCACATCCCGATCCTCGACCGGGCGATCACCCGGGTCCTGTCCTACGCCGATGAGGGATCGACTCCAGGCGTCCTGTTGACCACGTGCGCCAACGGCCTGGCCGAGGAGCTGTTCTTCCGCGGTGCCCTCTACCAGGCCGTGCGGGAGGATCACCCCGTGGCCGTCTCCAGCGTTGCCTACGTGGCGGTCACGGCCACCACGCGCAACCCCGCGCTGACCCTCGCCGGTGCCGCCATGGGGGTGCTGTTCGGGCTCCAGCGCCGGGCCTCGGGCGGCGTGCAGGCGCCGATCCTGACCCACCTGACCTGGTCGGTGTTGATGCTCCGCCACCTGCCGCCCCTGTTCCGACGCCCGACCCGTCGGCGTCAACGGGCGTCCTGAGCAGCCGCTGACCGTATCCGGCTGCCCAGGGGCCGGTTTCCTTCCCCAGCACGTGTCGCAGGGCCGGCTCCAGCTCCGGGTGGCGGAAGACGTGTGCGGCCTCCTGCAGCCGGACCGGCATGACCCGCTGGCTGGCCAGCGCCAGCTCGTCGGCCCCCTCCGATCCCAGTAGCAGCTGCGGCCCCAGCCGCGGAATGGGCAGCATCGTCGGCCGACGCAGCACCGCGCCCAGCACCTGGGTGTAGTCGCGGTTGCGGACCGGGTCCGGTGCGACGGCGTTCACCGGTCCGGACAGGTCGTCGTCGAGTACCGCCCGCAGGTAGACGTCGGCCAGGTCGTCGATGCCGATCCACGAGAGCCACTGGTCACCCCCACCGAGCCGCCCGCCCAGGCCCGCCGCGAACAGGGGGTGGAGCAGCCGCAGGGTGCCGCCCGCGGGTGACTGCACGATGCCGGTCCGCACCTGCACCGTCCGTATGCCGTCCGCGGCCGCCGGCGCAGCCGCCGCCTCCCACTCCCGCACTACCTCGGCGAGGAAGTCCGAGCCCGGCTCGGCCCCCTCCTCGAGGACGACGTCTCCCCGGTCGGCGCCGTAGTAGCCGACCGCGGAGGCGGACACGAGGACGCGTGGTCCGTCGGGGGTGCGGGCCGCCAGCTCGGCCAGCGCCCGGGTCGGGCCCACCCGGCTGCCGCGAACGGCCGCCTTGTGGCCGTCGGTGAAACGTCCGGCGATCGGGACACCGGCCAGGTGCACCACGGCGTCGACGCCGCGCAGCAGGTCGGCGTCGGGATCCTGCGGGTTCCACTGCCGCTCACCGGAGTTGCTGGCCGGGCGCCGCACCAGCCTGATCACCTGGTGACCGGTCGTGCCGAGCAGCGCACACACCGCGGTGCCGACCAGCCCGCTGGCCCCGGTGACCGCCACCGTCAGGGTCTGCCTGCCCCAGGTCCTGGCCCGTGCGAGAGCGGCCAGATCGGCGGCCAGCTGCCGGTGCCGGTAGACGAACATCGATCGCAGAGCGACCTCGGGGACCGAAGTGCGGACCCGGTCGATGACGCGGGTGACGCCGTCGGACACCGGCTCGAACCGGTGCGTGTGCCGCCAGGACAGCACCGAGCCCAGCGGGGCACCGGTCAGCTGGTCGACGAACTGGCGCGGCGGGTCGTAGCCGTCGGGCCGGTGGGCGGCCGTCCAGCGCAGCCCGCTGGGCAGTCGCAGCACCGCGGTCCCGTCGCGCACCGACGATGCCTCCTGCAGGACGCGGACCGGCTGCCACGGCGGCGTGAGCCGGTGGATGGCACCGGGCCGCTCGTGCCAGGCGAAGACCTCCTCGACCGGAGCGGGAACCTCACTGCTGTGCTCGAAGTCGGTCATGGTACCTCTCGTCGTCGTGGTCGTGTGTCATGTCGATCGCGGCACCGGGCCACCTCGGGACCGGCGCACGATCTCGAGGTTGAGTGCGGTCGCGAAGGCGACCCAGCCGGCGTACGGGAGCAGCAGCAGTGCGGCCGGCCGGTCGACCTGTCGGGTGAGTCTGATCAGGTCGAGCGTCGAGGCCTCGAGCAGCGTGGTGTCGATGAGCGCCACGTCAGGGCGGCGAGCGGTGAAGAACAGCCAGCTCCAGCCGGTGTTCAGGGCGAGGTTGACAACCCAACACCCTTTCAGCCGTCGTCGATCCGCGCCGGCCGAACGGGTCAGCGCTCGGTCGGCGGAGATGGCGCCGAGGGTGTAGAGCGTGGTCCAGGCCGGCGCGAAGACCCAGCCCGGCGGCTGCCACGCTGGTGTGTCCAGCTCGCGGTACCACCGCGTGCTCACCCGGGTGCCCAGCGACCCGAGCAGGGCGGCGCTCAGGGCAGATCCCGCCGTCACGAGGTGAGTTCGTCGGTCGGGTCTCATCTGGTCCCGATCTCCTCGGGACCACCTGCCGTCTCGCCGAGGTCGGTGAGGATCGCCTGCGCGGTGCGCCGGCCGGAGACCAGGGCGCCCTGGATCGAGCTGGTGTCACGGTGGTCGCCGCAGACGTAGCAGCCGCCCCACCTGATGGTGCGCCGGAAGGGGTGGGGAGCCGGCATGGCCGGCAGGGCGCGCGGCAGGTCGTAGGTGGCCAGGTGCTCCCAGTCGGAGGTGCTGGTGCCGTAGAGCTGCGCGAGCCGCCGTCGCACGTCCGGCTCCGGCGGCGGCTCCCCCGAGCCGTGCACCCACGAGCTCGCCACGAGGGCACGGTGGTCCGGCGAGTACGACGGTGCCGCGCAAGTCGGCACCACGGTGTTGTCGACCGGTGACCGTTCGGGGTCGACCACGAGCGTGGCCGTGGACAACGGCGGTTCGGGCGCGACGTGGTACCAGGTCGTCACGCCCTTCCAGGATGGCTCGCGCAGGCCGGGCAGCAGCCCGGCGGCGGTGCTCGCGTCGGTGGCCACCACCACGGCTCGCGCGGTCAGGCGCCCGTCGCCGGTGACCACCCGGGTGCCGGTCACCTGCCGCACCCGGGTCTCCAACGTCACCTCGAGGCCGTCGGCGAGTTGCTCTGGGAGTCGTTGCATCCCACCCGCGGGCACTGCCGACCAGCCGGTCACGAAGGTCCGCAGCATGAGGTCGGTGAACCGGCTGGAGGTGCTCATCTCGCGCTCCAGCAGCAGCCCGGCGAAGAAGGGGGCAAGGACGCGATCGATCACCTCGTCGGACAGACCCCACCGGTGCCAGTGGGACCGCGTGGCCTGGTCGGTGCGGCCCTTGAGCCACGACGCCGGCGCGTAGCCGCAGCTGGTGGCGTAGGCCGCGAGCGGCGCCAGGTCGCGCAGCCCACCGACCGGCGCCTGCAGCGCGTCCACCACGGCCGTGGGGCGGCGGCGGGGGTCGTCCAGTCGCCAGAGCGTGCCGTCCAGGTGAACCAGTGCCGCCCGCTCGAACCGGCGGGGCTGCAGCGCTGGCACGTCGAGCTGGCGCGGCAACTCGGGGTATGCCGTGCTGAAGACCTGGAAGCCGCGGTCCAGCTGGAACCCGTCGACGCGGTCGGTGCGGATCCTGCCGCCGACTGCGTCGGAGGCCTCGAGCAGCCGGACGCGCAGACCACTGCGCGCCAGGGTTCGGCCGCAGCTCAGCCCGGCCAGGCCCGCGCCGACGACTGCCACATCTACCTGCTCAACCATCTGCACCACACCATTCCGTCGCCGTGTCAGGCAGGCCGAGCGACAGGGCGCACCAGGACCACATGGACGCACGGGCCGCCGGGGTCTCCCGCGTCCAGGGCGCCAGGTGCTCGGGCCGCGGGCGGCGATCGTGCCACAGCCGGCCGGTCGGTGGCGTCGGTTCGGTGGCGGCCAGCCACACCGTGGTATCCGCACCATCGGCGACGTCCCGCAGGATCGGCCCGGCGAGTCGTCCGAACCCGGGCAGCGAGGACGCTACGCCGGGCGTGTCCGCCCAGCCGGGATGCATGGCGCACACCGTGACCCGGGCGGGCGCCCACCTCTGCGCGAGGATCGGCAGCAGGGACACCTGCACCCGCTTGGACCGCGCATAAGCGCTGGCACTGCGGTAGGAACCCTTCAGGTACTCTGGATCGCCCACCGGCAGGCGCTGGGCGTACATGCCGCCGGAGGTCACGAACACCACTCGGCTGCTCTCAGCGGCAGCGAGCGTCGATCGCAACAGCTCGGTCATCAGCACCGGGCCCAACACATGCGTGGCGAGCGACAGCTCGTGGCCCTGCTTCGACTGGGTACGCTGGGCCGGCATCACCCCGGCGTTGTGCACCAGGACGTCGAGCCGGCCCACCTCGGCCGCGAACTCCGCCGTGAACCGCCGTACGTCGATCAGGTCGGACACGTCGCACCGCCACACCCGCAGCTCGGCGCCAGGACAGCGCCTGCGCAGCGAATCTCGCACCCTGGCGCCCTTGTCCGGGTCGCGGACCACCAGATGGACGGCCGCACCCAGGGCCGCCAGGCCGACGCAGGTCTGCTCCCCCAGCCCAGACGTCGCGCCGGTGACGACCACCTGCCTGCCGCCCAGCGCTCCCAGTACCGGGTCGGCCGGCCAGCCAGGCAACCGCCGTCGGACCGAAATGCCCAGCCGTGAGTAGCCGGCGACCAGGCTGCGGTCCATGACGGTGTCGACCCATCGCGCCCCGACCCGGCCTACTCCTGCGGGCATCACAGCGCCTCCAGGACCGACCGCAGGCCGGCCTCGGCCTGGTCGCCGAGGCGGCTGAACGCGGGTCGCAGCAGCCACGCGGCATACTTCAGTGGGCCCGAGAAGGTGAACAGCGCGTCATACGTGACGCTCGTGCCCGACCCGACGGCCCGAAACGTCATGGTGTCCCGCGCGGACGTGGTCCTGGTCCGCGCCTCGGCGGTGAACTGGCGGCCAGGGATCAGCGCGGTCACGGTGTAGACCAAGGGGATCCGGCGGCCGGCGAAGATGGAGACCACCGCGTAGGTCGTGCCGATGCCACCGTCGCCGCGGCTGCGCCGCGCCTGCTCGGTGCCCGGGTCCCACTGCGCGACATGGGTGAAGTCGGTGAGGTAGGCGAACACCCGCTCGAGGGGCCGGTCCACCACCACGGTGCGACACACCCGCATCAGTCACCACCCCTTTGCTCGCTTTCCCACTGCATCACACTCACTCCTTGCTCGCGAGCCGACTGGGCCACCAGACCCGGGATCCGAGATCGTGCACCAGCGCGGGCACCAGCAACGACCGGACGACGACGGTGTCCAGCAGGACGCCGAAGGCGACGATGAAGGCGATCTGGGCCAGGAACAGCAGCGGGATGACGGACAGCGCGGCGAAGGTGGCGGCCAGCACGACGCCGGCCGAGGTGATCACTCCCCCGGTGACCGCCAGGCCGCGCAGCACACCGTCCCGGGTGCCGTGTCGCCCGCTCTCCTCCCGCACCCGAGACATCAGGAAGATGTTGTAGTCGACCCCGAGCGCGACGAGGAAGACGAAGCCGAACAGCGGGACCGAGGGATCCGCGCCGGCGAACCCGAACAGGTGGTTGAAGACCAGCGCAGACACCCCGAGGGTGGCGGCAAAGCTGAGGACCACCGTGACCAGGAGCAGCAGGGGCGCGAGCAGTGCGCGCAGCAGCAGCGCCAGCAGCACGAAGATGACCACGAGCACGATCGGGATGACCAGGTTGCGGTCGTGCTCGGCGGTGGTGCGCGTGTCCAGGGTCGTGGCCGTGCTGCCGCCCACCCTGGCCCCGGGGACCGCGTCATGGACCGTGTCGCGCAGCGCCCGCACGGTGTCGATCGCGCGCTCGCTGTCCGGCGGCGCCTCCAGCGTGGCCTGCACCTGGGCGAGCCCGTCCACGCTCGCCGGCTCCTGGCCCGGCTTCACCGGACCGCCGGTCGGCCCGACGGGGCGCGCCTGGCTGACGCCAGGGACCTGCTTGGCGGCGGCGACCGTCTCCGTGACCCGGTCGGCGGGGCCGATGATGACCGCCGGACTGCCGGTGCCTGCCGGGAAGTGCCGTGCCGCGACCTGCTGTCCGGTCACCGACGGGACCTGGTGCAGGAAGAGTGCGTCCTGGGACGTGCCGCCGGCCTGAAGGGTCGGGACGAACGCGGCCAGCACCACCAGACCGGCGCCCGTCCCCACCCACAGCGCGCGAGGGCGCCGGCCCACGAACCGGGCGACCGCGCCCCAGACCCCGGTACGTTCCGGGTGGGGCGAGCCGAACCGCGGTCGCCTCGGCCAGAACGCGGCGCGCCCCAGCAGCACCAGCACCGCGGGCAGGAAGGTCAGCGTCGACAGCAGCGCGCCGAGGATGCCCAGGGCACCCACCGGACCGAGGCTGCTGGTCGAGTTCAGATCGGACAGCAACAGGCACAACAGCCCTGCCATCACGGTCAGTCCGGACGCCAGCACCGTGGGCACCGACTGCCGCCACGCGACCGCCATCGCGTCGAACCGCGACTCGTGCTCGCGCAGCTCCTCTCGATACCGGGAGGTCAGCAGCAGGGCATAGTCGGTGGCCGCGCCCACGACCAGGATGAACAGGATGCCCTGGCTCTGGCCGTTGAGGGTGATCAGGTCGCGGTCGGCCAGCAGGTAGACCAGGCCGCTGGCCACCGCGAGCGCGAACAGCGAGCTGATCAGCACCGCGAACGGCAGGACCGGGCTGCGGTAGACCAGGACCAGGATGACCAGCACCACCAGCACTGCGACCAGCAACAGGATCCCGTCGATGCCGGCGAAGGCCGCGGTCAGGTCGGCGGTGAACCCGGCCGGACCCGTCACGTAGCCGCGCGCGCCCTCGGGCAGGCCCGCGCTCACGCGGGCGCGCACCCGGTCCACCACCCCGGCCACGTCGGAGTCGGCCCTGATCGGCACGATGAGCTCGAGCGCCTTCCCGTCCCGGGAGGGGACCGGGCCGGCTACCGGAGCGGCCACCCCGTCGAAACCGGCGATGGCGTCGGCGTCGGCGCGGACTCGCTGGGTGACTGCCGCGTCCAGGCCGGACGGGTCGGCATACACCACGACCGCCGGCACGGTCTGCTGGTCGTTGAACTTCTTCTGCAGCCTCGCGACCTGGGTGGCCTCGGCGCTGGCGGGCAGGAACGCCGCGGCGTCGTTGGTCTGGACGGTGCTCAGCTTGCCTGCCAGCGGCCCGGTGACGCCACCGACCAGGAGCCAGACCGCCACGAGGACGGCGGGCGGGGCCCACCGAAACCGTGTGGTCCGTCGATGACTTCCCCTCGAGTTCCACATGGCTAGGCAGTCTAGGAGGTTTCCCTAGAATGTCTAGTGATAGGTGGTGGATAGCATGGCCGCGATGAACGAGTCGTCGACGTCGGACCTCCACGAAGCGCACTACCTGATCGGTCAGGCACTGCGGGCGCTGCTCGGTCTGGCACCGGACGTGCACGCCGTGCTCGCGCGGCGCGTCGGGGTCGGCATCACCGACCTGACGGCGCTGGACCGGCTCACCTCCAGCGAGCAGCCGATGGGGGTCGTCGAGCTCGGCGACAGCCTGGGCATCCGCTCCGCCTCGGCGACCGTCCTGGTCGACCGGCTGGTCGCCGCGGGCCACCTGCAGCGGGCGCCACACCCGACCGACGGGCGCCGCCGGATCGTGCGAGCGACCGGGAGCGCCCACGACGACATGATGGATGCGCTGCGTCCGCTGATCGCCGGCATCAACCGGGTCACCGAGCAGCTCGACGCCGACACCAGCCGCGCCGTGCTGGCCTACCTGAACGACGTCTGCGCGGTCCTGCGCGACTTCGCCCAGACTCCCGGGCAGACCGGGCCCGCGTCGGCTCCCGCCGAGGGGCCGACCTGACCGCGCCTTCATCCGTTCCTGGCGGACAGCTCGACCGTGGCCCGGCCACCCCTCCGGGCGATCTCGTGCGACCCGCACTGCTCGGTCGAGGTGGAACACTGGGCGGAACAGCCATCGAGGGGTCGCGGAGCCGAGGAGCGCAGCATCAACGAGCAAGGTGAAGCGGGACTGTCGATCGGCGAGCTGTCTCGACGGACCGGGGTGCCGTCTGCCACGTTGCGCACCTGGGAGGCGCGTTACGGCGCGCCGGCCCCTCTTCGCCGGGAGGGGCGGCACCGGCGGTATGCCGAGCGGGATGTCGCCCTGGTCGAGGAGATCCTGCGCCGGCGAGATGCAGGGCTGGGCCTGGCCGCCGCGTTCCGCCTCACGACGAACTCCGAGGATGCTCCTGAACCCTCCGTTTTCGCCGGACTGCGCCGTCGCCACCCCGGCCTGCGGCCGCAGGTGCTGCGCAAGCCCACCCTGCTGGCCCTGACCCGCGCCATGGAGGACGAGTGTTGCGCCCGGGCGCAGCAACCGGTGCTGTTCGCGAGCTTTCAGCGGGAGCGCTTCTACCGCGCCTCGGCTGCTCGGTGGCAGGAGCTGGCGCGGACCGCGCGAGCGGTGGTGGTGTTCGCCGACTTTGCCCGACCGAGCGCGCGCGGGGTGGTGCCGCTCGAGGTGCCGGTGCCCGCCGATGCCCCGATGCGCCGCGAATGGGCCCTGGTCTGCGACGCGCCGGACCACCCGGCGGCGCTGACCGGGTGGGAGGTCCCAGCCGAGGGTGGTATCGCGGACTCGCAGCGCCGGTTCGAGACCGTGTGGACCATCGATCCAGCGGCGGTCCGGGATGCATCACGAATCGCGGCGCGGCTCGCCGATCGATACGCGCCGGGACAGGCCGGGGAGCTGGAGCAGCACTTGGCGGGCAGTCCCGGACCGGCGTCCCGCGACGTGGTCCGCGCCGAGGGGCTGTTCGACAGGATGCTGGGCTACCTGGAGAGCGCGCGTCCCGGCTGAACCGGGCCGCCGTCACGAGCCGCCGACCCAGGGATCAGGGCTTGCCGTGCTGGTAGCGCCGCAGCGCCTCCCGGCGCTCCTCGGCGTGGTCGACGATGCGCCTCGGGTAGCCGTGGTCGTAGCCGCCGGTCGCCTGCCAGGGCCGGTGGACCGCCGCGCCGGCCAGGTGGCGCAGCTGCGGCACCCATCGGCGGACGTAGTCGCCGTCGGGGTCGAAGCGCTCGCCCTGGGCCGTCGGGTTGAAGACCCGGAAGTAGGGCGCGGCGTCGGTGCCGGTGCCCGCCACCCACTGCCACCCGTGGTTGTTGGACGCCAAGTCACCGTCGATGAGGTGCGCCAGAAAGTGCCGAGCCCCCACCGGCCACCACACGTGCAGGTCCTTGGTCAGGAAGCTCGCGGTCACCATCCGGACCCGGTTGTGCATCCACCCCGTCTCGAGCAGCTGGCGCATCCCCGCATCCACCAGCGGGTAACCGGTCCGCCCCTCGCGCCAGGCGTCGATCGCGTCCTGCGGCTCGTCGTAGCGCATCCCGGACAGCGAGTCGCGCAGGTCGGTCCACGCAGACCTCGGCTGGTGCCACAGGACGTCGGCGTAGAACTCGCGCCACGCCAGCTCGTTCACGATTCGCTCGGCGCCTGCGCCGCGCTGCGCCAGACGCGGCGCGAGGTCGGCCAGGAGCGTGCGTGGGTGGACGACACCCAGCTTGAGGTAGGGCGAGAGCCGTGAGGTCCCCTCCCGGTCCAGCCGGTCTCGTTCGGTGTCGTATGCCGTGACCCCCGTCTCGAGGAATCTCTCCCACGTGCCCCGGCCGCCGGCCTCCCCGGGCACCGGGAGTCCGGACGCCTCGGGACTGCGTGCCGCCTGGTCGACCATGCTGGCGGCCTGGGGGTCGCTGTCGACGGACGACCACCGCACGGCCTCCGGCGCTTGGTCCGGGGCTGGCCAGCCGTGCTCGCGCCACGCCCGCGCGAAGGGGGTGAAGACGCGGTAGGGCTCTCCGTCGACCTTGCGCACGAGGCCGGGCCCGACGGCATACGGCGTCCCGGTCGCGACGAACTCGACGCCCTGCTTCGTCACGGCTCGCTCGACGTGCCGATCGCGCCGCCGGCCGTAGGGCGTGCTCTCGGCGGAGACGTGGACCGACGAGGCGCCGACCTCCCTCGCGAGGTCGGGGACCACACGACGGGGATCTCCGAGACGCAGAACCAGCCGCCCGTCGTACGCCTCGTTCGTGGCTGTCAAGGTGGCCGCCAGCCATGCACGCCGCGGCCCACCCGCCGAGTCCCACAGGCGGGGGTCCACGACGAAGACGGGCAGCACCCCCGCCGATCCGGCAGCCGCGCCCGCGGCGGTCAGCGCCGGCAGGTCATGTCGCCGCAGGTCCCTGCGCAGCCACAGGATGCTCGGGCCGGTCATGACATCACGCTCCATTGACATGGTTTCACAATGAGTAGATTATGGTATTCACAATGAAGATATAGCCAGATCGAGGGACCGGTACCACCCGAAGAGGTGAGCCGGGCAGGCGGGAGGCGCCGATGGGCACCTCGAGCATTCCGAAGGACGCGGCTGGACTGCGCGCCGACGATCCTGCGCCCCGGGCCCCCACCAGCGGCCCGGCCACCACCCTCGGCGGCGTGGCCGGCTGGTTCGACGACCGCACCGGCGGCGCCAAGGGCGTGCGCCACCTGGTGCAGAAGGTCTTCCCGGACCACTGGTCGTTCATGCTGGGCGAGATCGCGATGTACTCGCTGATCATCCTGCTGGTCACCGGCACCTTCTTGTCGTTCTGGTTCGTGCCCAGCATGAACGAGGTCATCTACCACGGGTCCTACGCGCCGTTGCAGGACATCCAGATGAGCGAGGCCTACCGCTCCACGCTGCACATCTCGTTCGACATCCGCGGCGGTCTGCTGATCCGGCAGATCCACCACTGGTCCGCGCTGCTGTTCCTGGTCTCGATCACGGTGCACATGTTCCGGGTCTTCTTCACCGGCGCGTTCCGCAAGCCCCGCGAAATCAACTGGGTCATCGGCGTCAGCCTGGCCTTCATGGCCACCATGGAGGGGTTCGCCGGCTACTCCCTGCCGGACGACCTGCTGTCCGGCACCGGCCTGCGGGTGGCCGAGGGCTTCATGCAGTCCATCCCGGTGATCGGCAGCTACGTCCCGTTCCTGCTGTTCGGCGGGCCGTTCCCAGGTGAGGACATCGTCCCGCGGCTGTACATGATCCACATCCTGTTGCTGCCCGCGTTGATCGTCGGCCTGTTCACGGCGCACATCCTGCTCGTGTTCATCCACAAGCACACGCAGTACCCCGGCCCGGGCCGGACCGAACACAACGTGGTCGGCTACCCGTTCATGCCGGTCTACACCGCCAAGGCCGGTGGCTTCTTCTTCATCGTGTTCGGGGTGACCGCGCTGCTCGCGGCGCTGGTGACAATCAACCCGATCTGGTCCTACGGCCCCTACTCCCCAACCCAGATCAGCGCCGGCTCGCAGCCCGACTGGTACATGTTCTTCGCCGACGGGGCGCTCCGGCTGATGCCGCCCCTCGAGTTCGCCGTCTGGGGCATCACCCTCAGCATCAACCCCCTGCTGCCGGGCATCCTGCTGCTGGGGATCCTGTTCACCATCGCCGGGGTCTACCCGTTCCTCGAACGGCACGTCACCGGTGACCACCGCGAGCACCACCTGCTGGACCGCCCCCGCAACGCCCCGACCCGCACCGGGCTGGGTGCGATGGCCATCACCTTCTACGCCCTGCTCATGCTCGGCTCCAGCAACGACATCATCGCGGACAAGGTCCAACTGTCGATCAACGACATCACCAACCTACTGCGTTGCCTGGTGATCGTCGGTCCACCGATCGCGTTCTGGGTGACCAAGCGGGTGTGCCTGAGCCTGCAGCGCCGCGACCGCGAGCTCGTGCTCCACGGGCGCGAGACCGGGCGGATCGTGCGCACCGCCGAGGGCAGGTTCTTCGAGGCCCACGAGCCGTTGGACGAGTACTCCCGCTGGCCGCTCGTGCAGCACGAGGTGCAGCAACCGATCGCCCTCGACGGCCCGGTGGACAGCAACGGTGTGCACCGCCCCGGCGGCGCCAAGGAGAAGGTTCGGGCCCGCCTGTCGCACTTCTACTTCAGCGACCGGATCGAGGCCGTCACCCCGGCCGAGCTGGCAGCTGTGCACCACGACGGTGCACCCCCGGCCATCGACGACGCCGGACAGCCCACCCGCCACGCGCTGGCCGGAGCGACCGCGGACAGCCACGACCACCGCCACACGGACCGGAGCTGACCGAGCCTGCGAGCGCCTGTCACGACGCCGCTCACCCCGAGGACCCGCCATGTCACTGTCTGAACGCGAAGAACGTCTGCTGACGCAGATGGAACGTGAATTGCGCGCTGAGGACCCGCGGTTCACAGCGCGAATGGACGACTCGATCTCCCGCCGCCGGCGACGCCGCCGCATCAGATCCGGGGCCATCGTGATCACCGCGGGACTGATCCTGATCCTACTCAGCGTGTGGCACAACACCATCTGGCCCGGCACGCTGGGAATCCTGACCATGCTCGCCGGCGCCGGCTGGGCCACCGGCCCGCTCTTCCCGCGACCAGCGGCGGGAAGGGGGCGCCGCGGGCACCCGGGCCCCACGTGACGGCTGCATGGTGAGGCGCTGTACCGGACAACGCCGAATTCGATGTGCGCGCCGCCGTCGAAGCCAAGCCAGAAGCACGGTGACCGGGGTCTTGACACGGTCAGGCTCCTGGAGGGATCGCTTGCGGTTTTGTCTGTCCCGGGGCGTGCTGCTGTTCGTGGTTCCGCTGGCCGCGAGTGATCCCGAATGGCCTCGATTGGCCTCGATTCGCCAGGAGATGTTGCACGAACTCTCGATGTCAAGAAGTCGAGGCCACGCCAGAAGGGTCTCCTCGACACGAGCTCAGCGAGTCGAGCGCCAGGAGAACTCCGTACGGTCACGCCCGGGCCTGCGGCCCTCTGCATCGACCGCATGTCAGTGCTGCATGTCAGGCTTCTGGGCTGTCCATGAGGGCGGTGGGAAGTGGGACTCGTCCCGGCTGGGAGGACTGGCATGGATACCCTGACTCGCGTGATCACGGGTGAGCTCAAGAGCAAGATCGACCGCGTCTGGGACGCCTTCTGGTCGGGCGGCATCAGCAACCCCCTGGAGGTGATCGAGCAGATCACCAACCTGCTGTTCATCCGCCGGCTGGACGACCTGCAGACCCTCCAGGAGAACAGGGCCAGACGCACCAAGCAGCCCGTGACCGACCCGACCTTCCTGCCTGGCCAGGAGGACTTGCGCTGGTCGCGGTTCAAAAACGACGACCCGGCGGTGATGTTCAAGGTCATCGGTGACGAGGTCTTCCCGCTGCTGCGCAAGCTCGGCGGTGAGAGCTCCACCTACTCCGAGCACATGAAGGACGCCCGCTTCACCATCCCGACCCCGGCGCTGCTGGCCAAGGTGGTCGACCTGCTCGACGACGTCCCGATGCAGGACCGCGACACCAACGGCGACCTGTACGAATACATGCTGAGCAAGATCGCCTCAGCCGGGCAGAACGGCCAGTTCCGCACCCCGCGGCACATCATCCAGCTCATGGTCGCCATGCGTGCGCCGACGCCGGACGACGAGATCTGCGACCCGGCGTGCGGCACGGCCGGATTCCTGGTCGCGGCGTCGGAGCACCTGCGTGACACCCACCCGAGCGTGCTGACCGACGCCACCCAGCGGGACCACTTCCACCACTCGATGTTCCACGGCTTCGACTTCGACTCGACCATGTTGCGGATCGGCAGCATGAACATGCTCATGCACGGCATCGAGGCGCCCGACATCCGCTACCGCGACTCGCTCTCCGAGGGCGCCGCCACCGACGAGGAGCGCTACTCGCTGGTGCTGGCCAACCCGCCGTTCGCCGGCAGCCTCGACTACGAGCAGACCAGCAAGGCCTTGCTCAAGGACGTCAAGACCAAGAAGACCGAGCTGCTCTTCCTCGCCCTCTTCCTGCGACTGCTCAAGCCCGGCGGCCAGGCCGCGGTGATCGTGCCCGACGGCGTGCTCTTCGGCTCGAGCAAGGCACACAAGTCGCTGCGCCAGCGGCTGGTCGAGGAACAGAAGCTCGAAGCGGTCGTCAAGCTGCCCGCCGGCGCCTTCAAGCCGTATGCCGGGGTATCGACCGCCATCCTGTTCTTCACCCGCACCGACTCCGGCGGCACGGAAGACGTGTGGTTCTACGACATCCGGGCCGACGGGTGGAGCCTGGACGACAAGCGGTCGCC
>NZ_JBDIAQ010000052.1:0-23425 GCF_039812505.1 Intrasporangium sp. | reverse complement strand
GGGCGAGCATGCCGTGCTCAGTCGTCGATGCCGCGGGCGGCGAGGGCTTCGGCGACCTGGTCGGCGTGTCGCAGGCTGCGGACCATCAGCGGGGCCAGGAACGCGACCGGGCGGGTCGCGGCGCCGCGGGCGCGTTGGGCGTCGCGGACCTCGCGGGCCAGCCCGACGAGCACGGGCACGGACCTGATCCCGAGCGAGGCGAGCAGCCCGACCCGTTCCGGGTCGACCCCGAACCGGCGCAGCGGGCCGGCCAGGCCCACGACCACCTCGACGAGCGCGTCGGTGCGGGTGGTCAGGCTGACCAGCGCCGCCAGCGCGACCAGGGCGGTGATCCCGCCACAGACGAGCACGGCCCGCTCCCATCCCGCGACGAGCACCTGGAAGACCCCGATCCCGGCCACGAGCAGGGCCACCGGCCGCAGCTGCGCGGCCGCGGCACGCCACGGGATGCGCGCGGCGGCATACAGGAGAGCGACCAGGACCAGCAGCGCGGCCGTCTGCCACCAGTCCCGCAGGAAGACGGTCAGCGCGGCGATCACCACGAGCCCACCGAGCTTGACCCCGGCCGGCAGGCGGTGCACCGGCGAGTCGCGCTCGACGTAGGTGGCCAGCACCGTCATGTCAGCACCAGCCCCCGGTAGTGCGCGACCGCGGCAGCCGGCCCCCCGTCGAACACCAGCCGCCCCTCGTGGAAGACGAGCACCCGGTCGAACTCCTCGAGCAGGTCAAGGTGATGGGTGACCAGCACCACCTGCGGCGCCAGGGCGCGCACCCGCTCCCGGACCCGCACCGCGTTGGCCAGGTCGAGCAGCGTGGTCGGCTCGTCCATGACCACCAGCGCCGGATCCGTGACCAGCACCGCCGCCAGCGCGAGCAGCTGCTTCTGGCCCCCGGAGAGCAGGTGCGCCGGCTGCGTGCGGTGCGCGGCCAGGCCGTACGTGTCGAGGGCGGCCTCGACGCGGCGGGCGACCTCCTCCTTGGGCAGGTGCCGGCGGCGCAGGCTGAACGCGAGGTCCTCCTGCACCGTCGGCATGACGATCTGCGCGTCCGGATCGGTGAAGCAGAACCCGACCCGGCGCCGGATCGCGCGGGCCTCGCGGGCCGTGTCGAGCCCGTCGACCCGCACGCTGCCGAAGCTCGGCACGACCAGCGCGTTGAGCATCCGCACGAACGTCGACTTGCCGGAGCCGTTCGCGCCGATCACCCCGACCCGGTGCTCGGTCAACCGGACGCTCACCTCGCGCAGCACGGTCCTGGCCTGCCCGGTCGCGTCCTGGTACGCGTGGCTGACCCCCGCGAACTCGATCACCGGCACGTGTCCACCACCAGCGCAGTGCCCTGCCCCCCACCCGCAGCGATGGCCGCGAGCCCGACCCGGCCGCGGCCACGCCGCACGAGCTGGGTGAACAACCGCACCACGAGCACCGCGCCGCTCGCGCCCCACGGATGTCCCAGGGCCAACGCGCCACCATCGCGGCACACCCGGGCCGGGTCGATCCCCAGCTCGTCGTAACAGGCCAGGACCTGACCGGCGAACGCCTCGTTGAACTCGATGACGTCGACTTCGTCCAGCCCCAGCCCGGCCTGGGTCAGGGCCGCCCGGACCGCGGGCACGATCCCGATACCGGGCCGCTCCGGGCAGACCCCGACGCTCGCCGCGCCGAGCACCCGCAGGCCCGCGACCACGCTGCCACCGGTCGCGCCACGACCCCTCGTCGCGAGGCACTCCTCGGGGACCATGGCCACCGCCGCGGCACCGTCGTTGATGCCGCACGAGTTGCCCACCGTCACCGTCCCGCCATCGCGGAAGACCGGCCGGAACCGCGAGAGCTGCGCCACCCCCAGACCGGCCCGCGGCCGTTCGTCACGGCCAAGGCCCCCGACCGGGACGAGTTCCTCGTCGAACTCGCCACGCTCGCGGGCCGCCACAGCCCGCTCATGGGACTGAGCGGCATACTCGTCCTGTCTGACGCGCGAGACGCCACGCTCGAGCGCAAGTAGGTCGGCCGCCCGCCCCATGTCGACATCCCGCGGCTCGGGCGCGAACGGGGCGCGCTCGTAACGCACCGGCCCGGCACCGTCGCGCGGCGGCCACATCCGCCACGGCGCGCTCGACGCGCTCTCCAGACCACCCGCGATGACCATGCCCGCACCGGCCTGCACCAGCCGCGCACCCAGCTCGATCGCCGCGAGACCGCTCGCGCACTGCCGGTCCACCGTGAGCGCCGGGACCGCATCCGGCAGGCCGGCGCTCAGCGCGGCGACCCGGGTCACGTTGCCGCCCGGTCCCATGCAGTTGCCCAGCAGCACCTCATCCGGCACCCGGCCCACGTCGCCGGCCACGGCGCCGAGCACCGCGGCAGCCAGGTCGGCCGCCGGGACCGCCGCCAGCCCGTGCCCGGCCGTGCCGATCGGGGTGCGCCGGGCGGCGACGATCACGGCGCTCACGACCGGCCCCCCACCCGCTCGAGGGCCGCCTCGCCCGACAGGGCGCCCCGGTCCAGCTTGCCGGCCGCCGTCACCGGCAACGCCCCGACGATCCGCCACCGCCGCGGGCGATGCGTCGCGGGCAGTCGCCGTGCGGCATCCTGCAGCCGCGCCCGATCCGCGGGATCGACCACGGTCACGGCGAGCACCTCCCCCAGGCTCTCGTGCGGGAGGCCGTGGACCGCGAACGGGCCGTGCGCGACCGGAGCCAGCGCGGCCTCGACGTCGGCCACCAGCACCGTCGCCCCGGCCGTGGTCACCGCGTCCGGCCGGCCGAGCACCTCGAGCACGCCGTCACGCAGCCGCCCCACATCGCCAACGCTGGCCCAGTCCCCGTCCCGCAGCAGCGCCCCCGGCGGCCCCTCGTAGCCGTCACACACCCACGACGAGCGCACCCAGATCGTGCCCGGAGCCGGGGTGTCTCGCAGGTCGATCTCGACACCCGGGAACGGGCGCAGGCCACCCGCCCCCTCGCCCGCAGCGACGAAGCTCAGCTCGGCCGCACCGTAGTAGTGCGCGACACCCAGGCCGCGATCGACCGCAGCCGCGAGCGCCCGACCCGGCAGGTGTGCGCCGGCCACGACGACCATCGTCCCGGCCGGCAGGTCGCCGCCCCGCCGCTCGAGCTGCGCAGGTGTCAGGCAGGCATGTGTCGCCACGCCCGGCTCGAGCACCCGAGCCGCCCCCACCACCGCGGCATGGACCGCCCCGAAGAGCACCATCGTCGACGTGTCCGGCCCCGGCAGCCACACCCGTGCCCCGGCAGCGACCCGCGACAGCCGCGAGTAGGCGGCAAAGCCGGCCCACCACGAGCTCGTCGAGCGCAGCACCCGCCGAGCCGTCCCCGACGTCCCCGAGGTCGCCAACGCGAGCACCGCACCGATCCGGTGCGCGGCCAGCACCGCAGCGACCGGATCGTCGTGCTCGTCCGGGCGCACCACCTCCACGGCTTCCTCCTCACGCGCTCGCCTCGCGTCCAGAGTAGTTAGCCCGGGACGGTCTGAGCCATCCAGGCCTCGAGGCCGGGCGCGTCCAGTGGGAGGGCGCTCGAGAGCACCTCGGCACCGGTCGGCGTCACGAGCAGGTCGTCCTCGATCCGCACGCCGAGGCCGCGCAGCTCCGGCGGCACCAGCTCGTCGTGGGCATGGAAGTAGAGGCCGGGTTCGACGGTCAGGACCATGCCCGGTCGCATCCGGGCGCCATCGTAGGCCTCCGGCCGGGACTGCGCGCAGTCGTGGACGTCGAGCCCCAGGTGGTGTCCGATGCCGCAGACCAGCCAGCGCCGGTGGTGCTGGCCGGTTGGGGCGAGCGCCTCGTCGACGGACACCGGAAGGAGTCCCCAGTCGTGCAGGCCGGTGGCGATGACCTCCATCGAGGCGTGATGGAAGTCGGTGAACTCCCGGCCGGGTCCGACGGCCGCGAGTCCGGCCCGGTGCGAGCGCTCGACGAGGTCGTGGACCTGACGCTGGGCCTCGCTGAAGCGGCCGGAGACCGGGAAGGTTCGCGTCACGTCGGCCGTGTAGAGCGTGTGGGTCTCTACGCCCATGTCGAGCAGCAGCAGCTCGCCGTCGGTGACCGGACCGTCGCAGCGCACCCAGTGCAGGGTCGGTGCGTGGTGGCCGCCGCCGACGATGCTCGCGTAGCCCGGACCGTTGCCGACCGTACGGGCGTGCCGGTCGAAAGTGCCCTGGAGCCAACGCTCCCCGGGCCCCGTCATCGCCCGTGGCACCTCCGCGAGGACTGCCGCGAAGCCGCTCACCGTGTCGTCGACCGCCTGGCGCAGCTGCTCGATCTCCCAGGCGTCCTTGACCATCCGCAGCTCGGCGAGCACCCGGCGCAGCACGGCCTCGTCGTCCGGTGCGGCGGAACCGACCTCCTCGGGTAGCTGCGCCAGCGGCCGCACCGGCAGGTCGAGTGCGGCCGACCACTCGGCCATCCCCGGGACCGGGCCGACCCACAGCTCCCCGTGCGCCGCGTCGGCGAAGAACTCGGGCACCCCGGGTAGGGCCGGCGGCGGAATGTAGAGCACGGCATCGTGGCCTCCGGCGGCCGGGGTCATCGCGAGGACCGCATCCTCGATGCTGGCCCCGGCCAACCAGACGAAGTCGCTGTCGGCCCTGAAGTCGTATGCGCTGTCGTTGCTGCGCATCGGGGCGGTGCCGGCGCGCACGACGACCGTCTCGTCGGGCAGGGCCGCCGACAGCCGAGCCCGGTGTGTCGCAGCCGCAGCTGCGGCACCGGGAGCGAGGCTGGCGGCCCGATCCGGCTGGCCCCACCCCGTCCCCATGAACGCGACGAAGCCGGGGACCTCGGCCAACCGCGGCGGCAGGCCGCGACCGGTCTCGAGCGCGCCGGCCCCGACGCTGCCCACCCGCCCATTCACGGCAGCCGCCTCGATCATCCCAGCTCCCACCTCGCCCTGCGCGTCCATCGTGCCGTCCCACCGTAGCGGTTGCGGTCGGATGCAGGCTGACGCTCCTCGACGCGGCGGGTTCCGCTGCGCTGGAGCCAGGCCCAGCGGCATACCCAATGAAGGGGTATGCCGCCGGGCCGGCGTGCGTCCGCCCGGTCAGGTCAGCGCGTCGACCGAGCGAAGCAGGCTGCTGCCCAGATCGGTGGCCCGGCAGTAGACCCAGGTGCCGCGCCGCTGCGAGTCGATCAGCCCGGCCTCGCGCAGCTTGCGCAGGTGGTGCGACACCGTCGGCTGCGATACGCCCACGTCCGGGATCTCGCAGACGCAGATCTCGTCGGCGCATGCCGCGATGCTGGAGAACAGCCGCAGCCGGACCGGGTCGGCCAGTGCCTTGAGGATCCCGGCCACGCGTTCGGCATCGGCGGCCGACAGCCCGGGCGCAGCGGCACACGGAGCACACCTCGCGCGGACCTGCCCTACCGGCATTGACGTGACCACGACTCCATATTGACAAGTGTCGAATCCACGATGCAACCTGTCCTGTATCGACAGTCATCGAACCAAGGACAGGAGTGGTCCCCATGACCGGACCCACCGACATCCGTGAGACGGTCCGGCGCCGGTACGCCGAGTCCGCTCGCCAGATCGCCTTGAGCGGAGCCGGCTCGTGCGGCCCGGGCTGCTGTGCTCCGGAGACCCGGCCACCGGACGAGGCCGACGTCTTCGGCGCGAGCCTCTACCCCGGGGAGGAAGCCGCGGCGGCAGGTGCCGCCCTCGACGGCTCGCTCGGGTGTGGTGTCCCGACGGCGGTGGCCGACCTTCGGGAGGGCGAGACGGTGCTCGACCTCGGGTCCGGTGCCGGTGGCGACGTCCTGATCTCGGCCCGGCGGGTCGGACCCTCCGGCCGGGTGATCGGGCTCGACATGACCGCCGAGATGCTCGAGCTGGCTCGCCGACACGCCGCCGAGGCCGGCGTGACCAACGTCGAGTTCCGACAGGGCTACCTCGAGGACATCCCGCTGCCCGACGGCTCGGTCGACGTGGTCATCTCCAACTGCGTGATCAACCTCGCGGCGGACAAGGACCTCGTGCTGACCGAGGCCGCCCGGGTGACCCGGGTGGGCGGCCGGTTCGCCGTCTCCGATGTGGTCGCGGACGTCGACATGGACGAGGCGACGCGTGCGGACCTGGCGGCCTACACCGGCTGCATCGCCGGGGCCCTGACCGAGCAGGACTACCGTGACGCGCTCGTCCGCGCCGGGTGGACCGACGTGCAGGTGCAGCCGACGCACCGGGTACACGAGCACGCCCGGTCCGCGATCATCCGCGCGGTCCGCGGCTGAGCCGGTCCGGTCCCCTCACGTCGGGTGCGGCGACCCGCGCGCGGTCGCATGACCCGGTGCGGCGGCCCGGCCGGCTACGCCTGCGCCGCCCGGAACCGGATCGACAGGGTCCGGGCCTGCGGCCGGAGCAGGAAGTCGGGCCACACGTCCGGGCCGCACGAGCGTGAGCCGAGCCCGCACTGCGCCGCGTCGAGGTACAGGTGGGTCGTGTCCGTCCGGGTGAGCTCGTGCGGGTGCCGGGCCCGGTCGAGCTGCTGGGCGGTGTACGGCGTCAGGGTGAAACCGGGGCGGCGCCCCTGGCTGTCGGCCGCGGCGTCGAGGTGCAGCCACGGCTCACCGTCGACGGCGACGGCGAGCCAGCGCAGGTCGCTGCGGTGTCCGGTCTCCTGTGGGCGCGAGTAGCCCACGTTGAGCTCGTCGAGCGAGGCGGTGAAGCGGCCCACCCGGGCGGCGCTGCGGCTGTCGGGATAGGACTCTAACGGGCCGGTACCGAACCACGTTGCCCCGTCGACGTTGCCGGGCAGGTCGAAGCGCACGCCGACTCTCGGCCACACCATGTCCCAGCCGGTGCTGGGGAGCATGTCGACGTGGAGCCACAGCCCGTCGTCGAGCAGCCGCCACTCCTCCGCCGTGACGACGCCGGCCCGCTCGTTCGCGGCCGACCACCGGCGCCGGACCAGCAGTCGGCCTTCGTCGTGGGCGATCTGCTCGACCCGGGCACCGAGCCGGTCCAGCCCGGCTGCCCGCCACACGTCCGCGTGCGGCGGGGCCGGCAGCCCGGCGCCGTTGTCGACCCACGGGTCGACCCGCTCGTACGAGCCCTGGCTGTCCAGGCGGTCGTTGTCGGTGGGGGCCCGCCACAGCTCCAGCCTGGGTCCGGTCGTCGGGAGCCCGACGAGCCGGGTCAGGTGCCCGTGCTCGAACTCGGCCGGGCCGAGCACGACGTGGTCCACCACGGGGCGCCGGCCGTGTCGGGCCGGGCGCGCATCCGTCCAAGCGGCGCCAACCTGCGCAGGCTCGGCGCCGGGACGCCGGGAGATGCGGAACCGCTTGTCGTCGTGGGGCGCTGGTGGCGTCAGGTCGTGCTGGGTGAACACGACCGGATGCCCCGCCGGGGCCCACGGCACGTCGTGACCCAGCACGGCCTCCACCGTTAGCCACAGCTCCCCTGACGCCGTGGCGGTGTGGTGTGCCACGTCGATGCTCGGCAGCGGGACGCTCACCGTCGCACCGGCCGGCACGGGCAGGGCGTCGAGCACCCCGCGCTGCACGGGCTCGCCGTCCAGCTCGACACGCCAACGGAACTCGAGGTCGCCCGTGTCGGCGGTGTGCCGCCGGTTCGTCACCACGACCCGTAGCCCCGACCCCTCCGGTTGTGCGCCGACGGCAGCGGCGCGTTCGGCGCCCGGCAGCACGGCCAGCCGGACCGGCGCGGCGACCTGCTTGTACTCGAACAGGCCGGGCGTGGGGGCGGAGTCGGTCAGCGCCAGGCCGTCCATGACGAAGTTGCCGTCGTGGACACCTTCGCCGAAGTCGCCGCCGTACGCGAAGAACTCGGTGCCGGCCGCGTCGTGGGCACGCAGCCCGTGGTCGCGCCACTCCCAGATGAAGCCGCCGTGGAGCCGGGCATGGCGCCATACCAGGTCCTCGTACTGGTCGAGGGCCCCGGGCCCGTTGCCCATGGCGTGGGCGTACTCGCAGAGCAGGAACGGCTTGGTGCGCTGCCGGGCCGACTCGGGTGCGGTGCAGCCGAGCAGCAGGGACCGCGACCCGTCGCTGCCGATCGCGGCCACCTCCGGCACCGGGGCGTACATCCGGGAGTACACGTCGGTGTAGGCGCCGGCGTGGTCGCCCTCGTAGTGGACCGGCCGCTCCGGGTCTCGGGCCTGCACCCAGGCGGCCATCGCGGCCAGGTTCTGCCCTGTGCCGGACTCGTTGGCCAGCGACCACATGACGATGCTCGGGTGGTTCTTGTCGCGTTCCACGGTGCGCTCGATCCGGTCGAGGAAGACGCTGCGCCAGGCCGGGTCGTCGCTGGGGTTGCCGGCCCAGCCCTCGCGCTCGAAGCCGTGCGTCTCGACGTCGCACTCGAGGATGACCCAGAACCCGAGCTCGTCGGCCAGGTCGAGGAACTGCGGGTGCGGTGGGTAGTGGCTGGTGCGGATCGCGTTGACGTTGAACCGCTTCATGAGCATCAGGTCCGCGCGTGCCACTTCCGCGTCGAAGACGCGGCCGTGGTCGGGGTGCGACTCGTGCCGGTTCACCCCGTGGAACACGACCTTCCGGTCGTTGACCAGGAACCGGCCGGCCTCGATGCGGACCGTCCGGAAGCCGACCCGCAGCGAGACGCTCTCCGCGGCGGAGGCCACCGTGACCTCATACAGCCGGGGCACCTCGGCAGACCACGGCTCGACCTGGCCGGCCGCCACGGGCTGCACGTCCTGCGGCCCGTCCCACCGGGTCTCGATGCCGAGCTCGGGGACGCGCAGGGTGACCGGGTAGGCGTCCGGCGCGGCGGTGACCTCCGGCACGAGGCAGCCCGTTCCGTCGGCGGCGAAGCCCGCCCGGACCCACACGTCCTCGATCCCGCCGACCGGGCGGGCCTGCAGCGTGACCTCCCGGAAGATGCCCGGCAGCCACCACTGGTCCTGGTCCTCGACGTAGCTGTCCGCCGACCACTGGTGCACGCGCACGGCTATGGTGTTCGCCCCCGGGCGCACCGCGGCCGTGACGTCGAACTCCTGCGGCAGCCGGCTGCCCGTGCCGACGCCGATCTCGACCCCGTTGACCCATACCCTGTAGCGCGACTCGACCCCGTCGAACCGCAGCACGACGGCGGCCGCCGCCGACCACGAGTCCGGCAGCTCGAACCCCCTGCGGTAGTCGCCGGTCGGGTTGTCGTCGGGCACGTGCGGCGGGTCGAGCGGGAAGGGGAACTGGACGTTGGTGTAGATCGGGCGGCCGTATCGCCCGTCGCCCTCGAGCACCCAGTGCGCCGGCACCCGGATCCCGTCCCAGCCCGCGTCGTCGAACCCCTCGGCGGCCATGTCCTCGGGCGACTCCCCGGGCGGCAGCACTCCCCCGGCACCGGGTTGCCCCGGGACGCCGGCCAGCAGCCGGAAGCGCCACTGCCCGGCCAGCGACAGGGTCGGTGCGTCGGTGTGCAGCCACGACCGAGCGGCCCGGCGCGCACCGCGCCCCGGGCCGATCTCTTCGACGTAGGTCATGTTCTTCGCCGCGCCTCCCCTTCGTATGTCGCCGGTTCGTATGTCGCCGGCCGGGGCGGGGTTCGTGCCGCCCCGGCACGGCGCCTGCTCCAGTGTGTCCCGTCGCCGGCCCGGACGGGCGGGCCTACTTGACGGAGCCCTCGGTCAGGCCACCGCGCCAGAAGCGCTGCAGCACGATCATGGCGATCGCGAGCGGGATGACCGACAGGAGCACGCCACCGGTGGTGAGCTGGTAGAACTCGGGCAGCCGGTTGACCTGGCTGAGCCAGTTGTTCAGGCCGAGGGTGATCGGGTAGAGCTTGGTGTCGGACAGCATGACCAGCGGCAGGAAGTAGTTGTTCCAGATGCCGATCAGCTGGAACAGGAAGACCGTCACCAGGGCCGGGGTCAGGATGCGCAGCCCGACGACGTGGAAGATGCGCAGCTCTCCGGCGCCGTCGAGCCGGGCGGCCTCGAGCAGCGAGTCGTTCACGGTCGCCTCGGCGTAGATGCGGCAGAGGAACAGGCCGAACGGGGAGACCAGCGAGGGGATCAGCACGCTCCAGTACGTGTTGGCCAGCCCGAGCTGGCTGAACAGCAGGAAGAGGGGCAGCGCGGTGGCCGTGCCGGGCACCAGGACACCGCCCAGGACCGTCCCGAAGATGACGCTGTTGCCCCGGAACCGGTACTTCGCCAGCGCGTACCCCCCGGCCGCCGCCAGGTAGGTGGCCAGCAGCGCACCCACGCCGGCATACAGGATGGAGTTGAGGAACCACCGGACGAAGATGCCCCCGTCGTAGGTGACCACCGTCCGGAGGTTGTCCCAGAGGGCGAAGGTGTTGCCGAACCAGAAGCCGTTGGTGGAGAACAGGTCGCCGGTGGTCTTCGTCGCGGCGACGATCACCCAGTAGACGGGGACGAGGAAGTACACCGCGACGATGACCAGGATCGCCGTGACGATGATCTTCGTCGACGCGCGGGTGCCGGCCCCGTGCTGCGGGCTCTTCTTCGGAGCGGCCGTGGTGCCGGGTGCTTCTTTGGTCAGGCTCGTGGAGGTCATTGGCCCTTCCTGTTCGTCAGGCGCAGGAACGCGAAGGAGAGGATGAAGGCGACCAGGGCGATGAGCACCGCCTGGGCGGCGGCCACGTTGTAGTCGTTGTAGGCGAACGCCGTCGTGTACGCGCTGAGGTTGGGCGTGTACTGGCTGTCGATCGCCGGCGAGACCGTCTGCAGCACCTGCGGCTCGGCGAACAGCTGCAGGGTGCCGATGATGGAGAAGACGGTGGTGAGCATGAGCGCCGGGGCGATGAGCGGCACCTGGATGCTGCGCGCGATCCGGAAGGGGGACGCTCCGTCCACCCGGGCCGCCTCGTAGAGCTCGCCGGGGATGGACTTGAGCTGGGCGACGATGATGAGCATGTTGTAGCCGGTGTAGCTCCACGTCACGATGTTGGCGATGGACCACAGCACCGTGCCGGGGCCGAGGAAGTCGATGTCGATCCCCATCCAGGCGGCGACGTCGATGATCGGGCTCAGGCCTGGGACGTAGAGGAAGGTCCACAGGATGGTCGCGATGACGCCGGGCACCCCGTAGGGCATGAAGTAGGCGGCCCGGAACAGGCTGGGCCAGCGCGCCGACGCCGACTCGAGCAGGAACGCGAGGATGGTGGCGGCCACGATCATGATCGGCACCTGCACGATGCCGAACAGGAACATCCGCCCGATCGAGGCGATGAAGCTGCCGTCACCCAGGGCGAGGGCGTAGTTGTGGAACCAGGCGAACTGCTGGGTGACCCCCGCCTCGCCGAACAGCCCGCTCCGGGTCACCTGCATGAAGCTGGCGCCGACGGCGGCGAGGATGGGCAGGATGAAGGTGAACAGGAAGATCAGCAGGAACGGCGCCAGCAGGATCCACGGCGCACGCTGCTCGCCGGTCCTGCGGCCACCCGGGTGGGCCCTGTCTCGTGCGGGCGCGGTCATGACCCCTCCTTGCGGATGCTGAGCCCCTTGTTCCGGAACACGGTGATGATCTGCTCCTCGGCCTTGGCGACGCCGTCGACGAGCGTCTGTCCGCCGGGCTTGCGCCGGAACTGGTCGGCGAGGATGTTGAGGGACTGCTGGGTGATGGGCCACCACGACCAGTCCGGGTTCTGCTCGGTGCTGGCCGGGACGAACACGTCCTGGTTGTAGTCCTGCCCGCTGAAGAACGGTGACGGCTCCTTGCGGGAGGTCCCGATGAACTTGGGGTTGGCCGACCAGCCGATGCCGCAGTTCTCGATGAGCCCGTTGATCCCCTCCTCCGAGCCGTTCAGCCAGACCGCGAACTCGAGCGCCTCCCGGGGGTGCCGGCTGTTGGCCAGTACCGCCGTCGTCGACCCGCCGCGCACGCTCGAGCCGTAGCCGCCGTGCTCCCACTTCGGCATCGGCGCGACCCGCCACTTGCCCTTGCCGCCGGCGACTCCCTCGATCAGGGCGTCGGCCCAGCTGGCGTCGGTGAGCGAGGCGATGGAGCCGTTCGCACACGCGGCGAACCAGGCCGGTGAGTACGCCTCGAAGGCGGTCGAGACCAGGTCCTTGTCCAGCGCCGCGTCGAAGAACCTCGCCGTCGACATGGTCGCGTCGTCCTGCATGTTGATGACCCAGCCGTCCTCCTTCGGGGTGAGCCAGGTGGCGCCCGCCTGGATGGCGTAGGAGGTGAAGACGCTCGGGTCCGACAGGGGGAAGACGTCGATGTACACCTTCTTCTTGCGCAGCTCGGCGGCCACGTCGGCCCAGCCCGACCACGTGGTCGGCGGCGAGGCGCCGACGCCCTCGAAGATCTCGGTCTGGTAGAAGGTGCCCATCGGACCGGAGTCCTGCGGGATGCCGTAGATCCCGCCGGTGAAGGACACCTGCTTCCAGAGCGTGGGGTCGAACGTGGCCGCGTCCGCGGCTGCGCCGTACCGGGCCAGGTCGACCAGCCCGTTGACGAGCAGGAACTCGGGGATGGTGCGCAGCTCGATCTGCGCGAGGTCCGGGCCGCCGCCCGCGGCCAGCGCCGAGTACATCTTCGGGTAGCCGCCCTGGGCCCCCGCCGGGATCCACACGGTCTGGACCTGGATGTGCGGGTTCTTGGCATTCCAGATGTCCGCGACCTTCTGCAGGTCCTTCAGCCAGGCCCAGTAGGTGAGCGTGACCGGGTTGCCCGGACCGGCCGCGGGGATCGTCGCAGCCGCGTTGACCGAGGTCATCCCCGGCGTCGCACAGCCGGCCAGCGCAGTGGCGCCGGCCGCGCCCAGCCCGAGCTTCAACAGCTGCCGTCGTGTCAACGGTGTCATGGGCATGTCACTCCATCGTGAGATCCACACTGAGCCGAGGGCTCCTGCTGCGGCGCGAGGGGTGGGCCGCGCGTGAACAGTAGCACAATTTCGAGTGGTCGCTCGATATTCGTTACGAGGCTGTGATCGGTACGGTAGCGGCCATGGGGTCCACCGGACAGTCGCGACGCCGCGGGCCTTACGCCAAGTCCGCGGATCGTCGCCGCAGCATCGTCGAGGCCGCGCTGGACGTGTTCGCGGCCCGCGGGTACCAGGGCGGCTCCCTGCAGGACGTGGCCGACCGGGTCGGGATGAGCCAGACCAGCCTGCTGCACTACTTCCCGACCAAGCGCCACCTGCTGCTCGCGGTGCTCGAGCGCCGCGACGAGCTCGGCCGGACCGAACCGCGCTCGTCGGAGGGGCGCGACTTCCCGACCCGGATCGTCGACCGGGCGCGGCTGAACGAGCGCGTCCCCGGCCTGGTCGAGCTCTACGCCATCCTGTGCGGGGAGGCGATGACCGACGGCCATCCGGCGCGCGACCACTACCGCGACCGCTTCGAGAGCCTGCGGCACGAGTACGCCGACCAGCTGCGCCTGCTGGACGCCCGCGGGCGGCTGCGCGACGGGGTCGACCCCGACCGGGCCGCCGCCTCGATCATCGCGTTGTGGGACGGCATCCAGGCGCAGTGGCTGCTGGACCGGTCCGTCGACATGGCGGCGTGCCTGGCCGACTACCTGGCCCTGATCATCCGGCCGGAGGGGAACGTCGGACCGGCGGGCGACAGGCCGGCGGGCCACGGAGCGGAGGCCGGCCCGGGCCACTGACCCCCGTCGGGTTCAGCGCAGCACGGAGGTCAGCAGCAGGCTCGTCTCGCTGTTGACGACTCCGTCGATGCGACGGATCCGCCCGAGGACGCCGTCGAAGTCGGCGAGGGTCTCGGTGCGGATCTCGGCGACGAGGTCCCAGCCGCCGTTGGTCGTGTGCAGCGCGATGAGCTCGGGGAAGCCGCGCAGCTGCCGGATCACCCGGTCGGTGCTGCGCCCCTCGACCTCGACCAGGGCGATCGCGTGGATGGCGAGCGGGTCGCGCTCCTCGCGGACCCGGACCGTGAAGCCGATGACGGTGCCGGACGACACGAGCCGCTCGATCCGGCTGTTGACGGTCGCCCGGGCCACCCCGAGGGTGCGGGCCAGGCTCGCGACCGGGGCCCGCCCGTCGGCACGCAGCGCGGCGATCAGGCGCCGGTCAAGCTCGTCCAAGGTCGCCATCTAGCAGACTGTAGCGTTGACCTCAGCAGAATGTACATATGCTCGTCAGAACTTCGGCGTCTTGGCAATCGACTGTGCATACCGACGAGCACTAGGCTACGAGACACCACACCACGACCGAAGGAAGGAAGCGCGCACATGACCCGTTTCGTCGATGTCCGCAACATGGTGCGATGGGCGGCCGCACAGGGCCCGGAGCAGATCATGGCCGGCATGGTCGGCTACCTCGAGGACGACTTCCGGCGCTGGCCGACCTTCGACAAGACGCCCCGGGTCGCCAGCCACACCCCCTTCGGCGTCCTCGAGCTGATGCCGACGAGCGACTACGAGACCTACGGCTTCAAGTACGTCAACGGGCACCCCTCCAACCCGGCGCGTGGGTACCAGACGGTCACCGCCTTCGGGGTGCTGGCCGACGTCCACAACGGCTACCCGACCTTCCTGTCCGAGATGACCCTGCTGACCGCCTTCCGCACGGCGGCGACCTCGGCGATGGCGGCCAAGTACCTCGCCCCCCGCGGGGCGCGGACCATGGCGATGATCGGCTCGGGCAGCCAGGCCGAGTTCCAGGCCCTCGCGATGCGGGCCGTCCTCGGCATCGACACCCTGCGCATCTGGGACACCGACCCGCTCGCGATGGACAAGGCGGTGCGCAACCTGACCCCGCTCGGCTTCCAGGTCACCGTCGCGAGCAGCGCCGGCGACGCGGTGCGCGGCGCCGAGGTGATCACGACCTGCACCGCCGACAAGGCGTTCGCGACTGTCCTCAGCGACGCCGACGTCCGGCCCGGCGTCCACCTGAACGCGATCGGTGGCGACTGCCCCGGCAAGACCGAGCTCGAGGCGGCGATCCTGGACCGCGCCGACGTGTTCGTCGAGTTCACGCCCCAGACCCGCATCGAGGGCGAGATCCAGCACCAGCCGGCCGACTTCGCGGTCACCGAGCTCTGGGAGGTCGTCACGGGGGCCCGCCCCGGCCGCACCGGCGCCGAGCAGATCACCCTGTTCGACTCGGTCGGCTTCGCCATCGAGGACTTCTCCGCGCTGCGCTACCTGCGCGACGCCGTCGACGGCACCGACTTCTTCGAGGAGATCGACCTCGTCGCCGCACCGGACGACCCGAAGGACCTCTTCGGCCTGGTCATGTCCCCGCTGCCGGTCTGATGACGATGTCACCCCAGGCTCCGCGGGCGGTGCTGCTCGTCCGCCCCAGGTACTTCGTCCCGAACCCGCAGACCGCCGCCGACAACGTCTTCCAGGTGGCCGACCCCGCACCCGGGTCGTCGGCGGCGGAGCTGAGCACAGCGGCATACGAGGAGGTGACGCGCGTCGCGGCGGCGCTCGAGGCCGAGGGCATCCGGGTCCACCTCTTCGACGACGAGGACCCGGCGCGCCCGGACAGCGTCTTCCCGAACAACTGGCTCTCCACGCACGCCGGCGGGCGGATCGCGGTCCACCCGATGTACGCCGAGAACCGTCGCACCGAGCGGCGCTGGGACATCATCGAGGCGCTCAAGCGCGACTACCGGGTGCAGGACGTGATCGACTCGTCCGGGCTCGAGCGCGACGGGGTGTTCCTGGAGGGCACCGGGGCGATGGTCCTCGACCACGCCTCCCGGGTCGCGTATGTCGCCCGCTCGCGTCGTGCGGACCCCGTTGCCCTGGAACGGTTCTGCACCACCTTCGGGTTCGAGCCGATGGTCTTCGACGCGGTGGACCCACGAGGGGTGCCGGTCTACCACACGAACGTCATGATGTGCGTCGGCACCGACTTCGCGCTCATCGGGCTGGGCCTGATCGCCTCGCCGGAGCGGCGGGCGGAGGTTGCCGAGCGGCTCGGCGAGTACGGCCGGACGGTCGTCGACCTGACCTACGAGCAGGTCTGCGACTTCGCCGGCAACGCGATCGAGCTGCGCTCCCCCACCGGTCGGATCCTCGCGATCTCGCGTCGTGGCCTGGCGAGCCTGCGTCCGGACCAGCTGGAGGTGATCGAGGCGAGCTGCCGGATCCTGCCGCTCGACGTCCCGACCATCGAGCTCGCGGGCGGCTCGGTGCGCTGCATGGTCGTCGGGGTCCACCTCGACGCGCGGCGCTCGACCGCGGCCACCCCGTCACCGGTCGGCGCGGCCGGGCACTGAGCGGCCGCGCGCCGGCCTTCACGTCCGGCCGGTAGCGGGGCCGGTCGCAGTGGGCGGCAGGGGTCGCGCGGGCAGTCCCGGTCGCCGGTGGGAGGATCGGGCCATGGCTCCTACCTCGACGACCGACTCCGGCACACTCATCCGCAACGTCCGCGTCTTCGACAGCCACGCCGGTACGGTCGGCGGTCCGTCCCAGGTCGTGGTCCGCGGCGGGCTGGTCGAGACGGTCGCCCCGGCCGGCGTGGAGCTGGCCGACGCCCCGGGCACGGTCGTCGACGGGGACGGCGGGACGGTGATCCCCGGTCTGATCGACGCGCACTGGCACTCGGCCTTCGCGGCCTGCCCGCTGCAGGCGGCGCTGATGGGAAACGTCGACTTCGTGCACCTGCTGTCGGGTGCGGCGGCCGGGCAGACGTTGCAGCGCGGGTTCACCACCGTGCGGGACGCCGGCGGCCCGACGTTCGGGCTGAAGCAGGCGATCGACGCCGGGATCCTCCCCGGGCCGCGGATCTACCCGTCCGGCGCGATGATCTCCCAGACCGGCGGACACGGCGACTTCCGGATGCTCACCGAGATCCCCCGCGGCCGCATCGGCTCGCTGAGCCACTCCGAGCTCGTCGGGGCGGTGGCGATCGCCGACGGCGTCGACGCCGTGCTCCGGGCGGCCCGGGAACAGCTGATGCAAGGCGCGTCCCAGCTCAAGGTGATGGCCGGCGGAGGGGTCGCCTCCTCCTACGACCCGCTGGACGTCACCCAGTACACCGAGGCCGAGATGCACGCGGCGGTCGAGGCCGCGGAGAACCACGGCACCTACGTGATGGTGCACGCCTACACCCCGCGCGCCGTGCAGCAGGCGATCCGGGCGGGGGTGCGCTGCATCGAGCACGGCCAGCTGCTCGACGACCGGACCGCGGCGATGATGGCCGAGCACGACGTGTGGTGGTCGCTGCAGCCCTTCCTCGACGACGAGGACGCGGTCCCGGTCCCGGCGGCCAGCATGGGCAAGTTCCACCAGATGGTGGCCGGCACCGACCACGCCTTCGAGCTGGCGAAGAAGCACGGCGTCCGGGTCGCCTGGGGCACCGACACCCTGTTCGACGCGACGCTGGCCGCCAAGCAGGGCAAGCAGCTGGCCAAGATGACCCGCTGGTTCACCCCCGCCGAGGTGCTCACCATGGCGACCGCGACCAACGCCGAGCTGCTCGCGCTGTCCGGGCCCCGCAACCCCTACCCCGCCGCCCTGGGCGTGGTGTCCGAGGGCGCCGCGGCGGACCTGGTCGTGGTGCACGGCAACCCGTTGGAGGACATCACGCTGCTGGCCGACGCCGCGGCGAACTTCACCCTGGTCATGAAGGCCGGGGTGGTGGTCAAGGATGCCACCGGCGCCCAAGCGGGCCTTCGGTAGGACGGCCGGCCCCGCGGATCATGCAGGCTTGGCGCGGCGCGCGGCGGTTGCCCTCGCACAGTCGGCTAACGACCTAACGGCCGCTTATGAAATCCGCAACCTTGGCGACGGCGCTCGTCGCTCCACCACGCGAAGCGTATTCACGTCGATCGGCGTAGCGGTAAGCGGCATACAACGCCGTCGCACCGAGCCACCGTAGCGGTTCGATCTCCCAGTTCCGAGCACGGCGGCCAACCCATGGCAGCAGCGCCAGTTCTGTATCCTCGCCGAGGATGAGGTCGCGCAGCGTGCGGGCAGCCAGGTTGGTGCCACTAAGTCCATGCCCTGTGTAACCACCGGCGGAGGCAAGTCCGGTCCGTGCGTCGTAGTTGACGGCCGCGCACCAGTCCCGGGGGACACCGAGCACCCCCGACCAAGTCTGTTCCAGCGCTACATCCTCCAACATAGGGAAGAGTTCAGTCAGCCGTGCACGGATCAGTTCCACCGCGAACTCCGCCGTCTTTCCCTCCCGGTCGAAACCAGAACGGAAGTTGTACGGCACCCCGCGACCACCGATCGCGATCCGATTGTCCGCCGTCTTCTGTAGATAACTGAAGCTGTGCGCCATGTCTCCAAGTAGTTCTCCGGCGCTCCAACCGACCAGGTCCAACTCCTGCTCCGTCAAGGGTGCGGTTACAACGATGCTGCTGTTCATCGGCAGCAACCTGCGGGAGAGATCGGGCAGGCTCAGCGTGTAACCCTCAAGCGCGCGTACCACGACTCGCGCAGTGACGTCGCCGTGCACAGTTATCGCCCGATGCGGTTGGATCGCCGTGACCTCCGTCTGCTCATAGATCGTGACACCAAGACGTTCAACGACAGCGGCAAGCCCAAAGGTGTACTTGGCCGGGTGCACCCGCGCACAGTGCGGCGTAGAGTAACCCCCGAGAGCCCCCGCGATCGAGATCCGGCGCGTGACCTCGTCGGCGGTCAGTTCGGAGACGTCGTTTTCACCCCAGCCTTGCTCCTTCATGGCCCGCACCTGCGCGCGAGCTCGAGCCAATTGCGGCCGCGAAGTGGCGACGTGGATGAGCCCATTCTCGGCGACGCTCTCCCCGAACCCCTCACGCCGGGCGACGTCGACCGACTCGTGCACTGCGTGGAACATCTCTCTCTGCAGAGCACGGGCAGCCACGACGCCTCGACTCGCGGCGTACCTGCGGAACTGTCCAACAGGCTCGGCACTCATCCAGCCTCCGTTGCGTCCAGACGCCCCGAATCCGGCAAACTCCTTCTCAAGGACGACGACGCTCCACTCAGGCCTCGCCCGCTTCAGGTAATAGGCGCTCCACAGTCCGGTGAGGCCACCACCCACTACCACTACGTCCGCTTCCGTGCGGCCGGGCAGGGACGCCCGCGGCGCCGGCCGACCTGCATCCCTCACCCAGAAGGAAACACCACCGTTGACCAGCGGTCTCACGTCTTTCATAGTCAGCAACAACTCTCTTCATCACCACCCGCGACGTGTTCACGGGCTCCAGAACTTCATACTTCCCACGCCTTCCTCAGTTCACGGCTCCGTCGGCTGGGTGCCAGACCGAGACACGGGAGTGCATCACCCTGTCGCGAACACCTTGCCGTCAGATGGCGACCAGCCGATCGTCACTCGGTCACCGATACCGTGCTCCATAGTGCCCACGGCCGGGACGTGCGCGATGGCCTCACCGATAGAGGTCTTCAAGGTGTACTTTATCGTCGCGCCGACGAAGACCATGTCTATGACGTCGCCTTCGATATGATTCGTCAGCTCGGGCGCGAGCGTACACGGCTCTGTCGCTGACACCGAAAAATGCTCAGGGCGCACCAGCAACGCCGCTGGCCCACTGGGCACCTTTGAACTGCATGGGAATCTCATTCCGCCCGCCGAGAAGACACCGTCGTTCACTTCTCCCTCAAAGATGCTAGATTCTCCGATGAACCGGCCCACGAATAGCGTACCAGGCTCGTTGTATAGTTCCTGAGCAGTCCCTATCTGCTCGATCTGCCCTTCGTTGAACACAGCAATGCGATCCGAGAGGGCTAGGGCCTCCTCCTGGTCGTGTGTCACGTAGATGAATGTGCTGCCCAGTTCTCGGTGAATACGGCGCAATTCAACTTGCAGCCACTCTCTGAGCTTCTTGTCAAGCGCGCCGAGCGGTTCATCCATGAGCAGGATCGGAGGTCGGTAGACCACGGCGCGCGCAAGCGCAACGCGCTGCTGCTGCCCCCCAGAAAGTTGTTTCGGATACCGACTCGCATACTGTTCAAGACGAACCATCCGAAGGACCCTGTCCACACTCTCGACACGCTCCGCCTTTGGGACCTTCCGTTGCTTGAGCGGATAAGCGATGTTCTCCCGTACAGTCATGTGGGGGAACAACGCATAATGTTGGAACACCACGCCAAGGTTACGTTCATGGGCACGCAGCTTCTCCAGTGCCTCCCCATTCAGATCCATGGTCCCCGACGTCGCCTCGATGAACCCTGCAATTAGATTCAACGTCGTCGTCTTCCCAGATCCGGAGGGCCCCAGAAAGGTCAAGAACTCACCTCGACGGATGGTTAAATCGATGTTGTCAAGGGCTATCGCTTTTCCGTATGCCTTCGTCAGCCCTTGCAGATTGAGAATCGTATCGTCGCTCATGCTTGTTCCTGTCTAGGTGTCAACGATGTCCTCGGGCGTCAACCACAACATGGTGTTCGTCACGCTTGGCTCGAACCACGCGATCGACGCGAAAGGGGGAGAACAACGAACTGATAGAGTGCAAATGAGATCAGTATTGCCGCGAGGATGAGCGCCGCGGCCGCCGCGATTGTCGGGTCC
This sequence comes from Intrasporangium sp., assembly GCF_039812505.1. GTDB lineage: Bacteria > Actinomycetota > Actinomycetes > Actinomycetales > Dermatophilaceae > Intrasporangium_A. The sequence continues at coordinate 3,024 of NZ_JBDIAQ010000052.1, read as the reverse complement.
GTGGTGCGGGTCACACTCGTGTACATCATCATCGGCAGCGTCTGCAACGTCGGGCTCACCATGAACTGTGCAACGATTACCTCGTCGAAGCTGGTGACGAACGCAAACACAACGCCTGCCAGCATCCCCGGAGCGACGAGTGGCATCGTTACAGTGAAGAAAGTCCTGATCCTCCCCGCTCCCAGGCTCGCCGCGGCGAGTTCGAGGCTGCGGTCGTATCCCGACAACGACGCATTAACCGCTATCACGACCAGTGGCAGCGCCAGAGTGGTGTGCACCATTACGAAGCCGAACACTGTGCCGACAAGGTGGGCGCGAAGGAAAAACGTGTAAACGCCTGCGCCGGCGATAATCGGGGGCACGATCATGGGCGTCAGCATCAACGTCTGAGCCGCCCTGGCGGCTCCACTCTTCGACCGATTGATCGCAAGCGCGGCAACCGTGCCCAATGCCGTCGCGAAGATCGCAACGAGCACGCCGATCAGGACCGAATGGCCGAGCGCGTCCAGCCATTGGGAGTCCGTGAAGAACGACTTGTACCAGCGCAGGGACCACTCACGGGGTGGGAACTTGAAGCTCGCGTCCTCCGAGAACGAGATGGGGAAGATGATGAACATCGGCGCGATCAGCCAGATGGAAACGACGACCGCTATCAGCCCCAACAGCAGCTTCGTCACGGGCCGCGTTTCGTTGTTCATGCCTTGCTTCCCCCTACCATATCCTGCACCGAGCCCCCCGTCTTACGAGCTACGTACCCAGCAACCCCCAGAATCCCGAGGGTAAGAACAAGGAGCACGAAACCGATCACCGCGCCATGCCCCCACTGTGCGAGACCTTGCACCTGTCCTTGGATGAGCGTTGACAGGAATGCGTCTCGAGAGCTGCCAAGCATCGCAGGAGTGATATAGAAGCCGAGCGCCATCACGAAGCACAAGAGTGCACCGGAGGCGACACCGGGAAGCGAGAGCGGCAAGTAGATCGAGAAGAAGGCCTTCGATGGGCGCGCACCAAGACTGCGGGCGGCGGTGAGCAGGCGCATGTCGATTCTCGACATGGTCGCATACATCGGCAGGACCACAAACGGCAACAGCACCTGCGCCATGCCGATGAGCACCGCTGCGGGAGTGCGGATCAGGCCAAGGGACTCGACCCCGAATATCTTCATGAAGTCGCCTATAGGACTGGAATCCTGTAATAGGACCACCCATGCAAACGTACGAACCACCGTGCTGGTCCAGAACGGCACCAAGACGACCAGCATGAGCAGCCCGCGAGTCCGAGGACGAACGACCGACATAAGGTATGAGAACGGATACGCGAGGGCGACGCAAATGATAGTGGCCCAGAAACTGATGAAGGCGGTGCGCCACAGCACGTCGAGGTTCACGCGTTGGCCGAAGAACCACTCGAAGTTCTGTAGACCGGGTGTCGGGTCGGTGAATGACGCCACAAGAACGGTCAGCATCGGGTAGAAGTAGAAGACGGCAAGCACCACGAAGGCTGGGAGGAGAACGAGCAACAAGGTGCGCGTCCCGTGCGTTTTGGAACGTGTTCTTCCCGGAGCGCCATCCGCTTTCTCAACTCGAGTGGCGCGGGGGGAAAGCGCTGGGAACTGTTGGGTGTTTGATGCGTCGCTCATGTCTCCCCATTCGTCAAGTGCTCGCGACCTGGTGGCGGGATGCCGCACGGCGCTGCCGCCACATCGATCATGCTCCCGCGACCAGAGCGCTCCACCGGTCTTGAAGTGGCTTCACTGCCTCAGTGTCCTTCCAGAAGTCGAGTTGAACCGGCACCGAGGTAGCCGCTCGATCCGGTGTCGTCGTGATGTACTTTTGCGTGAGGTCATCAACCTGTGGCTTTGCTTTCGAATTGACAGGAGAGTAACCCGAAAGTTCTGTCCACTTCGCCTGCTGCTTCGCGCCCATCGCATAGTTGATCGCATAGTAGGCGACCTCAGCATTCGGTGTGCCCTTGATAATCGCAAACTGGTCGACGATAGAAATCCAATGGTCCCATGTCGGCGTCAGCTTGGTGCCGTTCTTCTCAGCAGCGAGCGCACGACCGTTCCAGACAGCACCGATCTTGGCTTCACCCGACTCGAGCATCTGCTGCGCCTGCGATCCCGTCGAGTAGAAGGCGATGCTGTCCTTGATCTTTTCGAGAGTATCCAAGCCCTTGTTGGCCCAGTCAGCGGTGAACGGTGTAGCGGGGTCCCAGCCAGCCGCGATCGACGCAGCCTGGACGGTCGCACTGTCGATCACACCATCCCCGCTGTACACCGCCCGAGTACCCGGGAACTTCTTGACGTCGAAGAAGTCCGCCCACGTCTTCGGACCGTTGGCACCGAAGGTACCGGTGTTGTACACCTGTACAATCGCGTAGGCGATCGACGGTACACCGCAAGCGGTCCAGCCGAGGAGGTCCTTGGGCACTTGTGACGTGTCTATCTTCGTCATGTCGAGCTTCTCGAAGAGCGTGCCACAGTTGCGTGCAACCGTGTCACCCGTGGCTGATACGAAGTCCCACTGATAGTTCTTCGAGTTGACCTGTGTCTGTATCTTTGCGAGTGTCTGCGGCGAGTCTTGGTTGAACTTGACGCCAGATGTCTCCGCAAAGGGGGTGAAAAATGCTTTCATCTGAGCGTCTTGAGTTGTGCCACCGTCCGCAGCATAAGTGACCGTGTGACCCTTGAGAACTCCCTGGGCGACTTCGCCTGCGACCGGTTTCGTGATTGGCGGCACCGGCGCAGCAGAACTTCCTGACCCACCACATGCCGACATTACAAGAGTCCCTGAGACCAAGAATGCCGCGAGACTGCAATGCGTGTATTTCACAAGAGAACTCCTTCGTTTTCAAATGTTGACTCGTTCGTCGCGCGGCCATGCGCGGCAGCGCTGGCACCAGTAGTCAACTGGGCGTCGGTCGAGGGTCGTTGGGGGCGATCATACGCATGACCCGGCCGCTTGCCCACAGCCCCGAGGAGGTTGTCGCGAGTCTCCTGGAACTTGGGTTGGTGGCCGGTCA
>NZ_JBDIAQ010000051.1:0-23462 GCF_039812505.1 Intrasporangium sp. | reverse complement strand
GCCGAGGTCGCGCAGGGCCGTGGCGACCTCGAGGCCCGCCTGACCGGCTCCGACGACGAGGGTGGCTCGCTGCGACGACATGGCTCGATCGTATGCCGTGGCTCCGGTTGGCAGCCGCCGCACTTCTCTTGCCGCCGCCGGCGGGTGGGCGCCGGCCGCACGTACCGCCGGCTGCTCGTGACCGGCGGGCCTCGCCGGTCGGGCTCGGACGCCCGCCGCCCGGACCCGGACCCCCGCCCCGGCGGAGGTGACGGACGGCAGGACACCACAAGTCGGCTCGAACCCCCTCCGGGCGTGCTCAGCCGGCACGAACCCACGCGGGTTGCCGTGTTCTTGTGCACGCAACCCCACCGGGCGAGCGCCCCGGCCGCCACCACACGTATGGCGCTCAGCCGGGCGAGTGCGGCCCGCCCCGGCGGCGCGGGCGGGGCCGGGGCTGGCAGTGCGGGCACGAGTACGACGACCGGTTCATGAACGGCTCGCGTCGGATCGGGGTACCGCAGCGGTCGCAGGGCATCCCCTCGCGGCCGTACACGTGCAGGGACCGGTCGAAGTAGCCGCTCGCGCCGTTGATGTTCACGTAGAGCGTGTCGAAGCTGGTCCCCCCCTGGGCGATGGCCTGCGTCATCACCTCCCGGGCGCAGTCGATGATGCGGTGCAGGGTGGGCTTGGTCAGGTCCTTGCACCGGCGCTCGCCGTGCACCTTGGCAGCCCAGAGCGCCTCGTCGGCATAGATGTTGCCGATACCCGACAGGAGCCTCTGGTCGAGCAGGGCGCGCTTGACGGCAGAGTCCCTGCGCCGCATCGCGAGGACGACCCCACGCTCGTCGAAGGCCGGCTCGAGCGGGTCCGGGCCGATGTGGGCAACGGCCGCCGGGAGGCCGTCGGGCCCGACGGGCGAGAGGGCGAGCCCGCCGAACGTGCGCTGGTCGACGAACCGCAGCTGTGGGTCGCCGTCGGCGAACTCGAAGCGGGCGTGGCAGTGCTTCTCGAGCGGGGCGTCGGCCGGCTCGACGAGCAGCTGTCCGCTCATCCCGAGGTGGACCACGAGGGCGTCGTCCCGGTCCAGCTCGAGCCACAGGTACTTGCCGCGCCGCCGTGCGGCCACAACCGTGGCCCCGGCCAGCCGGTCGGCCAGGTCGACCGGGCCGGGCTCGTGGCGCCGCGCGACGCGGCCACCGGTGATGGTCGCCCGGACGACCTGACGACCGGCCACGTGGTCGGCGAGTCCGCGACGGACGACCTCGACCTCGGGCAGCTCGGGCATCGACGGGTCAGGAGGCGGGCGGTGAGCTGCGGTCGAGGTGGTGCCAGGCCTGTTGGGCGGCCTGCTGCTCGGCCTCCTTCTTGCTGCGCCCGTCGCCCTGGCCGATGACGCTGTCGGCGACCACGACCCTGGCGTGGAAGTGCTTCTCGTGGTCGGGCCCGGTCTCCTCGAGGCGGTAGTCCGGCGACCCCAACCCCGCCTCGGCGGCCTTCTCCTGCAGCGACGTCTTCCAGTCCAGGCCCGCACCGAGCAGTGCCGCTCCCGCGATCAGGGGGTCGAAGTGGTGGTGCACGAACCGCGCCGCCCCGGCCATCCCCGTGGAGAGGAACACCGTGCCGATCAGTGCCTCCAGCGTGTCCGCGAGGATCGAGGCCTTGTCGCGGCCACCGGTGGCCTCCTCGCCCTTGCCGAGCATGACGAACTCGCCGAGCCCGAAGGTCCGGGCGACATCGGCCAGCGCCCGCATGTTGACGACCGCGGCACGCAGCTTGGCCAGCTGCCCCTCGGGCAGGTCGGGATGTCCGACATAGAGCGTCTCGGTGACCACCAGGCCCAGGACCGAGTCCCCGAGGAACTCCAGCCTCTCGTTGTTCGGCAGGCCGCCGTGCTCGTAGGCGTACGACCGGTGCGTCAGGGCACGCAGGAGCAGCGGCTCGTCGACCTCCTGGTCGACCACCTCGGTGAGATGGGCGACCAAGGGCTCGACGGGCCGCTGCGCACGCGCCGCGACACCCTCGATGTCGGTGTCGGCCACGGCGGGCTCAGGCCCGGTGCTCGGTGCGCTCGGCCTCGGCGTAGTGGCGCCCGTTGTAGGTGCCGCAGTTGGGACAGGCCACGTGCGGCTGCCGCGGCGCGGAGCAGCGTGGGCACGTGGTGAGCGCGGTCGGCGCAGCCTTCCAGTTCGCCCGGCGCGAGCGGGTGTTGGACCGCGACGTCTTACGCTTCGGGACAGCCACGTCAGTTCCTCTTCTCTTGCAGGTGGTCCCCCAGCAGTCCGCTGAGGGCCGACCATCGTGGGTCGGTCACTTCGTGATGGTGCTCCGGGTGGTCCGCGAGGCGGGCTCCGCACCGGGGGCACAGCCCCGGACAGTCCTCCCGGCACAACGGCTGGAACGGCAGCGTCGGGACGAGCGCGTCCCGGATGACGGGCTCGAGGTCGACCAGGTCGCCGACGAGCTCGTGCACCTCGTCGTCGTGCTCGACGCCCGCCTCGTGGTGGTGCGCCGCCCGGTCGCTGTACGCGAACAGCTCCTGGTAGCTGCCCTCGACCGCAAGGACCACCGGGTCCAGGCACCGCACGCAGGAACCGGTCGCCGTGCCACCGGCCGTGCCCGACACGAGCACGCCCTCGACCACGGACTCGAGCCGCACCTCGAGCCGCACCGGCGAGCCGGCCCGGATCGCGATGATGTCGGTGCCGAGGTCGTCGGGCAGGTCCACCGTCCGGTGCAGCTCCTGCATGGTCCCGGGTCGCCGCGTCAGCGCTCTGGTGCTGATCACCAAGGGTGAACGCGGGTCGAGGTGGTCCATGGCTCCAGACGGTGGTTGACGAGTCCGGCCCACGTCACGGCAGACGCGGACCGACGCCCAAGGCTACCGGAGCACGGGGCCGTGCCCAAATTCGCCCGGTGCCGGGCCGGCGGCCTCAGCCGGGGTGGCCGACCCGTTCGCGCAGCGCCGCGCACACCGTGTCGGGCACGAGTCCGCTGACGTCGCCCCCGTAGCGCACGACCTCCTTGATCAGCGAGCTCGAGACGTGCTGCCACTCGGGCGCCGCCACCAGGAACAGGGTCTCGACCCCGGTGAGGTGGTGGTTCATGTTGGCCATCGGCAGCTCGTAGGCGAAGTCCGTGCCGCCCCGCAGCCCCTTGACCATGGATGCCGCACCGACCGCACGGCAGACGTCGACCACGAGCTGGTCGGCGAAGGACTCCACCCGGACGTTGCCCAGCTGCCCGATCGAGCCCTCGAGCAGGGCGGTCCGCTCGTCGATCGTGAAGGTGCCCTGCTTGCCCGGGTTGTGCAGGATCGCGACGACCACCTCGTCGAAGAGCCGCGACGCCCGCACGATGATGTCGATGTGGCCGTTGGTCACGGGGTCGTAGGAGCCGGGACAGACACAGCGTCGTGCGGAGGTCGTCACGCCCCCAACCTACGCGACGCCCTCGTCGAGGGGCGGCTCGGCGAACCACACCGTGGTGTCGCCGTAGCGCTTCTCCCCCGAGAGCTCGAGACCCTTCGGCCAGGTCGGCTGCGGCGAGCGCGCCGACCGCTCGACGATCACGAAGGCATCGGCGGCCAGCCACTGCTGCCCGACCAGGGTCCCGAGGACCTCGGTCAGGGTCGACTCGGCGACCTCGTAGGGCGGGTCGAGCAGGACCAGGTCCATCCGTATGCCGCTGGGCGGGCCGGCCGCCAGGGCCCGCTCGACCGTGTCGGCGACCAGTCGGGTGCCCGGCAGGCCGACCGCCGTGATGTTGGCGCGGATCGCGGCGACGGCCTTCCGGTTCGACTCGACGAGCACGACGAGGCGTGCTCCGCGGCTCGCGGCCTCGAGGCCCAGCGCGCCCGACCCGGCGTAGAGGTCGAGGACGTGGGCGCCGGCGATCAGGTGGCGGTGCTCGAGCCGGCTGAACAGCGCCTCGCGGACCCGGTCGGACGTCGGCCGGGTGTCCGCCCCCGGCGGGGTGCGCAGGGTTCGCCCGCCCGCGCGGCCGCTGATGATCCTGGTCACCGTCACCCGCGCTCGAGGAAGGCGGCCTGCTCGTCGTCGAGCCGGGCCGCGACCGCGGCGGCGAGGTCGGGATGCCCGGCGAGGGTCGGGTCCGCGCCCACGATGGCGAAGGCGTCCTCTCGCGCGTCCGAGATGATCTGCTCGTCCTCGGGGCGTCCCAGCCGCAGGTGGCGCACCGAGCCCGTGCTCCCGCTCTGGCGGGCGCCGAGCACGTCACCCTCCCGGCGGAAGGCGAGGTCCAGCCGGGCCAGCTCGAAGCCGTCGCTCGTGCCGGCCACGGCAGCGAGCCGTTCGGCGGCGGCCGGACCGGGGGCCGTGGCCATGAGCAGGCAGAGGCCCGGAGCGCTGCCGCGGCCGATCCGACCGCGCAGCTGGTGCAGCTGCGAGACACCGAACCGGTCGGCGTCGACGACGACCATGACCGTGGCGTTCGGCACGTCGACGCCGACCTCGATCACGGTCGTGGCAACCAGCACGTCCAGCTCGCCGGCGGTGAAGGCACGCATCGTGGCGTCCTTCGTCTCGGCGTCGAGCCGACCGTGCAGCACCGCGATGCGCGCGCCGGACAGCGCCGGGTTCGCGCGGAGCTGGTCGTACATCGCGTGGACGCCGGTCAGCTCGCGCGTCGGGCCCTCCTCGTCGGGCACCGGCCCCCAGTCGGAGACGTCCTCGTCGGTCGAGTCGCGACCGGCGGCGAGGTCGGGGTCGAGGTCCCCGATCCGGGGGCAGACGACGTACGCCTGGTGGCCCTGGGCGACCTCCTCGGCCACCCGCTGCCAGGTGCGCTCGACCCAGCCGGGTCGCTCCGCGTCCACCACGTAGGTCGCGACGGGCGGACGGCCCCGGGGCAGCTCGCGCAGGGTCGAGGTCTCCATGTCGCCGAAGACCGTCATCGCGACGGTCCGGGGGATCGGTGTCGCGGTCATCACGAGCACGTGCGGCGGGCGGGTGGCCTTGTCCCGAAGGGCATCGCGCTGCTCCACCCCGAACCGGTGCTGCTCGTCCACGACGACGAGGGCCAGGTCGGCGAACTGGACGTGCTGCTGGATGAGCGCATGGGTGCCCACGACGATCCCGGCCGCGCCGGATGCGGCGTCGAGCAGCGCCCGCTTGCGGGCGGCCGCGGTCTGGCTGCCGGTCAGGAGGGCCACGCTCGTGCCGATCTCGCTGCCACCCAGCAGCCCACCCTCGGCCAGGTCGCCCAGCATCGCCCGGATCGAGCGGACGTGCTGCGCGGCGAGCACCTCGGTCGGGGCCAGCAGCGCGGCCTGGCCGCCGGCGTCGATGACCGCGAGCATGGCGCGCAGCGCCACGACCGTCTTGCCCGAGCCGACCTCACCCTGCAGCAGGCGGTTCATCGGCCGGTCGCCGGCGAGCTCCTCGGCCAGCACCTTGCCGACCTCGCGCTGGCCGTCGGTGAGCTCGAAGGGCAGCCGGGCGTCGAAGGCGGCCAGCAGACCGCCGGGCGGCGGCACCCGCGGGACCGCCGGGACCGACTCCGCCTGGTGGCGACGCTGGGCCAGGACCACCTGCAAGGTGAGGGCCTCGTCGTACTTGAGCCGGGCGAGACCACGCCGGGGCTGGTCCCCGACGCGCGGCCGGTGCACCAGCTCGAGGGCCTGTGCGCGGCTCATCAGCCCGCGCGCCTCGCGCACCTGCGCCGGGACCGGGTCGCGGACCGGCTCGACCGAGTCGAGCGCGAGCTCGACCATGCGGCGGATCGTGAACGAGTAGATCTTCCCCGTTGCCGAGTACACCGGGATCTGGTGGGTCCGGTAGTGCTCGACGAGCCGTGCCGCGTTGTCGTCGCCCGCGAACAGCTCGTAGTCGGGGTGGGCCAGCTGCAGGCGGCCGTGGTAGGCGCCGACCGTGCCGGCGAAGAAGCCGCGGACCCCCGGCCGCAGCTTGTTCTCGTGGCCGTGCGAGCCGAAGAAGGTCAGGTCCAGCTCGTGGCCCAGGCCGTCCGACAGGACCGCCGTGAGCAGGTTGCCCCGGCGACCGCGCATCGGTCGGGACGCGGCCCGGACGACCTCGGCCACGACCATCACCTCCTGACCCGCACGCAGCTCGGACAGGTCGGTCAGCTGGCCGGGCTGCAGGTAGCGGCGAGGAGCATAGTCGAGCAGGTCGCCGACGGTGTGCAGGCCCTTGGTGCGGGCCAGCTGCTCCGCCTGGCCCCGGCGCACCAGCCTGGCCAGCGGGGTCTGCTCGGTGACAGCCATGTCACTCGACCCCGAGCAGGAGCAGGTACACCTGCTGGCCCCCGTGCAGCACCGTCGACTCGACCTCGCGGCGATCGTGGCGCGCCAGCTCGGCGACGGCCTCGCCGAGCTCGTCCGTCACTCCGTCGCCCACGAGGACCGTCAGCAGCTCCCCGCCGCTCGAGAGCAGGCGGGCCCCGACGGCGGCACCGATCGCGGTGACGTCCGAGCCGACGACGACGATGTCGCCGTCGACGATCCCCAGCACGTCACCCGGCTCGCACGGTCCCCCCGAGGTCAGGGCCGACCGGTCGGCGACGGCCACCGCCCCGTGACGGGTGCCCGCGGCGGCGGACTGCATCGCGAGCACGTTCGCGCTCATCGACGCGGAGGGTTCGAACACGGCGATGGCCGCCACCCCCTGCACCGGCGTGCGCGAGTGGACGACGAGGACCTCGATCCCCTCGTCGGCGACCGCCCGGGCGGCGGCCATGGCCGCGAGCTCCAGGTCACTGTCGTTGGGCAGGACGATGACGCCGTCCGCACCCGTGCGGTGGCACTCGCGGATGGCCGCGATCAGCTCGCCGGTCGTGGCCCGCCGGCCGGGACCCGTCGACAGGATCGTGGCCCCGGCCCGGCGGAAGATGTCTGCGAGCCCCTCCCCGGAGGCGCAGGCGATGACGCCCGGCCCCGGTGCGGCGGCCCGGGTGAGGGCGGGACGCACCGGCTGCGGTGCGTCGTCGAGGAGCCGGCTCACCCGTACCTGCCGGGGCCGACCGGCCTCGATACCGGCCTCGATGGCCGCGCCGACGTCGTCGACGTGCGCGTGGACGGTCCACTGGTCGGCCGCGCCCACGACCAGTACGGAGTCGCCGAGCCCCACGAGCCGGGTCCGGAGCGTCTCGGCCGCCTCGTCGGTGGCCTGGCCCAGCAGGTACATCACCTCGTACTCGGGCGGCGGCGCCGGCTCGGCCGCGGTGTCCGGTAACTCGGGACCGGCCGGCACGAAGCTCGGCTTCGGCGGTCGCAGGCTGCGTCGACCGCTCTCGGCGAGGCTGTGGGCGATCCGGCTGTCGTCGCCGGCGCTGACCTCCTCGAGGCACTCGAGCAGCAGGACCAGGCCCGCGCCCCCGGCATCCACGACACCTGCCCGGGCCAGCACGTCCAGCTGCTGTGGCGTACGGGCGAGTGCGGACCGGGCCGCGTCGCGCGCGGCGAGCACGACGGCATACAACCCCCCGGCCTCGCGGGCGCCGGCCTGGGCCGCGGCCCGCGACACCGACAGGATGGTGCCCTCGCGGGGGTCGGTCACGGCCTCCCACGCGCGGCGGTCCCCCTCGAGCAGACCGCGGGCGAGGGTCCGGGCGTCGACGACCGGCTGCCCCTGGCACGCCTCGGCGAGCCCGCGCGCCAACTGCGAGAGGATGACGCCGGAGTTGCCCCGAGCCGACCACAGCAGGTTCTTGGCGAAGACCACGAGCAGGTCCCCGGCGCCGGTGTCGGCCGGCTCGGTCAGGGTGCGGTCAACGGCCCCGTCGAAGGTGAGGAACAGGTTGGTCCCGGTGTCGCCGTCCGGGACCGGGAAGACGTTGAGCGCGTCGATCTCGGCACGGTGCGCGCCGAGCCCCGAACGGACCAGCACCGCCCAGCGGCGGACGGCATTGACGTCCAGGACCTGGAGCTGTCCCTCGGGCGTCGGCACTGCTGCTGGCATGGTGTCCTTCCCGCGTGTTGCTGCTGGGCAGGCTACTGCCTCGGCGCGGCGCGGACACGCAACGCGCACCCCCGGTCGTCCGACCGGGCCCCGGGCGTGGTGGACCGTTCGGTCCGTCCCGATGGCGCGGGCAGCACTCGGGTGGTCCGGCGCAGGACGACAGCGAGAGGGCCGGCCCCGCGTGCGGGAGCCGACCCTGCTGAAGTCACCGGATCAGCGGCTGACCTTGCCGGCCTTGAGGCAGGACGTGCATACGTTGATGCGCTTCGGCGTCACGCCGTTCACCATCGTGCGCACTCGCTGGATGTTCGGGGTCCAGCGGCGCTTGGTGCGGCGGTGCGAGTGCGAGATGGTGTGACCGAAGCTCGGTCCCTTGCCGCAGACTTCGCAGTTGGCAGCCACGGGTGATCTCCTGGAAGCTCGTCGTAGTGGTCGTTGGTGCATGTGAGGGTTGATGCATGTGGTCGTTCGTGCCTGTGGTCGTCGGTCCATGCAGTCGTCGGTCCGCTGCGGCCCGAGGCCGCGGCGGACCGTCGGTCGACGGGCTGGCTTGCCGATGCGCGCAGGGCAACCGCTCAAGAGTAGCCGACCGCCCCGCCGAGGGCCAAAAAACCGGCGTTGCCACCCGCCCGGCCGACCTGCCCCGCCGCCCGATCGGGGTCGGCGCCCACAGCCGGTCGGTCCCGGGCGGTCCCGACGCCGACCGGAACCCACCAGGTCGTGGCAGGCTGAGTGGATGCCTGGTCGCGTCGAGCTGGATCCGGTCGAGCAACGGGTCCTTGGAGCGCTGCTGGAGAAGCAGCGCACGGTGCCGGACAGCTACCCGCTCTCGCTCAACTCGCTACGGACGGCCTGCAACCAGACGACGAGCCGGGACCCGGTCGTCTCCTACGACGAGCCCACCGTCGTCGATGCGCTCAACCGCCTGCGGGACCGGGAGCTGGTGCGGTTCCTCAAGCCGGCCGGGCTGCGCGTGGTCAAGTACCACCAGCGTCTCGAGGAGCAGCTGGGGCTGGACGAGGAGCGGACGGCTCTGCTAACCGTGTTGTTGTTGCGTGGGCCGCAGACTCCGGGTGAGCTCCTGCCCCGGGTCGAGCGGATCCTGGCCTTCGCCGACAGACAGGGCGTCGAGGAGGTCCTGCGGGAGATGGCCGCGCTCGACCCGCCGCTGGTCCGCGAGCTGGACCGAGCGGTCGGGCAGCGGGACCGACGCTGGGCCCATCTGCTCGGCACCGGGCCGGAGCCGGCCGCGCCCGCCCCGTCGGTGGATCGGGAGCAGGTGCTGGCCGCCGGTGCGGCGGCCCGCGACCGGCTGGTGGCCACCGAGTACGACCGGCTGGCCGGCAGCTACGCCGTCGCCCTGGGCGACGACCTCGACGCGAAGCCGTTCGACCGTTGGTTGCTCGACCGGCTCGCCGGATGGGCGGAGGGCGAACAGGGACTGGACGTCGGCTGCGGCCCGGCGCAGGTCGCCGGCTACCTGGCCGGCCGGGGAGTGGCCATGACCGGGCTCGACCTGTCGGCGAACATGCTTGCCCGGGCCCGCGAGCTGCACCCCGAGGTGCAGGTGGTCCGGGGCAGCTTCGCCGTTCCGCCGATGCCACGCGACGCCGACCCGCGCGACCCGGGCTGGGCGGTGGTCAGCGCGTGGTATGCCTTCGCGCACCTCGCGGCCTCGGAGCTGGCTCCCACCCTGGCTGCCCTGACCCGGGTGCTGCGCCGCGGCGGTCGCCTGGCCCTGGCCGCCCAGGTCGGCGACGAGGTGCGCCACCCCGGGGTCCTGTGGGACGTCGCGACCGAGCTCGACTTCGTGCTGCACGACGCCGCCGGGCTCATCGCCGCCGCGCAGGCCGCCGGGCTGGTCGAGCTCGAGTGGTACCGGCGCGGCGCGTTGCCGCAGGAGACCCCGGTCGAATGCCTCTACCTGCTGGGCCGTCGCGACGGCTGAGACCGGGACGGGACGACCGGGCGGCGCCCGACCCGCACCCCCGGATGACGCCCTCGCCCCCAGCGCCCAGCGCGCAGCAGTGGCCGGCTTCGTTACCGTGGAGCGGTGGCGCCCGACCCCGACCCGACGACTCACCGCAAGGCGCGCAGGGACGCGCCCCGCGGGTTCTTCCGGGCCGAGGCGTGCGGGCTGCGCTGGCTCGCCGAGGCCGAGCCGGGCGGCGGCACGCGCATCGTGCGCGTCCGCGCGGTGGGAGAGCACTTCATCGACCTCGAGCGGCTCGACCATGCGGCTCCCACACTGGGCGCGGCGGAGGCGTTCGGCCGGTCGCTCGCCGCCACCCATGCGACCGGAGCGGCAGCCTTCGGCGCGCCCCCGGTCGGCTGGGCCGGGCCCGCGTGGATCGGCCGGCAGGCCCAGGCCAACGAACCCGTACCGACCTGGGGCCGGTTCTACGCGGAACAGCGGGTACGGCCGTTCGTCCACGCGGCGGTACGGGCCGGCCACCTCGATCGTGGAGCCCTGCCACCGCTCGACGACCTCTGCGACCGGATCGCGGCCGGGCAGTTCGACGACGACCGGCCGCCCGCGCGGCTCCACGGCGACCTGTGGTCCGGCAACGTCCTGTACACCGGCCGCGGCGTCTGCCTCATCGACCCTGCCGCCCACGGCGGGCACGGCCTGACCGACCTGGCGATGCTGGCGCTCTTCGGGTCCTTCGCCCTGGACCGGGTCCTCGACAGCTATGCCGAGGCGGCCCACCTGCCGGCCGGATGGCGTGACCTGCTCGGGCTGCACCAGCTGCACCCGCTGGCCGTGCATGCCGTCACCCACGGGCCTTCGTACGCCGACGAGCTCGTCGCGGTGGCTCGTCGCTACCGATGACCCGGGCGCTGCGCTCTCGACCGCACGCTCTCGACGGTACGCTCCCGACAGCCACTGCCGCATCGCCGAGCGGACCTGCCCGACGGGCAGGGTCAGGGGCGGAAGTGGTCCCAGCCGGTCAGCGTCTCGCGCCGCCCGCCCACGAGCACCTCGGGCCCCTCGTCGGGCGCGGTGCCCCGCGCCACGCCGATGACCCGCCACCCCTCGGGCACGCACCCCGGGACGAAGGTGGCCAGCAGGGAGTGCTCCTCCCCGCCGGCCAGCACGCACTCACGGGCGGCCTGCCGGCCCAGGGTCCGCGCGATCCGGTCGACGTCGTCGTCGAGGGCGGTCGGGTCGAGGTCCAGGATGACGCGGCTGGCCCGGGCGATCCGCCCGGCGTCCCGGAGCAGCCCGTCGGAGACGTCGAGCATGGCGGTCGCCCCGGCGGCGACGGCCGCGGGCCCCTGGGCCAGCGGCGGGCGTGGCCGGCGGTGCACCGCGACCGCCTCGGGGTCGGCCTCGGGCCGGTCCTGCCGGAGCAGCCGCAGCCCGGCGTCGCTCAGGCCGAGCGAGCCGGCCACGGCCACGTGGTGCCCGGGTCGCGCACCGGAGCGCAGCACCGGCTCCCCGACGAGGTCCCCGAGCGCCGTGACGGACACGACGACGACGCCCGGCGGCGCCGAGGACAGGTCGCCGCCCAGGACCGCCACGTCGGCCCGGGAGCAGGCGGCCGCGATCCCCCGGGTCAGGTCGAGCACCCACTCGATCGACGCCTGCGGGTCGGCGACCAGCGTCAGCAGCACGCCGGTGGGACGGCCGCCCATCGCGGCCACGTCGGCGAGGTTCTGCGCGATGACCTTGTGACCCACGTCGGCCCCCGAGGACCATTCGTCGCGCCAGTCCCGGCCGAGCACCATCGCGTCGGTGGTCGCGATCGTCCGCCCGGACGTCCGCAGCACCGCCGCGTCGTCGCCGGGCGGGACGGCGAGCCAGTCGGGCCGGTCGTAGAGCGGGAGCACCCGGGCGAGGATCTCCTCCTCGTCGAGATGGGTCAGGGCGGTGCCCTCCGTCAGCAGCGGTCCGGGGCGTCTCTGCACGGGTCCACCCTGTCACCCCGGCTCGCCCCGATGTCACCTCCCCTCACCGCGACGCGGGGCGCCTCGGCGGGGTACGGTCGGTGCACGGCCTTTCGCGAGTCTCCGGCCGTCGCCGATCGCCAGCTAGCAGAAGGGGTCCCCCGTGGTCCAGGCCTACATCTTGATCCAGACCGAGGTCGGCCGCGCCGCGACCGTTGCCAACGAGATGCGTGACATCCCGGGGGTCACTCTCGCGGAGGACGTCACCGGCCCGTATGACGTCATCGCCCGTGTCGAGGCACCGAACGTGGACGACCTGGGCCGCCTCGTGATCGCCCGCCTGCAGGAGGTCCAGGGCATCACCCGGACCCTGACCTGCACGGTGGTAAACGTCTGACCGACCCACCCGTCCGTCGCCGGGGCGCGAGGGCGGCCTGCTGCGCCGCCGTCGCCACCTTGGGCACCCTGGCGGGGTGCTCGGCCTCGGTTGCGGTCTCCCCTGCGCAGTTCGCGGACCGCCCGGCCTGTCGGTCCGTCCCGTGGCCCGAGCAGGTCGGCGGTGCGTCCCGGGTCGCGACCTCCTCGCGCTCGCCGTCGGTGGCGGCGTGGGGCGACCCGGCCATCATCGCCCGTTGCGGTCTGCCTGCGCTGGCTCCGACGACCCTCGCCTGCGTCACCGTGGACGGGGTCGACTGGGTCGTACGGACCCTGAGCGACGGGTCGTCGGCCACCACCTACGGCACGGACCCGGCCATCGAGGTGCTGGTCCCCGAGAGCTACGGACCGGCACCGCTGGAGTTGCCGGCCTTCGCGCCCGCCGTCCGCGAGCTGCCCCCGAACGGACGACACTGCTCGTGAGCAGCGTGCTGGGCGGCATACCGCCGCCGCCCGCCGCTCAGCGCAGGCCGGTGCGCCGCTCCAGCGCCAGGCCGATGAGCTCGTCGATGAGCTCGGCGTAGCCGAGCCCCGACACGGCCCACATCCGCGGGTACATCGAGTGCGGCGTGAACCCGGGCATGGTGTTGATCTCGTTGACCAGGACCCGGCCGTCGTCGGCCCAGAAGCAGTCGACGCGGGCCAGGCCCTCGCAGCCGAGCGCCTCGAAGGCGGCGGCCGCCACGCGGCGCACCTCGTCGGCCACGGCCGGCGGCACGTCGGCCGGGCAGGTGAGGTCGACATCGGCCTCGGCGAGGTACTTCGCCTCGAAGTCGTAGAAGGTGTGGACCCCGCGCACGGCGATCTCGCCCACCTCGGAGGTGCGCGGCCCGTCGGTGCCGTGTCCCTCCAGCACCGCGCACTCGATCTCGCGGCCGGCGATCCCGGACTCGACCAGCACCTTCGGGTCGTGCTCGCGCGCGGCCTCGATCGCGGCCTCGAGGCCGGCCGGGTCGGTGACCCGCGAGATGCCCATGCTCGACCCGGCCCGCGCGGGCTTGACGAACAGCGGACCGGTCAGTCCGGCGCAGGCGGCCAGCGCCGCAGCACGGTCGGCGCGCCAGGCCCGGTCGGTGATGACGGTGTAGGGGCCCACGGGCAGCCCGTGACCGGCGAACAGGACCTTCATGAAGTGCTTGTCCATGCCGGCGGCGGAGGCGAACACCCCGGAGCCGACGTAGCGCACGTCGGTCAGCTCGAGGAAGCCCTGGATGGTGCCGTCCTCGCCGAACGGACCGTGCAGCAGGGGCAGCACGACGTCGACGGCGCCCATCTCGCGGGGCACCTCGCCGGGCTCGAGGACCCGCAGCGCGCGGTCCCCCACCCCCAGCGGCAGCATCACGTGCGCCCCGTCCGGCTCGATCGCCGGGGTGTGGCCCGCGGTGAGCTCGAGGCGGTCCGGCTCGTCGGCGACCAGCACCCACTCCCCCGTCCGGGCGATCCCGATCGGCACGATGTCGTAGCGGTCCCGGTCGATGGCACGCAGCACCCCGGCGGCCGTCGCGCACGAGACGGCGTGCTCGGACGAGCGCCCGCCGAAGACGATGGCGACACGCGGACGGGACGGCGTGCGGGGCTGGTCCGTGGTCATCAGACGAGACTCTATCCCGGTACCGGTGGGGCGGTCCTAGCCTGAGTGCGTGACTGAGGACAACCACCCGACCGACCCGTCCGCGATCCGGCCCGAGACCCTCGTCGTGGCGGCCGGCCGGCCGCCTCGCGAGC
Organism: Intrasporangium sp.; assembly: GCF_039812505.1. GTDB lineage: Bacteria > Actinomycetota > Actinomycetes > Actinomycetales > Dermatophilaceae > Intrasporangium_A. The sequence continues at coordinate 9,495 of NZ_JBDIAQ010000051.1, read as the reverse complement.
CCGGCGCCTCGGCCAACGTGCCGGTGCAGCTCACCTCGACGTATGCCGCCGACGGCCCGGTCGTCTACGCACGCAGCGGCAACCCGACCTGGTCGGCGTTCGAGGCGGCGCTGGGCGCGCTCGAGGGCGGGCACGCGCTGGTCCATTCGTCCGGGATGGCGGCGATCGCCGCCGCCCTGTCACTGGTGCCGCCCGAGGGCACCGTGCTGGTCACCGACGCGACCTACTACGAGACCGGTGAGGCGCTGCGCGAGCTCGAGACCACCGGACGCACGATCGTGCGCCGTCACGCGACCGACACGGCCGGGTTCCTCGCGGCCCTGCCGGGGGCCGACCTGCTCTGGCTCGAGTCGCCCACCAACCCGCTCATGGACGTCGTCGACCTCGAGACGGTCCTGGCCCGCTCGCGCGAGCTGGGCGTGGTCGGGGTCGTGGACAACACGCTTCCCACCCCGCTGCTGTGCCGACCCCTGGAGCTGGGCGCGGACGTCGTCGTGCACTCGGCCACGAAGTACCTGTCCGGGCACTCCGACGTCATCCTCGGCGCCACGGTCGTGGCGGACACGGACCGCGGGCGCGCGCTGGGCGCCCGGCTGCAGCGTCACCGCACCCTGCACGGGGCGATCGCCGGGCCGATGGCGGTCTTCCTGGCACTGCGCGGGCTGCGCACGCTCGCCGTCCGGTTCGAGCGGGCCTGCGCGTCGGCGGCCGAGCTCGCGGTCCGGCTGACCGGTCACCCGGCCGTCAGCCGGGTGCGCTATCCGGGGTTCGGGGGGATGCTCTCCTTCGAGGTCGCCGGCGACGCCGCGGCGGCCGAGCGGGTCTGTGCCGCGACCCGGGTCTGGCTGCACGCGACGAGTCTCGGCGCGGTCGAGTCGCAGCTCGAGCGACGCCGGCGGCACCCCGCCGAGCCCGAGACGGTACCGGAGAACCTGGTCCGCCTCTCGGTCGGCATCGAGCACGTCGAGGACCTCTGGGCCGACCTCGACCAGGCCCTGCGGCACGCCCTGCCCTGACCCGCCTCGGACCTCCCGCAGCCACGGCCACGGGTGCCGCCGGCCACCGGACGCTCCCTGGCCTCAGCGCTTCTCGGCCTTCAGGTCACGGGACATCAGCTTGGGGCCGACCTGGTGGGCCGGGAGCGCGTCCCGCACGACCGCGACGACCTGCTCGACGATCGGCAGGTCGACGTCGTGGTCCTGGCCGAGCGCGAGGATCGACTGGCACGACTTGACCCCCTCGGCGGTCTGCCGCAGCTGTGCCGCGGCGGCCTCGACCGACATCCCGCGGCCCAGGTGCACCCCGAAGCTGTGGTTGCGCGACAACGGGGACATGCAGGTCGCGATCAGGTCGCCCACTCCGGCGAGCCCGAGGAAGGTCTGCGGGTCGGCCCCGAGGGCGATGCCGAGCCGGGTCGTCTCGGCCAGGCCGCGGGTGATGATCGTGGCCTTCGTGTTGTCGCCGAAGCCGAGGCCCTCGGCCATCCCGACCGCGAGCGCGATGACGTTCTTGGTCGCGCCGCACACCTCCGCGCCCACGACGTCGGTGTCGGTGTACGGGCGGAAGTAGGCCGTGGCCAGCGCGGCCGCGACCCGTTCCGCCGTAGCCATGTCGGTGCAGGCCACCACGCTGGCGGCCGGTTGGTGCAGGGCGATCTCGGTCGCGAGGTTGGGCCCGGTGACGACCACGACGCGATCCGGCTCGACGTGGCCGGCCTCGGCGATGACCTCGCTCATCCGCATCGTCGTCCCGAGCTCCACGCCCTTCATCAGGGAGATGACCGGCGCGGCCGGCGGCAGCGCCGACCCCCAGGTGCCGAGGTTGGCCCGCAGCGTCTGCGAGGGCACCGCGAGCACGACGATGTCGCTGCCGGCACAGGCCTGCTCGGGGTCGACCGTCGCCCGGATCGTCGGGGACAGCTGCAGGCCGGGCAGGTACTCGACGTTGCAGCCCTGGTTGATCTGGTCGGCGATCTCCTGTCGGCGCGACCACATCAGCACGGTGGCTCCGGCGTCGGCGAGGATGCCGGCGAAGGCCGTCCCCCAGTTGCCTGCACCCATCACCGCGACGTGGACCATCAGTCTTCTCCGCTCGTGTCGTCGCGTTGGGTGGGGCCGTCGTGTCTCGTGGGGTCGCCGGTCTCGGGCACCCCGTGCTTGCGCGGGTCGAACCGCTCACCGGTGGCACGCTCACCGCGGATCCCCTCCAGCAGTGCCGTGATCCGCGTCATGAGCCGGTCGGTCGCCGTGCGGAGGGTGACCGTGTCGATCGGCCGCTCGTAGAGGTCCGACAGGTCGACGGCCGGCCCGGCCGCCATCGAGATCGTGCGTCGCGGGAACAGCCTGGGCCGGCGGGCGTAGGGCGCGAGGATGTCCTGGGCGCCCCACTGCGCGACGGGGACGAGGGGACAGCGTGTCTCGAGGGCCACTCGAGCCGCGCCCGTCTTGCCCCGCATCGGCCAGAGGGCCGGGTCGCGGGTGATCGTGCCCTCCGGGAAGATCCCGACCGGCTTGCCGGCCCGGATGGCCGCGACCGCGGCCTGGTAGGCGTCCGTGGCCTTGAGCGAGTTGCGGTAGACCGGGATCTGCCCGGAGCGGCGCAGGGCTCCCCCGACGACGGGGATCTCGAAGAGGCTGTCCTTGCCGAGGAAGTAGGTGGGCCGGCCGGAGTCGTACATGAAGTGGGCGAAGACGAGGGGGTCGACGTACGAGATGTGGTTGGGCGCCACGACGAAGCCGCCCTCCTCCGGGAAGTGCTCGGTCCCGCGCCAGTCCCGCTTGGTCGCGGCCAGCAGCACCGGTCGGAGCAACGCGGCCAGGGTGCGGTAGGACAGCGGCAGCTCCGCGGGACTTGCTGCGCTCACGACATGGACCTCCTGGGTCGGGCGCCACCGGGCGCGAGTGTGGGCATCAGTCTCTCCACCGACGGGCGGGCTGTCGAGACCACCGGGGGTGGGTGGGAGAATCCGGGGACCATGCTGACCGCGACTCCTCGGGCACCGGCCTGTAACTGGCACGTCGTCGTGCCGGTCAAGGACACCCGGCACGGCAAGTCCCGGCTGGCCCCTGCCGGGGCCCTGCGCACCCGCCTGAGCCGGGCCCTGGCCGACGACACACTGAGCGCCGTCGTGGCCGCCGTCGGGGCGGCCCGAACCTGGCTGGTCACCGCCGACACCGGTCTGTCGGAGCACTGGACGGACGTCGGCGTGCACGTCGTACCGGACCCTGGGAGGGGGCTGAACGCAGCGATCCGGGCCGGGCTCGCCCAGCTGCCCGAGGGGCCGGCCCGCGCCGTCCTGCTCGGTGACCTGCCGTGCCTGACGCCGGACGACCTCGCTGCGGCACTCGGCACGGGGGGTTGCGCCGGCGAGTGGTTCGTCCCCGACGAGGAGGGGTCGGGCACGGTCCTGCGCGGCGGCCGGGTCATCGTGCCGGAGTTCGGCGCGCACAGCGCGGCCGCCCATGCCGGTCAGGGTGCGGCCCGCCTCGAGCTGGACCTGCCCCGGCTGCGGCACGACGTCGACGACCCGCAGTCCCTCGCGGCCGCCGTCCGCCTCGGACTCGGGCCGGCCACCCGTGTCGCGCTCGGCCTCGCGGTCCCGCCCGGGCCGGACCACCGGGCGACGTCCACCGGCTAGGTTGGGCCCGTGCAGGCAACCGTCCACCGCTTCGACCCGGACACCCTCGCGGGCAGCGTCCTTCGCGACGACGGCGTCGAGCTGCCCTTCGACGCGGCGGCGTTCGCCACGAGCGGGCTGCGACACCTTCGCCTCGGGCAACGCCTGACCGTCGAGGTCAGCGGCGACCGGGTGACCGCGCTACGGATCGTCGGCGTGGGCGGCGGCCGGCCGATCAGGTGAGGGGGTGAGGGCCGCACCGACCGGGGCCGCCCCCACCGGTGCCTGCCCGATCACTGGGCCGCAGGCCGCGCAGTCGACTTCTTGGCCGTCGTGGTGCGTGCGGTGGTCTTCTTCGCAGTCGACGAGCTCTTCGTCGCCGACGCGGTCTTCTTCGTCGCGGCGGCCTTGGCGGTGCGGCTGGTCGCCTTCGCCGCGGGAGCCGCCTTGGTGGCAGCCGCCTTCGTGGCGCCGCGGGCCGGCGCGGTCTTGGTGGTCGACTTCGCGGTCGACTTCGTCGCGGTCGACTTCGTCGCGGCAGCCTTCTTGCCGGCCGCGGTCTTCGTGGCCGCGGCGGTCGCGGTGGAGGCGGACGCGCGGGAGGCTGCGGGGACGCCCTTCGCGAGCTTCTTGCGGCCGGCGACGACCTCCTTGAAGTTGGTGCCGGCCCGGAACTTCGGGACCCGGGTCTTCTTGATCTTGACCGTCTCGCCCGTCTTGGGGTTGCGCCCGGTGCGCGCACCTCGGTCCGCGCGCTCGAAGGTGCCGAAGCCGGTGATGCCGACCTTCCCGCCCCTGGCCACCTCACGGATCACGATGTCGAGAAAGCTCTCGAGGGCGTCGGAGGCGACCTTCTTGCTCCCGACCTTCACTTCTAGGGCGTCGATCAGTTCTGCCTTGTTCACGTCTTCCCCTCCAGAGGAATATCGGTGTCGGGCGACCCGACGATTGGGCCCGGAAGGATCCGGCTTCCTCCGACCGTAGGGGCAGGCACCACCGAGGTCCACCACCGAGAACCGTGTTCTCGTTGTGTCGCAACGAGTTTGCCGACACCGTGGGGGTTCCGTACCGGAAGCCCGACGTTGCGCCCACGCGCTCGCCCCACCACACCCCGAGGACGGGTCGCACTGCGGCCCAATGGGATTCGCTCCAGCTCGCGGTGGCGCGGGCGGAGTCCGGGCTCAGCCCGGCGTCGTCACCGGCTTGAAGGAGGGGCGGTGGCGCTCGAACTCGGTCACCTCGTGCTCATGGCGCAGGGTCAGCCCGATGTCGTCGAGCCCCTCGAGCAGCCGCCACCGGGTGTAGTCGTCGATCTCGAAGGGCGCGACGATGTCGCCGGCCGTCACGGTGCGGGCCGGCAGGTCGACGGTGACCTGCGCCCCGGGGTGGGTCTCGAGGTACTTCCACAGCAGCTCGACGTTGTCCTGGGAGACCACCGCGGCGACGAGGCCGCCCTTGCCGCTGTTGCCGCGGAAGATGTCGGCGAACCGGGAGCTGATCACGACGCGGAAGCCGTAGTCCATCAGCGCCCAGACCGCGTGCTCGCGACTCGACCCCGTGCCGAAGTCGGGGCCGGCCACCAGGACCGAGCCGGCGGCATACACCGGGTTGTTGAGCACGAAGGACGGGTCGGCGCGCCAGGCGGCGAACAGCCCGTCCTCGAAACCGGTCCGGGTGACCCGCTTGAGGTACACCGCTGGGATGATCTGGTCGGTGTCGACGTTGCCGCGACGCAGCGGCACGCCCACCCCGGTGTGGCTCTCGAACTTGTCCATGGCTCAGGCCTCCTGCAGGGTGCCGGTCGGAAGGTCGGCCGGGCTCGACAGCGTGCCGCGCAGGGCGGTCGCCGCTGCGACGACGGGGCTGACCAGGTGGGTCCGGCCGCCCTTGCCCTGACGCCCCTCGAAGTTGCGGTTGGACGTCGAGGCGCACCGCTCCCCGGGCGAGAGGGTGTCCGGGTTCATGCCCAGGCACATCGAGCACCCGGGGAGGCGCCACTCGGCGCCGGCCTCGGTGAAGACCCGGTCGAGGCCCTCGGTCTCGGCCTGCCGCCGCACCTTCGCCGACCCGGGCACGACGAGCATCCGGACACCCTGGGCCACGTGCCGCCCCTTGACCACCGCGGCCGCGGCGCGGAGGTCCTCGATGCGCCCGTTGGTGCACGAGCCGAGGAAGACGGTGTCGACCCTGATGTCGCGCAACGCGGTACCCGGCTCCAGGCCCATGTAGGCCAGGGCGTTCTGCGCTGCGAGCCGGTCGCTCTCGTCGGCGAAGGACTCCGGGTCGGGCACGGACCCGCCGAGCGGCAGTCCCTGTCCCGGGTTGGTCCCCCACGTCACGAACGGCGTCAGGGTGGAGGCGTCGATCTCCACCTCGGCGTCGAAGACGGCATCGTCGTCGGTGCGCAGCGCGCGCCAGTACGCGACGGCGGCGTCCCAGTCGGCGCCCTTCGGCGCGTGCGGCCGGCCCTGCAGGTAGGCGAAGGTGGTCTCGTCGGGGGCGATCATGCCGGCTCGGGCCCCGGCCTCGATCGACATGTTGCAGATCGTCATCCGGGCCTCCATCGAGAGCGCCTCGACGGCCTCGCCGCGGTACTCCAGGACGTAGCCCTGGCCGCCGCCGGTGCCGATCTCGGCGATGACCGCGAGGATGACGTCCTTGGCCGTGACGCCGTCGGCCAGCCGCCCGCGCACGTTCACGGCCATCGTCCGGAACGGCTTGAGCGGCAGGGTCTGGGTCGCCAGGACGTGTTCGACCTCGGAGGTGCCGATCCCGAAGGCGAGCGCCCCGAACGCGCCGTGGGTCGAGGTGTGACTGTCGCCGCAGACGACCGTCATGCCGGGCTGGGTCAGACCGAGCTGGGGACCGACGACGTGCACGATGCCCTGCTCGATGTCACCCATCGGGTAGAGCCGGACGCCGAACTGCTCGCAGTTGCGCCGGAGCGTCTCGACCTGCACCTTCGAGACGGGGTCCTCGATCGGACCCGGCGTGGTCGGGACGTTGTGGTCCTCGGTGGCGAGGGTGAGCTCGGGCCGCCGCACCGGCCGGCCGGCCAGCCGCAGACCCTCGAAGGCCTGCGGGCTGGTCACCTCGTGGATGAGGTGCAGGTCGATGTAGAGCAGGTCGGGCTCGCCCTCGGCGCGCCGCACGACGTGCGCATCCCAGACCTTCTCGGCCAGTGTTCCTGACATGGTTCCTCCGCTGCGGCAACTGGACGGCCGGGCACGCGCAGCCGCACGGGGCGGCGGTGGCGCTCGTCAGTCCAGCGTCGTCCTTTTCGGCGCGTCGCGAATTGACGTCTCAGTGCCTGAGACGTCAATATCATGTCATGGACAAGTCAAGTGGGGTCGGTGTACTCGACAAGGCCGCGACCGTCCTCGGCGCCCTCGAGGGTGGTCCCGCGACGCTGGCCCAGCTGGTCAGCGCGACCGGTCTGGCCCGGCCGACCGCCCACCGGCTCGCCGTCGCGCTGGAGCACCACCGCCTCGTCGCCCGCGACATGCAGGGCCGCTTCGTCCTGGGTCCGCGCCTCGGGGAGCTCGCGTCCGCCGCGGGCGAGGACCGGCTGCTCGCCGCCGCGGGACCGGTGCTCGGGGCCCTGCGCGACCACACCAACGAGAGCGCCCAGCTGTTCCGGCGGCAGGGCGACCAGCGCATCTGCGTCGCGGCGGCGGAGCGACCGGTCGGGCTGCGCGACTCGATCCCTGTCGGGGCCACCCTGTCGATGCTGGCCGGCTCGGCCGCCCAGGTCCTGCTCGCCTGGGAGGAGCCGGACCGGCTGCACCGCGGCCTGCACGGCGCCGCGTTCACCGCCACGACCCTGTCCGGGGTGCGCCGCCGCGGCTGGGCCCAGAGCGTGGCCGAGCGCGAGCCCGGCGTGGCCTCGGTGTCGGCCCCGGTCCGCGGGCCGTCCGGGCGGGTCGTCGCCGCGGTGTCCATCTCCGGGCCGATCGAACGGCTCTCCCGTCAGCCCGGTCGGCTGCACGCCGCGACCGTGGTGGCCGGCGCCAACAAGCTGACCGAGGTGCTGCGTCGCGCCCACGCGCAGCAACAGCAGCACGACGACTGAGCACCGCCGGCCACCTCGCGGGCTCCTCCCGCGCGCCACTCCCCCGGTCCCTGCCGCACGCCAGCGGGGCCGGCGCGGGGCAGCGGAGCCGGCTCGACGTGCGGCCGGCGGCTCGGCGGCATACCCTCCAGGCGACGGTGCACAACGGATCGGTCACGTTCTGCCCCACCGACCCGGCGTTGCCGACCATTCGACCCCCGACCGCGTCACGCTGAATGCCTGCCTCGACCCGCACTCGCCAAGGAGCCGCCATGGGAGCTGCACGTGGACGCCGCACCGGCGCCGGCACCGCCGGGCTCGGCCTGGCCCTGACCCTGGCCGTCTCCGCCTGCTCGCCGGCGGGGCCGCAGGCCACGCCCACGCCGGTCGGCGCGCCGGGCCCGGTCGCCCCCTCGGCGGCGAGGACCGCGAGCCCCACGACGACGAGCGCCCCCGCCGAGCCGGCCACCTCGCCCGCTCGCGTGACGCCGTCGCCGACGCCCACCTCGTCACGCCCGCGCACCGCCACGCCCGCACCTTCACCCACCCGCGCGCCTTCACCCACGCGCACTCCGCCGCCCGAGCCGGCACCGGTCGTGCTGTTCCGGCCGGGAGACTCGTCGCCGCAGGTGCGCCGTCTGCAGGCGCGCCTGAAGCAGCTGCGCTGGTTCGACGGCAACGTGACCGACTACTACGGCAGCCGGACGACCAGCGCCGTGCGGGGGTTCCAGGCCAAGCGCGGCTACGCCGCGACCGGCCTGCTCGACCAGCGGACGTGGGACCGGGTCGTGTCGATGAGTCGGCCGCCGACGAACGACGAGCTGAACAACGTCGTGCACGAGCCGGCCCGGCCCGGGCCCGCTGCGCTGCGCTGGGACGTCGACCAGCGCTGCCTGACCGGCCGGGTCATCTGCATCAGCAAGTCGACCCGCATGCTCACCCGGGTCGTCGACGGGGTGCCGCAGTACCAGTTCGACGTCCGCTTCGGCAGCGAGGCCCTGCCGACCCGGGAGGGCACCTTTGCGATCACGTGGAAGAAGGTCGACGTGATCTCGAACCTCTACCACACCCCGATGCCGTACTCGATGTTCTTCAGCGGCGGCCAGGCGATCCACTACTCGTCCAACTTCGCCCGGCTCGGCTACAACGGCAGCTCCCACGGCTGCGTCAACGTGCGGGACTGGAACGGCATCGTGCGCCTCTACAACGAGGCCCCGGTCGGCACCAGGGTCGTCGTCCACTGGTGAGCCGGCGCCGGTGGGGCCGCCGGCGGGGTGACGCGACGAAGGCCCGGACCGTGCCGGGTCCGGGCCTTCGCGCATGGTAGCCCCGACGGGATTCGAACCCGCGCTACCGCCTTGAGAGGGCGGCGTGCTAGGCCGCTACACAACGGGGCCATGCGGTGTGCCGGCAACCCCGGCACGCGAAGAAACCCTAGCCGCAACTTCGGGATTCTCCCAATCGGCCCACCGGGGCCGACCATCGCTGGGGTACCAGGACTCGAACCTAGAATGACGGAACCAGAATCCGTTGTGTTGCCAATTACACCATACCCCAAGGGGTTTCACGCCGCGCGAGCCGAGGCACGCTGCGGGGCGAACCGAAGACGAATACTACCGGTCCGCCCCGCGCGGGCCCAAATCGGCAGGGCCCACCGGGCGGCCCGCGAGACCCCCGGGACACACCGAACAGCCGCCAGGCTCTACGGCTGCAACCGGGGAAGTTGGCAGGTGCCGGGCGTGTCCCCGGGAGGCCGGGTGGCCGAGGTCAGGACGGCGGTGACCGCCTCGAGGGTGTGGATGGCGGGATGGCGGCCGGCTCCCGAACC
>NZ_JBDIAQ010000050.1:0-23605 GCF_039812505.1 Intrasporangium sp. | reverse complement strand
CGAGAGCTGCAGACGCCCGCCGACCCGGGACAGGACCCGCCAGGTGGCGCCGCTGTCCTCCCAGCGGCGCACCACCTGCAGCGCCGAGTCCGGGCCGGGCGCCGAGCCGCCGGGCGCCGGCTCCCCGCCGGGCATCAGGCACCCTTCGACGCGGCCACCGGGCCGGACTCGGCGGCCATCTTGTCGGCGATCATGTCGACCACGCTCGAGTCGGCCAGCGTGGTCACGTCGCCGAGCGTGCGGTGCTCGGCCACGTCGAGCAGCAACCGACGCATGATCTTGCCCGACCGGGTCTTGGGCAGCTCGGGTGTCAGCAGGATCTGCCGCGGCCGGGCCAGCTTGCCGATCCGGTCGGCCACGACCTGGCGCAGCTCGGCGACCAAGGCCACACCGGCATCGCCCTCGGTGTCCACACCGGACTTGATCGTCACGAAGGCGACGATGCCCTGCCCGGTGGTCGGGTCGCTCGCGCCGACGACGGCAGCCTCGGCCACGTGGGTGTCCGAGACGAGCGCGTGCTCGACCTCGGTGGTGGAGATCCGGTGCCCGGAGACGTTCATCACGTCATCGACCCGGCCGAGCACCCAGATGTCGCCGTCGTCGTCCTTCTTGGCGCCGTCGCCGCTGAAGTAGACGCCGGGGAAGCGGTCCCAGTAGGTGCGCTGGTAGCGTTCCGGGTCGCCCCACACCCCGCGCAGCATCGAGGGCCACGGCTCGGTGACGACGAGGAACCCGCCCTCGCCCGGGCCGGCCGGGGTGCCGTCGTTGCGCACGACGTCGGCCGAGATCCCCGGGAACGGGGTCATCGCGGCGCCCGGCTTGGTCGAGGTGATCCCGGGCAGCGGGGTGATCAGGATGCAGCCGTTCTCGGTCTGCCACCAGGTGTCGACGATGGCGCAGCGGCCGCCGCCGATGTTCTCGTGGTACCAGACCCACGCCTCCGGGTTGATCGGCTCGCCGACCGACCCGAGCAGGCGCAGGCTGGTGAGGTCGTGGTCCTTGGGGTACTGCTCACCCCACTTCATCAGCGTGCGGATCGTGGTCGGCGCGGTGTAGAGCGTGGTGACCTTGTAGTCCTCGACGATCCGCCACCAGCGGTCCTTGCCGCCGGCGTCTGGCGCGCCCTCGTAGAGCATCGAGGTGACCCCGTTGGCCAGCGGCCCGTAGACGATGTACGAGTGCCCGGTGACCCAGCCGATGTCGGCGGCGGTCCAGAAGACGTCGGTCTCCGGCTTCATGTCGAAGATGTACTTGCACGTCGAGTAGCACTGCGTCAGGTAGCCGCCGGTGGTGTGCAGCACGCCCTTCGGCTTCCCGGTCGTGCCGGAGGTGTACATGATGTACAGCGGGTGCTCCGAGTCGTGCGGCTCGGCCGTGTGCTGCGTGCTCTGCCGGTCGACCAGCTCGTGCCACCAGACGTCCCGGCCGGGCGTCCAGTCGACCTCCTGTCCGGAGCGGCGAACGACGAGCACGTTGCGCACGCCGGGGCAGCTCTTCAGGGCCTCGTCGACGGCGGGCTTGAGCGGGTTGACGACGCCCTTGCGCCAGCTGCCGTCGGCGGTGACGACGACGTGGGCGTCGCAGTCCAGGATGCGGGTGGACAGCGCCTCGGACGAGTAGCCGGCGAACACGACCATGTGCGGGGCGCCGAGCCGCGCGCAGGCGAGCATGGTGACGACGGTCTCCGGGATCATCGGCATGTAGATCGCGACGCGGTCGCCCTTCTTGACGCCGAGCTCGACGAGCGCGTTGGTGGCCTGGCAGACCAGGTCCTGCAGTTGCGTGTAGGTGATGTCGCGGGTGTCGCCCTCGGGCTCGCCGACCCAGTGGTAGGCGACCCGGTCGCCGTGCCCGGCCTCGACCCAGCGGTCCACGCAGTTGACGGCGACGTTGAGCTGCCCGCCGACGAACCACCTGGCGTAGGGCAGCTCCCACTGCAGGACGGTGTCCCACGGTCTGGCCCAGGTCAGGCCGCGGGCCTCGTCGGCCCAGTAGCCCAGCCGGTCGGCCTTCGCCTTCTCGTAGATGTCGGGCTGCGCGTTGGCGTGCGCGCTCAGCTCGGGTGGTGGGGCGAACCGCCGGGTCTCGTGGAGCAGCACGTCCAGTTCGGGGCTGATGGTCATGAGCGAAACTTCCTTTGTCTGTATGAATCCGAGAGCTCACCCGCGGGTATGCCGCTGAGCGGGCCCAGCGGCATACCCGCGTCGGGTGGGTGGCTCACTCGAGCGGGCCGAGCGGCAGCAGGGTCTTCTTGAAGGTGGAGTTGAGCACGATCGCGAAGGACGTGTACCACGCGATGACCGCGGTGACGATGCCGAGCCAGCCGCCGACCTTGTTGACGACCTCGATCCCGCCCCACGCGCCGATGACGAGCGCGACGTAGGTCAGGAACAGGAAGACGAAGACCAGCAGCACGGCCATGTTGGTGCGGAAGGCCGCGATCATCATGTAGCCGGTGAAGATCGCCCAGGCGAGCAGGAAGAGCCCGGTCGCGGCGTTGGCCTCGCCGACCTTGGCCAGGCCGCCGGCGACGAAGTCGACGTAGAAGAAGAACGAGAGCCAGAACGCGCCGTACGACGAGAAGGCGACCGCGCCGAAGACGTTGCCCCGACGGAACTCCCACATGCCGGCGAACAGCTGGGCGATGCCGCCGTAGAACAGGGCCAGCCCGAGCACCACCGGGGTGGCGGCCGACTGGATGAGCCCGGCATTGACGACGCTGAGCACGAAGGTCGTCATGGCGAAGGCGGCCAGCCCGAGCGCGGCCGGGTCGGCGATGCTCGAGGCCGCGGTGGGTGTCGGCTGTGTGGCCGGCGCGGGCGGCGCGACCCCGTTGCCGGCGACCGGACTGGTGGTCTCGCCGGCGTGGTGGATGACGTTTGTTCCGGACATGATCTCGGCCCCTCCAACAGGCCGTGCCGGGCGACTGGGGTGGCATCCTCGTCACGGCGACCTGGCGGACATGTCATCGTCGGCGCACCTTGCGCAGCCCGACAGATGCATCGTACGTCGATACATTCGGCCCGTCACGACCCCCGCCGGCCCGCCCCGTACGGCAGAGTGGGGCCATGCCGAGCGCACCGTGGACCGACACGAGCAACGCCCATCTGGCCGTGCTCATCGATGCCGACAACGCCGACCCGTCGATAGTCGAGGGCCTGCTGGCCGAGGTGAGCCGGTTCGGAGTGGCCAGCGTCAAACGCATCTACGGGGACTGGACCCGGCCGAACCTCGGCAAGTGGAAGGAGACGCTGCTGGCCTACTCGATCCAGCCGATCCAGCAGTTCGCCTACACCTCCGGCAAGAACGCGACGGACAGCGCGATGATCATCGACGCGATGGACCTGCTCTACACCGACACGTTCGACGGGTTCTGCCTGGTCTCAAGTGACAGCGACTTCACCCGGCTCGCCGCCCGGATCCGCGAGGGCGGCAAGCGGGTCGTCGGCTTCGGCGAGGAGAAGACCCCGCGCCCGTTCGTGATCGCCTGCGACCAGTTCATCTACACCGAGATCTTCAAGGACAAGGGCGCCGACGTGGCGACCCCGGGCCGCAAGAAGCAGACGGGCGCCCAGCTGCGCAAGGACGCCCAGCTCGTCGGGCTCTTCCGGGCCGCCATCGACGCCGCGTCCGACGACGACGGGCGCGCCCCGCTCAGCCTGGTCGGCGGCATCATCCAGAAGCAGGCCCCCGACTTCGACTCGCGCAACTACGGCTACGCGAAGCTGAGCGACCTCGCCGAGGCGGTCGGGCTGTTCACGGTGGCCCGGGACGGCGGCACGGTGATGGTGTCGGACCAGACGCCGAAGGGCTCGGCCGGCTCCGGCAAGTCGGCCCGGAAGACGGAGCGGTCGACGGGATAGGCAAGGGCACCATGCCCGCTCAGCGGGCGGCCACCTCGCCGGCCGAACGTCCCGCCCCTCGTGCGTCCCGATGAACGCCACCGTCCCAAGGCGCAACCAGGCGCAACCACGATACGATGTGAGGGACTGCTGGAAGGTTCTGAGCACGATGACCCATACAATCGCCGACGTCTTCGACGAGTACGACCTAGACCTCACCGAGGCCGACTTCGCTCATGAGCTGGCCCGATCCCTGCGACAGGACCCGGCCCCCCGGATGGTGTCGGAGCAGATGCTCCGTGACCTGCAGGAGTCCGGGGGCCTGGAGCATCCTGAGCAGCTGGCCCGCTGGCAGGAACGCGACGACCGCGGGCTGCGGATGGCCGTGCACTCGACGATGCTGGCCGACCTGCTCGATGCCACGGTCTCGGCGTCGCAAGCCGCACAGTACCTGGGGATCAGCCGCTCTCGGCTGTCGCACAAGCGCAGGTCCGTGCCACTGCTGTCGTCGATGGTCGGTCGTCACCGTCGGTACTACCGGTGGCAGTTCGCCGGCGGCACGGTCGTTCCAGGGTTGGGTATCATCACCGAACGCCTCACCGGTGAGGAGCACCCGCTCGATGTCGCGGCCCTGATGGCGACGCCCGCGGAGGAGCTCGGTGGGCGCATCCCCGTCGACTACCTGGTCTCGGGCGGCAACCCGGTCAAGGTGGCGCGCATCCTCGAGGAGCTCACCTTCTGACCAGTCCCAAGAACCCCTCCACCCCGACGGCGCCCGTGACCGTCACCGACGGGGACATCCGGCCCACGACCGAGCTTCTGTGGCGGATCCACAAGACCTCCGGACCGCACCCATCTCGCTGGGACGAATACCGGACCCACGGTCCCCTCACGAAGATGCGATGGGATCCCCACCCGCTGCCGGTCGGGCTCCACGCCGACTGCGGCGTCATCTACGCGTCGACCGACCTGCGGACCGCGGTCGCGGAGGTCTTCCAGTCCACGAAGCGCATCGATCCGTACACCGGCGACCCACACGTCACGACGTTCGTTCCCCGGGTCCCGCTGCGCCTGCTCGAGCTGTACTCCGACGACGCGGCGTGGCTGCTGCGTCACGACGCCTCCCATTCCTTGATGCACGGCCCCAGATCCACCTGTCGGAACTGGGCTCGCGCGATCCTCGAGGCATACCGGATCGACGGCCTGTGGGTGCAGTCGACCATGACCGGGCGAGCAACGACCGTCCTGTTCAGTCCCTCCGCGACGAAGCTACCCGCCCGGCCACGCGCCACCGCCCCACTGACGGCGAGCACCGTGCTCAAGGCCCTGGACGACATCGCCACATCCTTCGGGCGGGGATGGCGCTTCGCGGCCCCCGGCTTCCGGGGTCGCTGAGACCGTGCGGGACCTGACCCTAGACGGCGCCGCCCCGCACCTCGACCTGTCGATCGGCGCCCGGGCCTGCGAGCGCGGACCTTGAGCCAGGCCGGCGTGGGGCCGCTCAGCGCGTGTCGGCGTCGACCCAGTCGAGGGTCCGGGCGACCGCCTTGCCCCACTGCCGGTAGAGCCGGTCCCGCTCCACCGGGTCCATGGCGGGCGCCCATCGCCGGTCCTCGCCCCAGTTGGCGGCCACCTCGCCGGGACCGGCCCAGTACCCCACCGCCAGCCCGGCGGCGTACGCAGCGCCCAGCGCGGTCGTCTCGGCGACCTTCGGGCGCACCACATCGACTCCGAGCAGGTCGGCCTGGAACTGCATGAGCATGTCATTGGCGACCATCCCGCCGTCCACCTTCAGCTCGGTGAGCGGGACCCCCGAGTCGGCGTTCATCGCGTCGAGGACCTCGCGGGTCTGGAACGCCGTGGCCTCCAGGGCGGCCCGCGCGATGTGCCCCTTGTTGACGAACCGGGTCAGCCCGACGAGCGCGCCGCGGGCGTCCGGACGCCAGTGCGGGGCGAACAGGCCGGAGAAGGCCGGCACGAAGTAGGCCCCGCCGTTGTCCGGCACCGTCGCGGCCAGGGTCTCGACCTCGGCGGCGTCGCGGATCAGGCCGAGGTTGTCGCGCAGCCACTGCACCAGCGAGCCGGTGACCGCGATCGAGCCCTCCAGGGCGTACACCGGCGCGGCGGCGCCGAGCCGGTAGCAGACGGTCGTGAGCAGCCCGTGCCTCGAGGGCACGATCTCGGCGCCGGTGTTCAGCAGCATGAAGTTGCCGGTGCCGTAGGTGTTCTTGGCGGTCCCCGGCTCGAGGCAGGCCTGGCCGAAGGTGGCGGCCTGCTGGTCGCCCAGGATGCCCGCCACCGGCACGCCGGCGAGGATGCCGGGGTGGATCGTGCCGTAGACCTCGGCGGACGACCGGATCTCGGGCAGCATCCGGGGCGGGATGCCGAGCTCGGCGGCGATCGGCTCGTCCCAGGCCAGGGTGCGCAGGTCCATCAGCAGCGTACGCGAGGCGTTCGTGACGTCGGTGACGTGCAGACCGCGCTCGGCCCCGCCGGTGAGGTTCCACAGCAGCCAGGTGTCGATCGTCCCGGCGAGCAGCTCGCCGGCCTCGGCGCGGGCGTGCGCCCCGTCGACGTGGTCGAGGATCCACCGGATCTTCGGCCCGGCGAAGTAGGTGGCCAGCGGCAGGCCGGTCGTGGCCGCGAACCGGCGGGGTCCCTGCTCGCCCGCGAGGTCGTCGCAGATCGCCTGGGTGCGGGTGTCCTGCCAGACGATCGCGTTGTGGACCGGTCGGCCGGTGGCCCGCTCCCACACCACGGTCGTCTCGCGCTGGTTGGTGATGCCGACCGCGGCGACGTCCCCGGCGCTGAGGTTGGCCCGGCCGAGGGCGCCGCCGAGCACCGCCCTGGTGTTCTGCCAGATCTCGAGCGGGTCGTGCTCGACCCAACCGGGCCGCGGGAAGAGCTGCCGGTGCTCGCGCTGCTCGGCGGCCACGACAGCGCCGCGGTGGTCGAAGACCATGGCCCGCGTGCTGGTCGTGCCCTGGTCGATCGCCACGACGTAGGTGCCCGTTTCGGTATGACGCTGAGCCGGCATGGCTGGAACGGTACCGGGACGCGCGTGTCGCCGGAGCGGACGGGGACGCGGCCAGGCACTGCGCGGGCGCGCCGGACGGGGTGAGCGGTATACCGGCTCATGCATAGGCTGGCGACATGACCCGACCCGTCGCGCTCAGCCCCGACCAACGCGCCACCGCGTGGCAACGGCTCGGGTCGCAGCCACACGACGTGCTGGTCATCGGTGGCGGCGTGACGGGCGCAGGGACGGCGCTCGACGCCGCGACGCGCGGGCTGTCGGTGGCGCTGGTCGAGCAGCGGGACTTCGCGTCGGGCACCTCCTCGCGGTCCTCGAAGCTGTTCCACGGCGGGCTGCGCTACCTCGAGCAGATGAACTTCGACCTGGTCCGCGAGGCGCTGCGCGAGCGCGAGCTGATGTTGACCCGGATCGCCCCGCACCTCGTGCGACCCATCCCATTCCTCTACCCGCTGACCGGCCGCGGCTGGGAGCGCCCTTACGTGACAGCCGGGCTCACGCTCTACGACACGATCGGGGGGGCCCGCTCGACCCCCCGGCACCGGCAGCTGACCCGGACCGGGGCGCTGCGCCACGCCCCCGCGTTGCGCAGGGAGGCGCTCACCGGGGGGCTGCTCTACTACGACGCGCAGGCCGACGACGCCCGGCACACCCTGACGACCGTCCGGACCGCGGCGGCGTACGGCGCCACGGTCCTCAGCTCGGCGCGTGTCGTCGCGTTGCAGCACGCGGGCGAGCGGATCACCGGCGCCGTCGTCGAGGACGTCGAGACCGGCGAGCGGGTCGCGGTCGACGCCTCCGTGGTCATCAACTGCACCGGGGTGTGGACCGACACCGTCCAGGCCATGGCCGGAGGACGGGGCCGGTTCTCGGTGCGGGCCAGCAAGGGCATCCACATCGTCGTGCCGCGCGACCGGATCGACTCGCAGACCGGCCTGATCCTGCGGACGGAGAAGTCCGTCCTGTTCGTCATCCCGTGGGGGACCCACTGGATCATCGGCACCACCGACACCGACTGGGAGCTCGACCTCGCCCACCCGGCGGCGACCCGCGCCGACATCGACTACCTGCTCGACCGGCTGGCCACCGTGCTGCGCGAACCGGTCACCCATGCCGACATCGAGGGCGTCTACGCCGGGCTGCGACCGTTGCTCGCCGGGGAGGACGAGGACACCACCGAGCTGTCCCGGGAGCACGCGGTGGCGCGCCCGCAACCGGGCCTCGTCTCGGTCGCGGGCGGGAAGTACACGACCTACCGGGTCATGGCCGCCGACGCCGTCGACGCCGCGCGGGCGGACCTGGGGGCCGACGTGCCCGACAGTGTCACCGAGGACATCCCGCTGGTCGGCGCCGAGGGGTACCCCGCGCTGCTCAACCGGGTCGAGCGGATCGCCGAGGCGCGTCGGCTGCCGGTGTGGCGGGTCACCCACCTGGTCGAGCGCTACGGCACGCTCGTCGACGAGGTGCTGGCCCTGGCCGACGGCGACCCGGCGCTGCTGGGCGGGCTGCCCGGCGCCGAGCAGTACCTGCTGGCCGAGATCGCGTACGGCGCCAGCCACGAGGGCGCGCTGCACCTGGACGACCTGTTGACCCGGCGCACCCGGGTCTCGATCGAGTCGCCGAGCCGGGGGGTCGACTCCGCCGCGCCGGCGGCGCACGTCGTCGCGCCGATCCTGGCGTGGGACGAGGCGCGGGTCGCGAGCGAGGTGGCCGCCTACCTGGCGCGGGTCGCCGCCGAGCGCGAGTCGCAGGAGGAGCTGGAGGACTCCGAGGCGAATGCCGAACGGCTGGCCGCACCGGACATCCGGCGGATCCCGCCGAGCGTGGCGCCGGCCTGAGCTGGGGCGGTCCGGCTACCGCGCGGTGCAGGTCGGGTCGGACAGGGTTGGGCCCGAGCAGGGCTGCGGCCGGCCCCGGGCGTCGGGTCCCGGGGCCGGCCGGCGTGCAGGACCTGCGTCGTCGCAGGCTGGGGCGGGCTACTGCATGGACCGCTGCAGCTGGGCCGGGTTCAGGCTCGCTGCGGCGCCGTTGTAGATGGCGTTGGTGACCACCGTCCAGGTGGCACGGGGCCAGGTCCGGAACGTGATGTGCCCGCCGGCGACGGTGACGTGCCCCTTGCCGACGTCGAAGCTGGCCACGTTGGTGGCTCCCTTCAGCGCCGAGTCGCCGCGCGCGTACCCGCTGACGAGCAGTCCGTCGGTGTCGGGGTAGGCGGCGGCGACCTGGGCGGTCCCGGTGAGCCGGTAGGCCGGGTCGTTGTTGTACCACACCGGCCACTCGGCGGGCATGCCCCAGGCCGCGGGGGCCTGCCTGTTGAACCGCTGCTTCAACAGCGCCCCGGGGATGGTGAAGGTGCTGCGGTCCGTCGGGGTGACGTTCTGCAACGGCAGGTCCAGCGCGGTGCGCGCCGTCTCGGAGGCCGAACCGAGGGCTACCAGGTTGCCGCCGTCCTTGACGAACTGCGCCAGCTTCGCCGGGGCGTCGGGGACTCCGCGGGCCCAGTGGAACCGGTCGGGGTACCGGGCCGGGTCCAGCCCCTGGGTGAGGGTCCGGGTGGAGACGCCGGGAGCCAGCACGATGGTGTCGTACTTCTTGGCCAGGCCGTCGTAGTCGTCGGCCCCGACGACCTGGTAGTCGACGCCGTACTGCTCGAACATCCACATCAGCCAGCCGCCGGGCATGTTGTTGGCACCGCGGACCAGGCCGACGCGGGTGGTCTGCTTCAGCTTGAGCGCCTTGACCTTGGGGATCCGCGCGACCGTGTACACGGGCAGCCCGGTCTCGGCGCTGGCCGTGCGCAGCACCCGACGCACCTCGGGAGTCGCCGGGACGAGGACCGCGCCGGGGGGCAGGGTGCGGCCGAGCACCGCCAACCGGGCCTTGGCCCGGAAGGTCGGCACGTTGGCGTCCTCCAGGACGGTGATGACCTTGCCGAGGCCGTAGGAGGTGGGGCTGAGCACGTATGCCCCTCGACGGCCGGGATCGCGAGGGAACTCGGGTGCGACCGGCTCGATGCCGCTCACCTGCCGGGTGCCCACGGTCAGCTCATCCTTGATCGCGTCCACGTCCACGCCGAGCAGCAGGCCGAGGTTGTCGGTCGTCTCGCTGTAGGGCAGGATCAGCGGGCAGGTGTCGCACTTGCGGGCCGAGTCGGGGTACTCGTCGATCCGCAGGAGCTGGTCGATCCACCGGCCCATCGGCTGGTCGGTCCGCAGGATCCAGGATCCCCGGGGGTAGCGCGTGCTCCCGGCGGTGAACGCCGCTGTGCTCTGCTCGATCCGGGCCTTGCCGAAGTCGAGCACGCGCAGCAGGTCGTACATCGCGTAGGGGTCGCGCTGGTTGCCGGAGATGACGTAGGCGTACGGTCCGCCGGCCCACGTCTCGCTGTGGCTGTTGACCAGGTAGGTGTTGTTGTAGAGCCACTGCTGCGGGTTGCCGGCCACCGTCTCAAGGCCGGAGAACAGTGCCGTCTTGGCGTAGTCGACGGTCTGCTTGAGGGTCCAGCTCTTCTGGTCGTACGGCAGCGGGGAGCGCATCGTGGCAACCGACGGGTTCAGCACCTGGTCCGAGGTGAAGGTGTAGGCCAGGTCCTTGACCGCGGCCACCTCGGTGAGCCAGGTGCTGGTGCCCTGGAAGGTGGAGTACCCCATGACGTCGGCGTTCCACATGATGCCGTAGGCGTCGTCGGTCTTGGCCCCGGTCTTGCCGGCGGCGGCCAGGTCGCGGTTGGCGGCCTGGCCGATGCTGTTGGACGAGGCGATGATGAGCGGGTCCAGGGTCGGCGACATCGGCTCGTCCCAGGGCGGGGACCAGATTCTCGGGCTGTTCGTGCCGGCCCAGTGCATGTAATGCTGCACCACTGGCCGGTACTTCTGCTCCAGCCCCACGCGGATCTTGGTCTCCTTCTGGGTGAACATGAACCAGTCGCGATTGTCGTCGTGTCCGACGTACTTCTGGTACAGGTCCGGGAAGACCCGCGCGAAGTCCGTTCCGGCGGTCTCGTTGAAGTAGTCGATCACCTTGTTGTGGCCGTCCGGGTTCTGCGAGGGCACGATCAGGATGAGCATCTTGTCGAGGATGTTCTGGATCGGCGCGGACCGGTCGGTCGCGAAGCGGTAGGCGACGTCCATCAGGGCCTGGGTGTTGCCCACCTCGGTCGAGTGGATCCCGGCCTCGATGTAGTACACCGGCACGCTCGTCGCCGCGAGGTTGCGGGCGTACTCGTCGCGGGACTGGCCGGCCCGGTCGGCCTCCCGTTGCATCTGCGCGGGGTCGGCCAGGCGCCGGTTCACGTCCAGGATGTGGTCCAGCCGGCTCAGGTTCACCGGTGAGCTGACCCGCAGGACCGGGAAGTCCTCACCCTCGGTGGTCTTGCCGACGACCTCGTACTCGAGGTTCGGCGAGCCGTCGGCCAGCAGCGAGAGGTACTGCTTGATGGGGCCGAACGCGGCCAGCTTTCCTTCTGCTCCCATCTCGAAACCGAAGAACTGTTTCGGGGTCGGCACCGAGGATGCCTTCAGTGGTTGTACGACAGGGCTGTTCTGCGGTAGGGCCCTGCTGTCGTTGACCGCGCCGAGCCCCGTGAGGCTCATGGCGGCGGCAATGGTGACGGCTCCGGTTCTGCGCCATTCCACTGGCACACCACCTTCTGTTCGGGGAGCGCACAAGGATTGCGGGCTCCGAGATGTGCGGGACCGTAGCAGCGCGATTGCGACCGGGTCAACGAAGGGTCGGTGGCCCTGGAAACCCATCGGAAATCACGAAAAGGACGGCTCGCACCACCCATTTCCCAAGCGGATTCCGATAGGGTGCGCGGGGCCGGAGCTGGCGCGTGGGGTACCCACGTGACGTCCGCCTGGCTCCGCATACTTTCGGGCCACGGTCCGGTTGTCGGTGGGCCGGCCGACGCGCGCGCTCCGGCACTCGCCCCGCTGGGTAGCGTGACCGGGTGACCACCCGCGACCAGGACCGAGCGGGGGCGCGCGGGTCGCGTGCGCCCGGCCCGCTGTCGGCGCCGTACCGCTTGGTCACGGTCGCCGTCATCGCGCTCATCACGATCATCGCGTTCGAGGCGATGGCGATCTCCACCGCGATGCCCGTCGTCGCCGCCGACCTGCACGCCGTCAAGTCGTACGGCCTGGCCTTCTCGATCATGCTGACCGCCGAGCTGCTCGGGACCGTGCTGTCCGGGCTGTGGTGCGACCGTCGGGGGCCGTACCAGGTGCTCTTCGTGGGGCAGCTGCTGTTCGCGCTCGGGTGTGTCGTCGCGGGTCTCGCCGGGTCGTTCGCGGTGCTGCTCGTCGGCCGGGCGGTGGCGGGCCTCGGGGCCGGGCTCAACGTCGTGGCCCTGTACGTGGTCACCGGGCGGGTCTACCCGGCAGCGGTGCGCCCGCGGGTCTTCAGCTGGACCTCGGCGGCGTGGGTGCTGCCCTCACTGGTCGGCCCGCCGATCGCGGGATGGCTCACCACGACGTTCTCGTGGCGCTGGGTGTTCCTCGTCGTCCTCGTCCCGGTCACCGCGACCTTCGTCATCGTGGTGCAGCAACGCTCGGCCCTCGACGGGGCGGTCCTCCGGGAGACGACGGCCCCGGCTGACCTGGCGGCCGAACGCCGGGTCGCTTGGCTGGGGCTGGCCATCGCGGTCGCCGCCGGGCTGTTCCAGGTCGGTGCCGAGCGGCTCGTCCCGTTCAGCCCGGTAGCACTCGGCGCGACCTTGGTCGGACTCGTCGGCGTCGTCGCGGTCTACCCACGCCTCGCGCCCCGCGGGACCCTGCGGATCTGGCGCGGTCTGCCCGCGACGATGTTGAGCCGGTTGCTGCTCAGCGGGACCTTCAACGGGGCGGTGGCCTTCGTGCCGCTCATGCTCGTGGCCGAGCGCGGCCTCTCTCCGACGCTCGCCGGGGCGGTGCTCACGATCGGGGCGCTCGGCTGGTCGGCCGGCTCCTGGGTGCAGGGCAACCAGACTCTGGCCGACCGCAAGACCGAGCTGGTGACCGCCGGTGGCGCCTGCCTGGCCGGCGGCATCGCCCTGATGGCCGTCGTGGCGGCCGCGGGCCTGCACTGGCTGGTGCTCGCGGCGGGTTCGGTCCTGATGGGCCTGGCCATGGGGATCGCGACGTCGTCGACCTCGGTCCTGACGCTTGCGCTCAGCCCCGTCGAGGAGCACGGCCGGGCCAGCTCGTCGCTCAACCTCTCGGACGTGCTCGGAGCGGTCCTCGGCATCTCGCTGTCGGGTGCGGTCTTCGCAGGCCTGCACGATCCGCACGGCTCGGACGTGCACGTCTTCGCTCTCATGTGGGCGGTGCTGGCCGTGATCGCAGCGATCGCGATCGTGTCCGGCCGTCGGACCAGGGTGTGAACCGTCGTCCCGGTGCCCTCTCGACCCGGGCGCAAGCGCCCGCTCCACCGGGTGCCCACCCGGTCAGGGCAAGGGTGCCGACCCCTCAGGACCCGTGGGAGCCGAGCGGCCCCTGCCTGCGGCCGTCGTCCGTCGGGCCGAGCCCACCCTGACAGCCGGGGCAGTAGCAGATCAGCCGGTCGAGCCGGCCCACGCCGAGCGGTGCCACCCGGACCGTCGTGCCGCACCGCCGGCACGCTCGCCCACTACGCCCGTAGACGCGCATCGACTCACCCCGGCGCTGCGACCCGGTCGACGACGGCACCACATGCCGGCGCGACCTGTCGAGCAGGTCGTGCGCCCGAAGCACGACACACGCCAGGACGTCCTGCTCGATCCCTGAAGCGTCCGCCCACGGGCTCATCCGCTCGGCGAACAGTGTCTCGGCCGTCCAGATCGTGCCGAGCCCGGCCAGGTTGCGCTGGTCGAGCAGCGCCGCGGCCACCGGGACCCGGCTGGTCTGCAGGTTGGCGACGCACCGCGCTGCCGCCGCCGCGTCCCAGTCCGGGCCGAGCAGGTCAGGGCCGAGATGCCCGATCAGCTCCGACTCGCGGGCCGTCGACACCAGGTCGAGCTCGCCGAGCCGCAGGCCGAGCGCGGTCCAGTCGGCGGTCGCGACCAGGGCTCGCAGCTCGGGCGAGCGGAGCCATCCCGGTTTCAGGGTGGCGGTCGCCTCGATCCGCCATGCGCCCTCCATGCGCAGGTGCGAGTGGAGCGTCAGCCCGCCCTGCATGCGATGCAGCAGGTGCTTGCCCCGGCTCACGACCTCGAGCGTGACCCGGCCGCGCAGGTCTGCCGTGGACAGGCCGGGCCAGCGCAGGTCGGCGGTGACGACCGGAGCCCCGGCCAGCGCGGCATGCAGCCGCTGCGCGGTCCGCCACACGGTGTCACCCTCGGGCATTGCCCCTCCTTCGGGCCGGCGGGCCGCGCCTTCCGGCCCCCGGTGCGTCCAGTCTCGCGCTCCCAGGTGCGACCACGCCCCGAGGAAGCAGGCATGCGCCCACCCCGTGCCCGCCCGAGCCGCCGGCCCCGAGGCTCAGCGACGCAGCCGCAGCCCGCGCGGCGTCATGTGGAAGCCCGCCTGCGAAAGCGCCTGCACGAGAGGGTGGTCCGAGCGCAACAGCGGCGTGCCGTCGGCCTTCTCGACGGTGAGCCGCCCCAGCGCGCCCTCGCGCACCGACAGCGCCAGCGCGTCGGCCGCCGCCTGCAGCTCGGCCGGGTCGTCGGACCAGCAGAGCATCGTGCGCCCGCCCCGCTCGACGTAGAGGACGAGCGCGCCGTCGACGAGCACGACCAGCGCCCCGGCCTTGCGCGCCGGCTGGTGCCCCTTGCGCCGGCCCCCCTCGTCGGCCGGGTCGGCCGGGTCGGCCGTCGGGCGCTCGGGCCAGGGCAGTGCCGCACCGTACGGGTTCGCGGGGTCGTGCGCGGCCAGCACCAGCGCAGGGCCGGGCCCGTCCCGTATGCCGCCCACCCCGGCGCCGACCGCACGCCCCGCCCAGGGGTCGGCCAGGTCCGCCACAGCGCTCCCGACGGGAGGCCCTGCCCGGGGACCGGTCGGGCCGGCCGCAGCGTCGATGGCAGGACCCGCGCCCGGCCGCGGGTCGTCCGGCAGCCGGGCCAGGGACCGCAGCCGGTCGACGGCGCCCGGCACCGCGAACTGGGACGCCCCCAGGGACTCGACGAAGTAGCCCCGCCGGACCTTGCCGGCCTCCTCGGCGGCGGCCAGCACCCGGTATATCGCGGCGAACCCGCCGGGCACCTCCTCGGCCGTGACCGCGCCTCGGGTCAGCACGCCGTAGCGGTCGAGCAGCAGCTCGGCGTCGGTGACGGCGCGCAGGGTCGGCTCGGTCTCGGATGCGGGCAGCGCCGACCACCGTCCGACCCCGGTCGGGGGAACCGAGCGCGCAGCGTCCCGGCCGGCCCGCAGGCTCGCCGCCCGCGCCCGCCGCTGCGCGCCCTGGACGTCCACGTCTCCCGCAGCCTCGACAGCCGCGTCCTCGACGGACCGCCCCCCCGGACCGCCGGCACC
Source organism: Intrasporangium sp. (assembly GCF_039812505.1). GTDB lineage: Bacteria > Actinomycetota > Actinomycetes > Actinomycetales > Dermatophilaceae > Intrasporangium_A. The sequence continues at coordinate 8,303 of NZ_JBDIAQ010000050.1, read as the reverse complement.
ACCGGCACCCACCGCCCCCGACCCACCAGGGGTGCCCCAGCCCGCCCGCAACGAACCGAACCGGCCGAGCGAGCGGCGTCCGGCGGCATACCGGGTGGTGCGCGGGGTGGGAACCCGCTTGTGGGCGGTGCGGCCACCGGCCAGCAGCGCGCGCAGCGGCGCGATCGTGTCGCCGGTGACGTGCCCGGACCAGACGAGCGACCAGAGCGCCTCGAGCACCTGCCCGTCGTCCAGCCCGAGCCGCTCGGCCAGCGCCGGGAAGAACCAGGCCCCGCCACCGGACAGCTGGGCGAGCACCGCGCGCTCCGGCTCGGTCGGCTCCCGGTCGTCGGGCGGCGGCAGGGTCAGGTGGGCCGTCTCGGCCAGGTGCAGGCTGACCCAGCCGTCGTCGCCGGGCAGCGAGCCGTGCCCGCGCCAGCTGACCTCACCCGCGCTGGTCAGCTCGTCGAGCAGGCCGGGGTGATAGCCGGCGACCCGGGCCGGCAGCACGAGCGTCTCGAGGGCGCTGGCCGGCAGCACCGCGCCGGTGAGCTGCTCGACGGCGCGCAGCAGGCCCTCGCGGCCGCGCAGCCCGCCGCCGACGCCCTGCCACCGGGGCAGGAAGCGGGCCAGGTCGCGCTGGGTGACCGGCTCGACCTCGTGCCGCAGCGCCGCCAGGGAACGGCGGCGCAGCAGCCGCAGCACCTCGGCGTCGCAGAACTCCGGCCCGCGGCCACCGCCGTTCTCGACCGGGAGCAGCTCGCCCTCGACGACGCGCCCCACGGAGACGAGCCGGCGCAGGGCGTCGTGGACCACGGCCGGCCCGACCCCCAACCACCGCGCGGCCGTGATCGCGGTGAACGGCCCGTGGGTGCGGGCGAACCGCGCGACGAGGTCGCCCAACGGGTCGGTGACCGGCTCGAGAAAGGCGTACGGGATGCCGACCGGCAGCGCGGTGCCGAGCGCGTCGCGCAGCCGCCCGGCGTCCTCGACCGCCGCCCAGCGCTCCTCACCGGCGACCCGCACCGCGATGATGCGGCGGGCCGCCTCCAGCGAACGCAGCGCCGCCCCCACCGCGGCGGTCTCGAAGCCGTCCGCGACCCTGGCGATGACGTCGGTCGACGCCAGGGGACCGAGCACCCGCAGCAGGTCGGCGAGGTCCTCGTCGTCACGCGCGGCACGCTCCCGCGTGAGCCGCTGCAGCTCGGCCTCGGTGCGGGCGATCGCCTGCGGGTCGAGCAGGTCGCGCAGCGCGAGCGCCTCGCCCTGACCGAGCAGCTCGGACAGCAGGGACGGGTCGAGGGCCAGGGCAGCGGCCCGGCGCTCCGCGAGCGGCGAGTCGCCCTCGTAGAGGTACTGGGCGACATACCCGAAGACGAGCGACTTCGCGAAGGGGCTCGGCTCGGCCGACTCGACGTCGACGACCGTGACTGCGCGAGAACGGATCTCGCCCATGAGCGCAACCAGGCCCGGCACGTCGAAGACGTTCTGGAGGCACTCGCGGACGGTCTCGAGGACGATCGGGAACGACGGGTACTGGCTGGCCACCTGCAGCAGCTGCGCCGCACGCTGTCGCTGTTGCCAGAGCGGCTGGCGGCGGTCGGGCCGGCGGCGCGGCAGGAGCAGGGACCGGGCCGCGCACTCGCGGAACCGCGCTGCGAACAAAGCCGATCCGCCGATCTCGGCCGTGACGAGCTCCTGGACGTCCTCCGGGTCGAGGGTGACCAGCTCGACGAGCTGGCGACCGACCGCCGTCGCGGACCGTCGGCGCCCCCCGACGCCCCCGTCAGCGTCGTCCGAGAGCACGTCGTCGTCGAGCTCGAGGTCGGGCAGCCGGAAGACGATGCCGTCGTCGCCGTGCATCGCCTGCACGTCGACGCCGAACCGCTCGCGCATCCGCGCCGCGACGCACAACGCCCACGGGGCGTGCACCTGGCTGCCGAACGGCGAGAGCACCGCGACCCGCCAGTCGCCGATCTCGTCGCGGAACCGCTCGACGACGATCGTCCGGTCGTCCGGAACGTGCCGGGTCGCGGTGCGCTGCTCGGCGAGGTAGGCGAGCAGGTTGTCGGCCGCCCACTCGTCCAGGCCCGCAGTCGCGACGCGCTCGCGTGCTGCCTCGCCCCCGAGACCGGCGACCTCACGCACGAACTCGCCCACCGCGCGGCCGAGCTCGGCCGGCCGCCCCGCGGCGTCGCCCTTCCAGAACGGCAGCCGCCCCGGCTGACCCGGTGCCGGGGTGACGAGGACCCGGTCGTGGGTGATGTCCTCGATCCGCCAGCTCGAGGTGCCGAGGGTGAAGACGTCGCCGACCCGCGACTCGTAGACCATCTCCTCGTCGAGCTCGCCGACCCGGCGACCCGGTCCCTCCCCCGAGGCGAGGAAGACGGCGTACAGGCCCCGGTCGGGGATCGTGCCGCCACTGGTCACCGCGAGCCGCTGCGCCCCGCGACGCCCGGTGACGGTGCCGGCGATCCGGTCCCAGACGATGCGCGGGCGCAGCTCGGCGAACTCGTCGCTCGGGTACCGGCCAGCGAGCATGTCGAGGGTGGCCTCGAGCACGGACCGCGGCAGGCCGGCGAAGCTCGCCGACCGCCGCACGAGTGTCTCGATCCCCTCGACGGTCCACTCGTCGAGCGCGCACATGGCCACCACCTGCTGGGCCAGCACGTCGAGCGGGTTGGCCGGCACGTGCAATGCCTCGATGCCGCCGGCCCGCATCCGCTCCACGACCACCGCCGTCTGCACCAGGTCGCCGCGAAACTTCGGGAACAGCACGCCCCGGCTTACCGCGCCGACCTGGTGGCCTGCCCGGCCGACCCGCTGCAGGCCGCTGGCCACCGACGGCGGGCTCTCGACCTGGATGACCAGGTCGACCGCGCCCATGTCGATGCCGAGCTCGAGGCTGCTCGTCGCGACCACTGCGGGCAGTCGGCCGGCCTTTAGGTCGTCCTCGATCGCGGCCCGCGCCTCCTTGCTGACCGACCCGTGGTGAGCCCGGGCGAGCACGCCCGGCGCGCCGCGGCTGGCTCCCGACTGCGCCATGACCTGCGCCGGTGGCCCCGATACGGTATGCCGCTCAGCCCGCCCCGTGCGGAGGTCGCCTCCCGCGCCCGCCGGCTGGGCGGCATACTCCTGCTGGCGCTGGTCCCAGATCTCGTTGAGCCGGGCGGTCAGCCGCTCGGCGAGACGGCGGGAGTTGGCGAACACCAGCGTGGAGCGGTGCGCCGCGACCAGGTCGACGATGCGCTCCTCGACGTGCGGCCAGATGCTCGCCCGAGGTAGCGGACCGGTGGCCGGCCCCGACAGGTCGGGCATCCCGGGCTCGATCTCCACCACCGCCGAGCCGAGCTCGGCCAGGTCGGGGACGGGCACGACGACGCGCAGGTCCCAGGCCTTGAGCGACTCCGGCTGGACGATCTCGACCGGCCGCCCACCGGCGAGGAAACGGGCGACCTCCTCGACCGGCCGGACCGTCGCCGACAGGCCGACCCGCTGGGCGGGCTGGCGCAGCAGGGCATCGAGCCGTTCGAGCGAGAGTGCAAGGTGCGCCCCGCGCTTGGTGGCGGCCACGGCGTGGATCTCGTCGACGATGACGGTCTCGACCCCGCGGAGGGCCTCGCGGACCGACGAGGTGAGCATGAGGAAGAGCGACTCCGGCGTGGTGATGAGGATGTCGCTGGGCGCCCGCGCAAAGGCCCGGCGCTCGGTGGCAGGCGTGTCCCCGGAGCGCACCGCCACGGCGATGTCCGGGACCGGCAGCCCGAGCCGGGTCGCGGCGTGGCCGATGCCGACGAGCGGGCCGCGCAGGTTGCGCTCGACGTCGACCCCGAGCGCCTTCATCGGCGAGATGTAGAGCACCCGGCACCGCGCCGTCCGGTCGTCGGGCACCGGCTCGCGCGCCATCCGGTCGATGGCCCACAGGAAGGCCGCCAAAGTCTTGCCCGAGCCGGTCGGCGCGACCACGAGACAGTGCCGGCCCGTGGAGATCGCCTCCCAGGCCCCGGCCTGGGCGGGCGTGGGCGCGGGGAAGCTGCCCCGGAACCACGCCTGCGTGGCCTCGGAGAACCGGCTCAGGACCTCACCCATTGCTCCAGCCTGCCACCCGGTGCCGACACTGCCGGCCGCCGTGGTCCGCCGAGCGGTGGATCGAATACGGACCGTCGGGGCTACTGGATAGGGTGTGGCAGCACGTCTTGGGCACGGCGACGGAAGAGGTGAGGCGCGTGATGGGTGTCGTCGCACGCAGACGCTCAAGTCCGAGCCCGCTTCGCTACCCGGGTGGAAAGGCATCTCTCGCCGGGTTCTTCGAGTCCGCCATCGCCGCACTCGGGCTGGACAGGCCGACCTACGTCGAGCCCTACGCCGGTGGTGCAGGCGCGGGGCTCGATCTCCTGTATCGAGACGCGGTCAGCCGGGTCGTCATCAATGACTTGGACAAGTCGATCTACTCCATGTGGATCTCGATGCTCAACGAGACGGACGCGTTCCTCCAGCGATTGGAGACGACACCCCTCACCGTCGACGAGTGGAAGCGCCAACGCGAGGTATACCGGGCGCGGGAGGACCCAACCATCGACACGCTCGACCTCGGCTTCGCCACCTTCTACCTCAATCGGACGAACCGTTCCGGTGTTCTGCGAGGCGGTATCATTGGGGGATTGAGCCAATCCGGGGCCTACAAGATGGATGCTCGCTTCAATCGTCAGACGCTACGGGCAAGGATCGAGACCCTGGCCGAGCACCGCTCCAAGGTGTCCGTGACTCACCAGGACGGTGTTGCGCGGCTACGCCATTGGCTGCCGAAGCCGAACGTCTTCGCGTACGTCGACCCGCCCTACTACGCGAAGGGCAGCCTTCTCTACCTCAACTCATTCAATGACGATCAGCACGTAAGACTGGCGACTTTCCTAAACGAACGTGCGGAAACGAACTGGGTACTGACCTATGACATGGCACAGGATATCGAAGCCATGTACGCAGATCGCATGATCCTTGAATTTGACTTGCACTACTCAGCTCATCGCCGCGAGATGGCGCGCGAGTTGATGATCCTTTCCGACACGGCAGCAAAGGCGCTCGAGCAGCAGCACTAGGGCTGCTTGATGCCCAAACGGTGGGCCGCGACAAGCCGAAGCACATCGGTGCCAACGCCGATCGGAAACGCAGCCTTACCATGGGCGACCGCGACGGGGATGATCCCGTCGACGTACATCGACGAGCCGGTGCGATCGATGACGTCCAGAATTGCCGGAAGCGTTGGGTAGTCCTTCGGATCGGGCTTACCGCCGTTGGAATCGTAAGGAGCCCCCGATTCGGGCATGACGGTAGGCACCACGACCCGTCCGTCGAGCGCACGATAAATGAACTTTCGACCCCAGTAGGTCTCCTTGCCGTACGCTCGGGCGTTGCTCGCATTGGTTACCCTGCTGAGAACCTCTTCGTCACAAACCATGAGCTGACCAGGCTCCAACACGTCATGTCGCGCCAGCTGTCGCGCGAAATCGACCATGGCACCGGTCTTCTCAAGTCCACAGACGTACGGCGCTAGGCCGGGAGTTTCCGCGCCCATGGACTGGAAGTACTCGAGCGCGCGCCCTCGCAGTTTCGCAGGCGGCCCGTAAACCGCCAGAGGTCCATCGACGATGAAGAGTGTAGCCGATAGGAGTTCATGGCGCGACTGCTCCCACAGGAGTGTCGCGAGCCCGACCAGTACCAAGAGCTCGACCACGGACATAAGGCGTCCAAGCGCTGACTGATTGGTCCCCTCCTCGCCTACCTCCTCGTGAATCCGGAGTGCGTCCGTCGGAAACAGCCACACGTCACAGGCTCCACAGTTACGCCCGACGGGAGGTACGGGCACGTCCTTGTTGCAGTCGGGCGTCGGACAGTTGACGGGAACTGTTTTCGCCGGCGAGCCTGGCCGCCCATGTATACGGAAAAGCAGATCCAGCAGTGACTGGTCGAGTCGGTTGACCTCGATCTTCTTTGTCCGGAACAAATGATCGATCGACTCGCGCCATGAGGTCGTGATATCCACTCCCTCTCGCGTGTACGCACCCGCTACAGGTAGGTCAAGAGTCACGAGAGCCGTGTTCATGGCGCGTTCGATCTCATACGGATCGACGAACCGCTCGGCACGTTGGGTCTCCATGATGGTTAGGTCAACAAAAGCAGCCGCCGTCTGTGCGAACCCGTACAGGACAGACGGCAGCCCGTCGCGGATGCGCTCGACGACGTAGGAGCCGTCGATAGCGAGAGCAGCCATGAGCCGGACGTCCTTGTCCGGAAACACGAAGTCGGCGCGGCGTCGCACCTTCCTTCGGAGGTCTTCGGCGTCTCGCAGTGCCTCGGCCGGGACGTGGAACGTTCGCGAATCGGCGAGTGCCCGGACGGCCGCAGTCGAGTGAGCCAACCGCGAGGCAATCTCGTAGGAACCTGAGATGGTTTCGTAGGGCATCAGGACGACTCCGACGGAGCGAGCGGCGGGTCACCCGCGGAGGCACGCGCCTGGTTGACAAGCTCGACATCATAGCGGTCGATCTGGACCGGCACGATGTAGGGCGACGAAAGGGTCTTGAGCCGTACGTAGCCCCGATCCTCGGCGGCGATGATCGCATCCTTGAACGATCGGAAGTCATAGAACTTGGCGAGTTCGTTGACCTCAGTAGTGTTGTTCAGGTGAGCGACCACCCAGTTAGCGGTGTTCGCCTTGACCTGGTGCGCGACACCCGACACTTCCTGGGTGGCGTAAGTCATGCCGAGGTTGAGCTTGCTCGCCTCCTTTGCGAGCTTGACCCAGACGTCGAGGTCGTCCTTGTACCGCTCGGAAGCGAAGAGGTTGTGCGCCTCTTCGAGCATGACCTGGATACGCGGCGGCTCCTTGCCGGAGGTGAACACCTCGGTCTGCTTGGCGAGGAGGCGACGAGTAATGTCCTCGCTGAGGGCCTTCGTGACGGCCTCGGCGCCGACATGCAGGTCGACAATGACGATGCGACCGTCGACGAGCTCGTCGTAGATCTCGAGTGCCGGGTCCTTCTGGGTGAGCGGGCTGTGGAAAGGGCGTAGCGGGTTGAGGTTACGCCAGCCTCGAACCCTACGGCCACCACTCTGCGTGGTGAAAATGGGCTCGACGCTCTTCCACCGCACGTCCTTGGTGAAGTCCGCGGCGTCCTGGCTGCCCCCGCTCCGCAACTCGATGATCGTGTCGACAACCGCTTCCAGGTCATCACCACCGATCGTTACGAAGTTCGCAGTCTGGCCCGCCTGCGTGAATGGCCTTCGACGGAGCTTCGATATAATCTCTGCCTGAAGAGCGCTCTTCACGTTGGTTCTTACACGGAAGTTGCTCGGGACATCGAAACCAGCCCGCATCAGCGCGCCATAGAGCACCATCCGCGCTCTCTGGGCATGCGTGCTCGCTGATCGGTCACCAGGCACGTCAGCGTAGGAGGTTCCAGCGAAATCCTTGATGTATCCAGAACCGTCGCCACCGAGCGCTTCAGAAATGAGGCCCTGAACGGCATCGATCTGATTCTCGGAGTAGAAGTTGATGTTCAACGGCTTCACGTGCGCCTGAGAACCGTCCGCGCCGAACTTGTAGATGCTGACGTGTCTTGCGCCGATCGCCGCGATGTGTGTGCCGTCCTGTGTGTTGGCGTTGGCATACTCACCCTGCGGATCGAAGATCAACTGCCCGATCGGGCCCTTCCCTTGCCCGCCTTCCTCGTGCTCTCTTCGTTGACGTTCGGATATCACGAAGGTGCGGGCGATGATAGTCTTCGCCGTGTTCGACTTACCCATGCGCGTCATGCCGAGCAAAGCCGTCTTGTTGCCGATAAAGTCGTGGATGTTGACTTCCACTGCCGCGTCTGCCTGGTTGGAGGTCTTGGCACGACGTCGCGTCGCGGAATACCGAACGGCGCCGATCCGGACCCGCTCCTGTTCGCGGCCCGTCGGCTTGAGGTAAGAAGCAACGGTCGACAGGCCCTCGCCGACGGGCTTGAGCACGCGATACGTCGACGTGGCATAGAAGTTGTCGACGTCAGCCCCGAATTCAAGCACCTTGCGCCCGTCAACGTCGTCCTCGTAGAACGTACCGAGCACCCGGCAGCGTAGACCCGTGAAGGACACCCGGTTGCGGGTGAAGGGATCAAGCTCCACGTCGAGCACAGATGAAGGCGCGGGATCGACGTTGCGGGACAGGGCCGCACGTAACGACTCCTCCCGGACGGCGTGCAAGTCGGTCTCCATGGAGAGGGGTGATGTCCCCTCGACGCGGAGCAGCAGCACCTCGTCGTCATCCACTTGAGGGGTGTTGATGT
>NZ_JBDIAQ010000049.1:0-23635 GCF_039812505.1 Intrasporangium sp. | reverse complement strand
GGATCCGGTAGCCGAGGGCTACCGGTGGCGGCCGGGTGGGCCGGCTCGGACCAGCGCTGCACGAACGGCATCGGCAGGCGCCCCGGAGCGGGCCGGCGACCGTCCGGCTCGACGACGGGCGAGGGGGTGCCGCTCGACGCGAGCCGAAGCTCGGGACCCACCTGCGGCGCTGCCGTGACGGGCGACGCGATCTCGCTCGACGCGACCCGGAGCTCGGGGCCAACCTGTAGAGCCGCTGCGACGGGCGCGGTGCTGCCGCTCGACGCGAGCCGGAGCACGGGACCCACCTGTGGCGCTGCCGCGGACGACCGGTACCTTGCGACCGGCGGGCGCGGCTCACCGGGCGCGACCGGCCCGAGCCGATCCGGCACGACGGTCTGCGGGCCGCCCCGGCCGGTCCCCATAGGGGTCCCTGATCTCAGGACGTCACCGCCGCCAGGGCTCGACCGCCCGGACGCTTCGTCGGCCCGGGTGCCCTGGGGGCGGGAGATCCGCTGCAGGGCCAAGCGAACCGGGCCGAGGCCGGGTGTCTCCAGCCGCGGTGACCCAGCTCCGCGCGTTGCATCTGCGGGCGACGACGGCTCGTGCGACGCGGGATGCGGTGCTTCGTCGGGCGCGACCTGCCGGAGCCGGCGCGGGACCGCGGCCTCCGGGCTGGGCCGATCGGTCGCGGCAGCGGTCGATCCCGGGAGGTCACCGTGGCCGGGGTCCGGGCGCCCTGGCGTATCGGCCCCCGCGGAGTCCGACGGGCGCTGGACCCGTTGCAGGGCCAGGCGGACCGGCCCGGAATCGGGCGTCCCGGGCCCGAGCGATCCGCTCCGGGGCATCACGACGAGAGGCGGTTCCGGTGCTTGCGCAGGTCGGCCCGGAACGGTCTCCGTGGTCGCCTCCTGCGGTCGGGCGGGCTCGGGCCGCAGCGACGACCGAGAAGGGGGCCCGCTGGAGACCTGCCGCGCGGTGAGGTCCGGCGACGGCGTCGGGCTGGGCCGCTGCGGGAGCACCACGCCCAGCGGCGTTCCGGTGGCTGCCGGTGCCGCCCCGGTCGGCCGGTGTGTCGGTGCCGACCCGGGACGGACCCTGCTGCGCTGCACGGCGGGACCGTCCCCCGGTCCGGCCCGGCCGGGGGCCTCGGCCCGGCCCGTCGGTCCTGCGGGTGCTGCCGCGCCAAGCGGCCTCCCCGGGGCCGCCACCGGCTCCCTCGGGCGCAACCCCTCGAAGGCCGGCCCGCCTCTCCCGGGGACGGGTAGCGGTTGCGTCGTCGGATCCGGGAGCCGTTCCAGGGCCACCGCGGGGACGTCGCGGACGGTTGCGGGCACGTCGTCGCCCGGTTCGCGTGGTGGGCCGGCGGCCGCCTGTGCTGCGACCGGCTGGCCGCCCGACCCGGGTACCGGCATCTCGTCGGCAGGCGCCACACGCGGTTCGAGGCCCTGCCGCCCGGGTACCGGCATCTCGTCGGCCTGGGCCGTAGCCGGCTCGCGCAGCGGTCGCGCGGCCACCGTCTCACCTGCCTCGATGCCGCCGAGGGCCTGCCGACCGTCGTGCGCGACGTCGGCCTGCTGCGGCTGGACAGCTGTACGCGCCACCGTCGGCTGCGTACCGCTCGACTCCGGGCCGTGCTCCAGACGCTCGCTCGCAGCAGGTGGCGCCGGTTGCTCGGTGAGGCCGGTCCGGGAGCCGGTGCGGGAACGCACGCTCGCGGGCGCGGGCCCGTCCGGCCCGTGCGTGGTGCCGGCCTGCGCCCGGGGGGTCGACACCCGGTCGACGGCACGAGCCAGCGGCAGTGCTTCCGCGCCGGTCGCCGGCCGGGCAGACCTCGAAGGGAGCACCATTCGCGGCGACGTGACACCGGTCGGCTCCGGTGGCACGGCCGCGACGAGAGCATCCGGGTCCGGCCCGCGCCCGGCACCCACCGGCTCACCGGCTCCCGTTCCAGCGGCCACCGTCGCACCGGTTACCGGCCCCGAGCTCGCCGGGCCGGTGCCGACAGGGTGGGGGGCGTCCGGTTCGCTCGCTGCCTGACCGGTCCTCGGCCCGGAGGACGAAGCCTCCCCGGCCTGCTCCGTCGGGTGTGCGGCGCTGTCGGGTGCCGCCGGCTGGGCTCCTGCGGGCCGGGGTTCCGCCAGTGCCGGTGCCGGCCCTGCGGGGCCGGGTGCTGCGGGTCCGAGCTGCGTGGGTCCGGGCCGCACCGGGCCGGGCTCCCCGGGTTCGGTGCCGACGGCTCGTCGAGCGACCACCGGAACGCTCGCATCGACCGACGGGACGGTGACGCCTTCGAAGCTCGGGCTGCCGCCGCCCACGGCGCTCGTCCCGACGGTGTGCCCGGTGGCTGCGGATCGGCCGGTCGGTGGTAGTGGCAGTGGGCCCGGCCTCGCGACGGCCGGGCGTTCCGGGGTGACGACAAGCGCGGCGTGCGGCTGGCTCGGCGACGGGTCCGGTTCACGCCGGGCTTCGGACGACCGCTCGGCCGGGCCGGTCCGTGTCTGCGCGCCGGACCGGTCGGACTCGTCGGTCACGGAACCCGTGCCCGGGGCAGGGCCGCCGGTCGAGCGTTGCACGGCGGTCGCAGCGGACGGCGACAGGGGTGCGCCGAGCCCCAGTCGCCGGCCCGGATGCCCGACCGTGACGGTCCGGTCGGGCAGCGGGGCGTCGGGGCGGCCTGGTCCGGGCGCTCCTGCGCCGCGGACTTGGACCGCCGGAGCCAGGGCCGGTGACGCCTCCGGCCGACGGGCGGCACCCTCGCCCAGTCGCGGCGGCCCGGGCAGGTCGACGACCGTGGCGTGCGACGCAGCCTCGGCGCCGGGCTCGGCGGCCCCGGCACCGGACCCGTTGGCGGACGTGGGCGCCTCCGTCGGTTCGGGTGCCTCCCGGTCGGGCCACGTGAGCCCGGGCACCGGGCCGGTCGGTTCGCCTTCTCGCGGCAGCCCGGCCGAAGAACCAGGCGGCGTCCCGGTCCGCCGGTGTCCGGTCGTCTGGTCGGTGGGCTCGTCGTCGTCGGCGGCCGTACGTTGCACGGGGGCCAGCCGGAGCGACGGGTCGGGCGCAGGTCCAGAGCCCAACGCCTGTCGCGCGGCGGACGCACCCGAGAGCCGGTCGTCGGAAGTACGGTGCACCGCTGCCACCGCCGTGTCCGGCTCCTGTCGCGGTGCGGATGCGTCCGACGGTCGGTCGTCCGCGGTGCGTTGCACCGGCGCCGCCACACCCGGCGTGGCCGGCGGTGCACCGGTGGGTCCGTCGGCACCCGGCGACGGAACCGGTTCGGCCGCAACGGATCCAGCGCGTCCGGCCCGGGGCGTGGGCAGCGGTGTCGTCGGCAGGGAGGGTTCGGCGGGTCGCGGGAGCACGAGCCGCAGCTCCGGCAGGGGTGCCTCAGCCTCCCGGACCGGCCCACCCGGACCCGGCCCACCCGGAGCCGACCCGTCGGCCTCTCCCGCCGTCACGTCCGGGGTGGGCACCGTGGGCAGCTGCCGGACGGGGTAGGGCAGGTCCGGCGCGTCGGTGAAGGGGCTTGCCGGGCGTCGTGGGTCGGCGGCCCGCTGGAGCGCGGGACGGCGGTGAGCGGCATACGAGTGTGGTTGTCTGCGCGTGTTGCTCGGCGGCGTCTGACGGACGGGCATCGCCGGGGAGGCGGAACCGTCCGGGGCCGGGGGCCCGACCAAGGGTGGCGCCGGGCGGAGCGGCGGTCCGGTGAGCTCGCGGTGCATGGTGCCGAGGGCGGCGGGTGACCGCCAGGAGGCGAGGGTCCAGGGGAAGTCCTCACCGCCGCTGGTCGCGGTGATCGGACCGAGCAGACGCTGCAGCGGCGGCAGGCTCGCCCATCCGGCGGGCGAGACCGAGGGGTCCCGGGCCGGGGACGGCACCGGAGCCGCCTCGGCAGCGGCCTCCGGTCCGGCACGTCGGGTCCACGGCCAGTGCATGGCTCACCGACCCTCCGCCATCCGGGTGTTGATGTCGGCGATCTCCTTGACGTAACGACGGCGCAGCGGGTGCTCGAGGTCGAGGATCTCGTCGAGACCCCAGTGGAAGTGGTAGGCGACGTACGCAACCTCCTGGTGGAGCCGGTCGGCTGCGTACGTCACGATTCCCCCAGGCGCCCGCCGGACAGGTCGACCGCGAACCGATGCGAGCAGGCGGGGCACGTGACCGCCGCGCGGGTGTGCCCTTCGGTGTTGACCCTGCGGTAGAAGTCCTGCAGGAAGGCCACGTCGGAGGCGAACATGTTCTCGACCACGTTGGCGGTGACGGACGGCACGCTGCCCAGGGAGACGATGACCCTGGCGAGCAGGACGACCGTCGTGAAGGCCGGGTTCTCCATGACCCGCGCGTCGTAGAGCGGGAGGAGCTCGTCCCGCGCCGTCGCCAGGCGCATGACCCCGTGGCGGTGCACGACGCCGTCGCCGTCGACATAGCCGCGCGGCAGCTCGAACGCGAACTCCGTTCGCAGGGCGGGCCGCTCGGGGACGAAGGCGGCGGGACGGTCGAGGTCGAGCAGGTCCTCCCCGGCCCCCGGCGGGGGAGGCACGGTCGTCGCGTTCGTCCTCGAGCGCTGCATCACACCACCTTGAACTCGTCGAAGCACATGGTGAACTTCTCGGTGGCCTGGGACGCCTCGCCGGCCTTGAGTGTGCTGACCTCGACCTTCTGGACCCAGACGTTGGTGAACTCGACCGTCTTGATCACGGCGTCCTGGTAGTCCGTGATCTCTACCGAGGCCGTCTTGCGGGCGCCGGCCACGTCGCCCTCCATGACCGTCTTGAGCCAGTCGGTGACCGCGGTGCTGTCGGTGATGCCGCGGGTCACCGTGATCTGGCCGGACTTGGGACGACCGATGAGGTTGCGGACGTAGTACTTGCCCTCCTTGGTCTGCTGCTTCATCTCGATCTTGTCGACCTCGAGGGTGAGGCCGGAGATCTCGACGATCTGGGGCACCTCGATGCCGTCGAGGGTGAGCCGGAAGCCATTGGCGGCGGCGGCGTCGAGGGGATCGGCGAGGGGCATGGTTCTGGTCCTTTCGGGCTACTCGTTGACGAGGCTGACGCCGCCGGAGAACTGCGACAGCTGGAAGATGACGAACTCGGCCGGCTTGACCGGGGCGACGCCGACCTGGCAGACCACCTGGCCCGCGTCGATGCCCTCGGCGGGGTTGGTCTCGCTGTCGCACTTGACGAAGTACGCCTCGTCAGGGGTCAGCCCGAACAGCGCGCCCTTGCGCCACTCGTTGACGAGGAAGGCGCTGATGGTGCGGCGGATCCGCGCCCAGAGCGCCGGGTCGTTCGGCTCGAAGACGGTCCACTGGGTGCCGATGAGGATCGACTCCTCGAGGTAGTTGAACAGCCGCCGGACGTTGAGGTAGCGCCAGGCCGGGTCGCTCGAGAGGGTCCTGGCCCCCCAGACCCGCACGCCACGCCCGGGGAAGCTGCGGATGCAGTTGATCCCGGCGGGGTTGAGCAGGTCGTGCTCGGCCTTGGTGATCCGGGTCTGCAGCGTGATGGCGCCCCGGACGATCTCGTTCGCGGGGGCCTTGTGCACGCCGCGCTCGTCGTCGTTGCGGGCCCAGATCCCGGCCATGTGGCCGCTGGGCGGGACGAACTTCGCCGTGCCGGTCGCGGGGTCGAACACCTTGGGGTAGGGCCAGTAGAGGGCCGCGAACTTCGAGTCGTAGCCGGCCTCGTCGACGCGCCACTGCTTGATCTGCTGGGCGTTGAGGCCGGGGGGCGGGTCGAGGATGGCGATCCGGTCGCCCATCAGCTCGCAGTGCGCGATCATCGCCAGCTGGACCGCCTTGAAGCCCTCGGCGTCGATGGCGCCGGCCTCGTAGGCGGCGATCAGGTCGGGGACGGCGACCATCGTCACCTCGTCGACGGCCTCGAGCCCGCCGAAGCCGGTGCGCTGGGCGACGTCGCCGACGTAGTCGTCCGGGCTGAGCGTCCCGCCGGGTGCGGGCGTCTCGGGCGCCTTGGCCGCCGCCGCGGGGCGGGCGAGCGCGACCGTGCCCTTCTCGGGTGCCTTCGACGGTGCAGCGGCCACCTGCTCGATCGTGATCACCTTGGACTTGGCGTTGACCTTGGTCGCCACGTTGGCGTCACCCGCGGCCAGCGTCACGTTGTCGTAGGTCTCGGTCGCCTTGCCGTCGACGCTGACGACGAGCTTGAACTGGTCTGCGGGAGGGTTGTCGCCTCCGGCCGGCGCGATCTCCACGGTGACCTGCTTGCCCGCCGCCGCGCCGATCGCCTTGACGGTCAGGCCGCCGACGACGGCCTGCGGCGGTGCGTCCGGTGCGGCACTCGCGGCGGCGGTGCCCTGGCCGTTGGTCGGGGCTGCGGACCCGTTCGCGGCGATGGCCCCGCCGATGCGGACGATGAAGCAGTTGCTGCCGCCGTTCTGCATGTAGCCGTAGACGGCGTGGGCCAGGTAGCTGCCGGGCTGGAAGTCACCGAACGTCTCGGCGAACTGGGTCCAGTTCGAGACGAGGGTCGGCTCGTGCAGCGGGCCCTTCTCGGCGAGCCCGACGAACGCCGCAACGGCCGTCCCGACTCCCTCGATGGGCCGCGACCCGGCCTCGACCTCCTCGACGTAGACACCGGGCGACAGATAGTTGGGCATGTCCCCTCCTCGCGTGGTCGATGGGCGTTGTCTCAAGCCTCAGTCAGAGCGAAGCCTCCCGGCACGTCCGTCGGCACGTCCGGTCGGGTAGGTCCGGCTGCCCCATGGGGCAACCCGTCACGAGGCGCTCTCCTCCTCGGGGGCCTCCTCCTCGCGCTGCACGAAGACGCCCTGGACGGCTTCCTCCTCCTCGCCCTCCTCCCGCTGCGCCGTCGGGGCGGCGAGAGCCGCACCCTCGCCGCTGACGGAGCGCTGGGCGCCGGTCAGCGGTGCCGGCGCGGTCATCACCCGCTCGGCGTTCGCGGCGGCCTCCCGCTCGAACCGGTCGGAGGGGTCGCTGACCTTGACGCCGCCCTCGATCGGTGTCCCGTCGACCGGGCCGGACCGCTGCTGGACGACGTGGGTCAGCTCGTGGGCGAGCATCGTGCGACCTGCGGCCGACTTGGTGTCGAACGTGCCGCGCTGGAAGACGATGTCGCGTCCGACGGTGTAGGCGTGCGCGCCGACGGCCCGGGCGGACTCGTGCGCCTGCGCATCCGTGTGGACCCGCACGTCGCCGAAGTCGGCGCCGAGCCGGGCCTCCATGTCGGCCCGGGTGTCCTCGTCGAGCCCTTGGCCGGAACCGCCCGTGAGGACCTCGTGGACGCCTGCACCGGTCAGGTGCTGCAGGCCCGCGTTCCCGACCGCTCGCTGCAGGCCGATCATCCCGCCGGTCCCGACGACGTCGGTCCGGCCCGCCACCGCCGCTCGCACGACGTGCTGGTCGGGCCCGCGTCCCGGTCGTGACCTGGTCGGGTGCAACGCTTCGGGAGCACCCGGGTCGTGCTCGTGCTTGTGCATGCTCGCCTCCTGTCGACGTGTCACTTCCACGGTCGCTCAGCCCGCGGGTCACGGTCGCGGGCGATCAGGCGTCCGAACGGGCACCGGCGCTGCCCTTTCGGGAATGCCGCGCCGGTACCGGGCCGGGCGGGTGCCGGCGTGGGAGGCGGCCCGAGGATGCGGCCGGATCAGCCGAGCAGCGTGTGGTAGCGGCCGAACTCGTGCGGCAGGCAGAGCCGCCCGAGCTTGCGGTACTCGCGTTGCACGGCCTGGACGAGCTGGGCCATCGACACGGTCCCGTCGGCGTCGGCGGCCAGGTAGGCGGCGGTGACCGCGGCCGAGCGGATGGCGCCTCCGGACAGCTCGAACGACGAGGCGCAGAACTCGAGGTCGAGCGGCCCCGAGGTGGGCAGCGTGGCGAGGCAGGCCCGCCACAGCTCGAGCCGGCGCGTCTCGTCCGGCAGCGGGAAGTCGATGATGACGTCGAGCCGCCGGGTGAAGGCCTCGTCGATGTTCGCCCGCAGGTTCGTGGCGAGGATGACGAGCCCGTCGAAGCTCTCCATCCGCTGGAGCAGGTAGGCGCTCTCGACGTTGGCGTAGCGGTCGTGCGCGTCCTTGACCTCCGACCGCTTGCCGAACACGGCGTCGGCCTCGTCGAAGAAGAGTATGCCGTTGACGCCGGCGGCCGCCGTGAAGATGCGGTCGAGGTTCTTCTCGGTCTCCCCGATGTACTTGTCGACGAGTGTGGACAGGTCGACGACGTACAGCTCGAGCCCGAGGTCTCCGGCCACGACCTCCGCGGACATCGTCTTGCCGGTCCCCGAGTCGCCCGCGAACAGCGCGGCCACGCCCATGCCCCGGCCGCCGCCGGGTCGCATCGACCAGTCCCCGAGCACCCGTTCGCGGTGTCTGCCCCGTGCGGCGAGCTCGTGCAGGGACGAGCGCGTGGTCGGGGGGAGGACCAGGTCGTCCCAGCCGACCCGTGGCTCGACCCGGCGGGCCAGCCGTTGCAGCGCGCTCGCGTTCTCGGCGCGGGCCCCGGTGCGCAGGTGCTCGGCGGTGACCACCGGGTCGGTGGACAGCAGCGCCTGTTGGCGGGCCGAGCGGGCGGCACGCGGTACCCGCGAGGGCCGCAGCAGGAACTGGGTCGACTCGGTATCGGGATCGAACCCGAGCGGCACGCCGGACAGCGCCTCGCGCCACAGCCGGCCGCGTTCGGCGGCGGTGCTGGGCCGGATGTCGACGAGCAACGGCGGGTCCACGCTCCACGACGGGTCCCAGGGGACCGTCCCGACGAGCAGGAGCGGCAGCGGGTCGATGCGCAGCTGCGGCAGCACGCCGGTGGCGCTGACCGTCTCGGCCTGGGTCGCGACGAGGCCACAGGAGCGCAGCCGGGCCTCCCGCGTCACCCCCCGGGCACAGGCCGCGGGGTCGGGCTGGCGGCCGAGCCGTTCGAGGTCGACGACCAGCGCGTCGTGTCCGCTCCGGCGCACGGCGTCGAGGGCGACGAGCAGCCCGGACCCGGTCGGGGGCTCGCGCAGGTAGCCGAAGCAGATGCCGGACTCGATGGCGCGCGCGACGTCCGTCCCGTCGCCCCACGCGACGTCGGGTGGCGCGACGACGACGTCGGCCAGGGACGCGTCGATGTCGTCACTGCCCAGCAGGTGCGCCACGACCCGGTCGGGCACTCTGAGGGCCCGCCCCGGGAAGGGGCGCTCGAGGTCCTCGACGACGAGCAGGTCGAGGCGGATCAGCGGGCCCGTGGTCAGCCGCTCCCGTCCCACGACCGAGGTGAGGCTGTGCCCGCAGAGCTCGAGCGCCACCCCGGCGGAGGGACGGCGCCGGGTCACGTCGTCGTTCAGGTATCCGAACAGCTTCTCGAAGCGCGAGTCGAGGTCGCACGTCAACGCCACGAGCAGCAGCCCGACGTCGAGATCGGTGAGGCCGCAGCACCGGGCGAGCCGGTCGAGCCGGCTCGAGTCGTCCGGGTCGTCCGCCTCTGCGCGGTCGCGGTACGGCGCCGCCACCGGTCCGCGAGCCGGCTGGGGCGAGCCGGCATCCAGCAGCCGGTCGACGGACTCGTCGGTCAGGTAGAGGCCCCGGAACGGGTCGTCCGGCTGCGGGTCGACGGCTCGCCGGGCATCCACGAGCGCCCGGATCCGCTGCTCGACGAAGGACATCCGGGCAAGGAGCACACCCGGGCCGGTCCCGGTCGACATGGTCGTCACGACCGTCGCCGGCGGCGCGCCCGCGGGACCGCCGCGGCGGGTGCGCCACGTTCACCCGGCGACCGGCGCTCCTCGGCCAGGGCGGCCCGCACCGGTCGTGCGGGCTCGCCGGCGACGTGTCGGTAGCGGTCGAGATCCTCCGCGCCGCCGTGCACGTCCCCGAGGTCGAGGCGTGGGCTCTCCAGGACCGGAGGGCCGGCCGCGGTGGCCCGGCCGACCTCGATCGGCGCGCTGATGACGAGGTCGAGCGACGGCTTGAGCTCTCCCCCGAGCGCCGTCCAGACGTCGGCGAAGGCGCGGTCCTCCGGCGGCGGAAGACCCACGGTCAACGGGACGGGGAGCGTGGTGTCGGCCAGCTCCCCGCCGAGCAGCTCGCCGGGGATGGCGTCGTAGCGCAGCAGCGAGCGGAGCAGGTCGGCCAGGAGCCGGTGCTCGTCCTCGGGGCGCTGGGTCCACGCCGTGACGAGGTAGGAGAGCTTGTAGTAGCGCGGCATCGGCCGGCGCGTCTCGAGGCGGCCCTCCGCGGTGTGGGTGGGGACCCATCCGACCGCCCGCCGGCGCAGGTCCTCGCGGATGTCGTAGAGGTAGACGTCGACGGTCGGGGCGTTGCGCCGCGCGGCCCAGTCCTTGGTCGGGGCGTCGAAGACGACCTCCACCCCGGAGCGCTCGATTGCCTCGGTGCGGACCAGTGATCTGACGGCCTCGTCTATGTCGGCGATCACGGTTCACCTCCTCGTGACGAAGTCGGCTGGCGGAGCGACGGTCCCGGGCGCCACCAGCACCGAGACCCGGACCGGCCCGAAGCTGCCCGCGGTGACGGCGGTGGCGATCAGGTCCCGGGAGCCGAGCACGTCGCGGGGCAGGATCAGGACCTGGGTCGGCGTGAGCGTGCCGTCGGCCCGGATGGCCACCGGCACGGGACGGGTGCTGATGCCCTGCGACCACGCCAGGGTGACCGCCTCGCCGGGCGGGAAGTCCTGCCCCACGGCCATGGTCACGTCGCCCGGCTCGACGACCGGTTGCAGCACCTGGATGGTCGGCTGGCGCACGACGAGGTTCACGGTGGCCGTGTTGTTCCCGGGGATGGGGTCGGCGAGGGCGCCGGCCACGCGGGCAGTGGCCGGCCCCCGCCCGGCGGTGGCGAACTCGAACGCCTGGGTCAGGGTGCGGGACTGTCCGGCTGCAAGGGGCCCCAGGGTGCAGGCGGTCCCGGAGAAGCACGGTTGCGGCGGGCTGACGGTCACCAGGCCCGGCCCGGTCGGCAACGAGACGGTCAGCTTCACCTCGTCCACGGGCCCGGTCGAGCGGTTCGTCACCACCACTGCGGCGCTGCCGTCGCCGCCCACGTAGCCGGGGTTCCGGCTGAGGGTGAGGGTCACCGAGAGGTCGGCCGCGCTCGCCCCGGCGGGAGTGACCGTGATCGTCACGTCGGCGCCGTTGTCCGTCGGCTGGTCGTCCGGCACGAGTGAGCCGACCCGCGCCGGCAGGACGTAGCTGCCCGGCGTCACCGCGGTGACCTCCAGCGGGACCTTCGTCGAGCCGGGCGGCACGGCGCCGAGCTCGCACGTGACGAGGACCCCGGACGGGACGGGCCCGGACCGGCACGACTTCGGCAGCGTGCCCGGTGTCAGTCCCCGGGGGACGGTCACCTCGACCACCGTGCCCGTCGCGGTGGCGGGCCCGGAGTTGGTGACCACGAGTGTGACCGTCGAGGTCGCCCCGGCGCCGAGCGACGGGGGCGACGCGGAGCCGCTCAGCCCCAGTCGGGCGAAGGGCTGCCACGTCGGTTCCGAGTCGGCCTGCAGGCCGCGGGTGACGGCGGTGGTCTGGCTGCCGTCCGGCCGGATCCGGTAGATCAGCGGGCGGTTCGCCAGCCCTGCGCGTTGCCCGGCGAACACGAGCCAGGTGCCGTCGGGTGACCAGGCCGGGTCCGCGGCACTGGACAGGAGGGCCCGGCCGGCCGTGGGGACGGCGCCGGTCGAGCCGTCGACCGTCTGGTCGGAGAACCCGAGCACCGTGTCGACCCGAGGTCTGCCACCCGCGGCGGGGTCGGTGGCCACGCGGTCGCCGCGCGGGTCGGCGAGGTGCACGACGCGCAGTGCGCCCCGGTCCGTGTAGGCGATGCGGCGACCGTCCGGCGACCAGGCGGGGCTCTGTCCGGTGATCGTGCCGGCACAGTCGCACTCGTCGGGGTCGGCATAGCGCAGCTCGTGGGCCGCCTTCGTCGTGGGGTCGAGGACCCACAGGGTCGGGCTCAGTCCGGGAGGTGGCGTGTCCGGGGCCCGGCCCACCTCGGCGGCCGCGGGCGGTGCCGTGTCCGAAGGTGTCGTGTCCGAAGGTGTCGGGGTGCCGGTCGACTGGGGTGGCGGGATGATGAACGTGTAGACGTCGTCGGTGTCGACGGTCCGGGGCGGGCGCCCGTACGTGGCGGTGGCGTGGGTGATCAGGTAGTCGTACTGCCAGCCCTGCTCGTCGGCGAGGCTGAGCCGGACGACGCGGGTCACGGTGGCGTCCGGTGCCATCGGGCCGAGGTCGCAGGTCATGGTGCGCCTGCCGTCGGCCGGGTCGGCGGTGCGGCAGCCGGACGACCCCGCGGGCACGAGCCAGTCGGGCACCTGTGCGGTCAGGGTCACGGCGGTGGCCCGTCCGCCGTCGTTGCGCACGGTCACCTCGGCGGTGACCGTCGTGGCTGCGGCGCTCGTGGGTTCCAGCGTGCCCGGCGACACCGTCACCGAGAGTCTCGGGGTGGTGTCGGCGGTCCGGGCGAAGACGATGCGGGACCCGCCGGGCGACCAGGACGGCGACTGGTCCCATGTCCGCGCGCCGCCCTGTCCGTCGGAGGTGACCGGCTCGTCGGAGGTGAGCTGCGTCGCCTTCCCGGTGGCCACGTCGGCCACCCACACGTGGGGCGCTACGGTGGCGCAGTCGGGACAGGGCCGGTAGCGCACGAACGCGATGCGGGTGCCGTCCGGCGACCAGGCCGGGTCGACGTCGACCGCACCCTTCGGCCGGGCGTCGCGCAGCAGGGTGACGTGCCCGCCCGAGGAGTCGGCCAGGACGATCTCGCGTCCCCCGTCATTGCCCGACCGGCTCCAGGCCAACCGCGTCCCGTCCGGGGAGTAGGCCGGCGACGTGCGGTCGACCCCGGACCCGCCGGCCAGGACCCGGCGACCGGAGCCGTCGGCAGCCGCGACATCCGCGATGTCGGCGGTCCCCGAGCGGACGGTATAGCGCAGGACGGCGCCCATGTAGTAGCTGCGCTGCACCCACGCCGGGTGGGACTCACCCACCCCGGGCTCGCCCGCAGGCTGGGACTGCGGCGGTGCCGGCGAGCAGTGCAGGGCATCGTCGGAGCCGACGTAGCACGAGGCCACCTCGATGTCACCGGCCGGGTCGGAGTCGGTGCTGGTGTACGCCAGGTAGGGCGGGTAGTTCGGCGACCATGCCGCCTCGGAGCCCTGCGGTGGCCCCGTCCCTCCCGAGCCGGCGAACGGGTCGGTCGGCTTCGTGTCGCGCAGCCCGGCCAGATCCGTCAGGCTCCACCCCTCGGGCAGCAGCAGCACGCCGAGGGACCCGTCGGCCCGGAACCGGGTGGTGGTGAACGCGACCGCCGTGCTGTCCGACACGGCACCGACGGCAGGCTGCGTCTCGGCCGCGGGGTCGTCCGTGAGGCGCAGCACCCGGCTCACCTTGCCGGCCGCCAGGTCGAGACGGACGGCCCACAGGTCACCGAGCGGGTCGGGTGCCTCGCCGGCCAGGAAGGTCCTGGTGCTGCTGAACACGATCGTCGACTCGTCGAGCCAGGCGGGCCAGAGGTCGGTGCCGTCGTGGTCGCCCGGGAGCAGACCGGACGGTCCGGTGAGCGGGAAGGACACCCACCGGCCGCAGCGCCGCACCCCCGTCGACGGCAGCGTGACGCCATCCGGGCTGTCGGTGGCGAGCCACAGCCGGAAGCTGCCGGAGGCGTCGGAGGCGTAGGCGATCCAGTGACCGTCCGGGGCGGGAGCCGGCTGCGACTCGACCGCGTCGTCACAGGTCACCCGCTCGCCGGTGCCACGTTCGGCGTTGTCGTCGTCGGGTGACGGCGCCGGGGCGGCGTAGACCTCGCCGGCGGCATCGTCACGCGTGCTCACCCACACCTCGAGCCCGCCGCCGATCGAGTCCTCGCCCTCGTATGCCGTCGAGCCGGGTGCCGCCGCCGCGCCCGCTCCCGGCGCCGCCCCCGCACCCGGCGTCGCCGCCCCCGCACCCGGCGTCGCCGCCCCCGGCGCCAGAGCGGAGGCGGCCGATCCCTCCCCCAGGTCGAGGCTCACGCTGGCGATGGACGACCGGTCGGAGGTCAGGGCGATCCGGGGCGCGACCGGGCTCGGCACCGCCGCGAAGGCCCGGTCGACCGGCCCGGCGGCCAGCATCAGCCCGAGGCTCAGGGCGAGGGCAGCGGCGATCGCCCGGGCGGGCAGGGCCAGCCCGGTTCGTCGCACCGGCACGCGCATGGCGAGCCTCCTCGCGTCCTGCGTCAGCGTCGTCATCCACGCTCCCTGCCCGCCCGGCCCGGGCGAACCCGGCGGCCGGTCAGCCTTTCGGGCAGCCACCCGGGGACGACAGGGCATCCCGCGGGCGCGCGCACCGGATCCTCAGATGAGGCCCTCGCGCATGGCATAGGCGACGGCGTGCGGCCGGTTGCGCACCTGCAGCCGGGTGGTGATGTCGTGCAGCACGTTCTTTACCGTGCGCTCCGAGTAGCACAGCCGCGAGGCGATCTCGCCGGTGCTGTAGCCGTCCGCGACGAGCCGCAGCACCTCGACCTCACGGTTCGCCAGCCCCTGGAAGGTCAGCCCGCGCGGGCTGAGCACCTGGCGTTGCAGGTGCCCGACCTGGTCGAGCAGCCGCCCGAGCAGGTCGGGCGGCACCGTGCCGTCACCGGCGGCGGCGCGCTGGATGACGTTGACCATCCGGTCGGGGGTGGCCTCCTCCCGGCGCAGCAGGCCCAGCACGCCGACCTCGATGGCGTTGACGAGGTCGTTGTTGTCGATCCGGCTGGCGATCAGCACCGTGCGCAGCAGGCCACCGCGCTGCAGGCGGCGCAGCAGCTGGATCGTCGAGTCGTCGACGGTGTCGACGACGACGACCGCCACCTCGGCCCGGGCCACCTCGTCCTCCCGGAGCAGCCGCACCTCCGGGCGCGGGCGCAGCTCGGCGATCACGCCTGCCGCAGAGATGGGGTCCATGGCCTGGACATGCACACCGATGCGTTCCATGACGGCTCCTTCCCCCCACACGCCGCCGGTGAGGAGGATTTGTCTCGACATATCGACCCACGAAGTATGCCGACACGTCCTCTCCGGGCACTCAACAGCGCCTCAACGGGCAGGTCAGCTGCCCTTTCGGGAGGCCTCACGTCCATCGCCAGACCACACCTCACGAGGCGACGCTGGAGACATGAGTACGGTAGCCAGGCTCGACCAGGAGTCGGTCAGCCTCAACGCGGGCGAGTCCGCGACGATCCCGCTCGAGGTCCGCAACACCGGTGACGTCGTCGAGGACTACCAGCTCGAGGTCGTCGGGGTGCCGGCCGGCTGGACCACGATCGCCGACCCGCAGTTCACCCTCTACCCGGGCACGTCGACGGTGACCACCCTGACCGTCAACCCACCACGCTCCTCCGAGGTGCCGGCGGGCCGGCTGAGCTTCGGCATCCGCGTCGTGCCGGTGGACAACCCGGACGACACGGTCGTGCCGGAGGCCGTCGTCGAGGTGCTCCCGTTCCTCGACACCACCGCCGAGCTCGTGCCGCGCACCTCCCGTGGGCGGCGCACCGGTCGCCACCAGGTGGCCATCGACAACCGGGGCAACGTGCCCGTGACCGCGTTCATCGCGGTGACCGACCAGGCCGAGCTGCTAAAGGAGTCGGACACCGAGGCCATCACGGTGCCCCCGGGCCGGGCCGCCTTCACCAAGATCAAGGTCCGGCCCGTCGAGCTGCTCTGGACCGGCCCGCCCACGACGATCCCGTTCGTGGTCACCGTCACGCCGCAGGACAGCCTGCCGGTGGCCCTGCAGGGGACCCATCTGCAGGAGCCGGTCATCCCCAAGTGGTTCGGCAAGGCCCTGCTCATCGCGCTGGCGGCCCTGCTGGCCCTCGCCGCGATCTGGTCCTGGCTGCTCAAGCCCACCGTTCAGGCCGCCGCGCGGGACGCCGCCGCGGACGTGGCCCGCCAGGAGGCGCAGGCGCAGGCCAAGCAGGTGGCCGCCCAGGCGGCGGAGGCGCAGAAGGCCGCCACGGCCGCCGAGGTCGCCCAGGTCAAGGCGGCCTCTGCGGCCAAGCAGGCCGACACGACGAACAAGCAGGTCCAGCTGGCCGTGACCGGTGGCGTGCCCCCACGGGTGGTCACCGCCCCCTTCTCGCTGCGGCTGGCCGTCAGCGACGCCCGCGCGGGGTCGACCCGCACCGACTCGTTCGACGTCGCCAAGGGGCAGAGCCTCAGCATCACCGACTTCGTGCTGGAGAACCCGCAGGGCGACGAGGGGCTGCTATTGGTGTCCATCGGCCGGCAGATCATCCTCTCGCAGGCGCTCGAGAGCTTCCGCACCACCGACTACCACTTCGTCACCCCCTTCGTCGCCACCGGCAAGGCGACCGTCACGCTGACCATCCAGTGCCGCCAGCCGGGCGCCCCGCCCGGCGTCACCCCCGCCCCGACGACCTGCCGCGACGCCGTGACCATCGGGGGCCCGCTGTCCAAGCCCGCGCCGAAGCCGGCGAAGAAGCCGTGACCTGACCTTCCCGACGCCGGTCCCAGCCGGGATGCCGCCCAGCCGGCTCGGCGGGCTCGGGCGCCGAACGCTCCGGTGGCCCGGGCGCACGAAGACACGGGCCCGGGCGCACGCGGACACTCACCCCCGGCGCGGGCAGACACGGGCGCCGGCGCGCGGGCGGATAATGGCCCGATGGAGCACGCCGGCCCGACCCCGCGGGTGGCTGCCGCCCTGGCCCGGCTGCGCGAGCTGGGCGAGCGGGTCACCCCGGCCCGCCGGGCCGTCCTCGAGGTGGTCGATGCCGCCGACCGGGCCGACGAGCACCTGACCGCCGAGCAGATCGGTGCCCGGGTCACCCGGCTCGAGCCGTCCACCCACCGCGCGACGCTCTACCGGGCGCTGACCTCGCTGGGCAGCGCGGGGGTCCTCTCACACATCCACGTCGGCGGGAACGCGACCGTCTACCATCTCGTCGGACGGGGAGGCCCGCCGCTCGCGGACGGGCCGGGCACAGCGGCATCGGCCCCCGTCGACCGGCCGGTGCACGGACACGTGCACGTGCGCTGCCTGTCCTGCGGGCGGGTCCAGGACGCGCCCGCGGACGTGCTCGCCGCGGCAGCGGACCGGCTGCGCAGCGCTCTCGGCTTCGAGCTCGACTCCGGCCAGGTGGCGCTGCCCGGCAGGTGCGCCCGGTGCCGGGTCGGCAGGTCGGGCTCGTCGGAAGCTACGGCCTCACCAGGATCTTGACGTTCTCCTCCTTGTTGTTGATCAGCTCGTCGAAGCCCGCCGAGACGATGTCGTCGAGCTCGATCCGGCCGGTGATGAACTGGTGCGGGTCGACGAGCCCGTCCGCGATCATCCGGATCGTCGCAGGGTGGTCGTTGGCATAGGCGAGCGACCCGACCAGGGAGACCTCCCGGAAGACGAGGTCGTTCATGGCGACCGACGCTTGATGCCCCCAGATCGCGACGTTGACGCAGGTGCCGCCGGCCCTCGTCGAGCGGATCGCCGAGGCGAGCACGGCGTCGATACCGGCGCACTCGAAGCTCACGTCGGCGCCACGGCCCTGCGTCAGCTCCATGACGGATCCGACGGTGTCAGCCTCGGTCGGGTCGATCACGTGGTCGGCACCGGCGGTTGCCGCCTTGGTCTTGCGCACCCCCGCGGGCTCGACGACGATGACCTGCTCCACACCGGCCGCGCGCAGCGCCGCCGTCGTGACCAGGCCGATCGGGCCGGCACCGAAGACCAGTCCGGTGTGACCGGCGCGCGCCCCGGACAGGCGCACGGCGTGGTAGGCCACCGCGAGCGGCTCGACCAGGGCTCCGACATCCGTGCCGAGGTCGCCGAGCGGATGGATCCACCGCTGCTCGGCAACGACGTACCGGCTGAAGCCTCCCCCGAACCCGGACAGGCCGACGAAGCCGAGCGTGGCACAGACGTTGTAGCGGCCCTGCTGACACGCGTCGCATCGCCCGCACACGATGTAGGGCTCGACCACGACCCGGTCGCCCACCGCAAGTCCGGCGACCCCCTGGCCCAGCTCGGCGACGACGCCCGCGAACTCGTGACCGAGGGTGACCGGGACGGTCTCGCCGGTGAGCGGATGGGGCGCGCCCGCCGGGGGCGCGAAGATCGGCCCCTCCAGATACTCGTGCAGGTCGGTGCCGCAGATGCCGCACCACTGCACCTCGACCTTGACCGTCCCGGGCCGGACCGCCGGCTCCGGGATCTCGTCGATCCTGATGTCGCCCGGGCCGTAGAACCGTGCTGCCTTCATCCGAGCCTCCTGGTCCGGCACCAGCGCCTGCCGAGGTCAGGCGCCGAGGATGTGGACACCCACCCTATCGACGTCAGGCCGGCCCCGCCCGTCTCGAGGTGACCGTGGCCGCCGCGCGGTCGCCCGGTGTCACAGGTCGGCGTCGACCCCGAGCAGGGCGTCGATGCCGCGGCAGGCGACCTGCACCATCGTCGGGTTCGTGTCGAGGTAGTACGGCAGCGCGATGACCGCCTGAGAGACAACCGCCCCCCGGGCCCGGACCCAGGCCGCGTCGTCCACCTCGGCCTCGAGCAGGCTGCGGAAGCTCTTCCGGGACGGCCCGTCGAGGACGAACCAGGCCGGGGTGAGGTCCCAGGCCGGGTCCCCCGTGGCGAGCTCGCCGAAGTCGAGCACGCCGGTCAGTCGACCCTCGTGCACGAGCAGGTTGGGCGGGATGAGGTCGGTGTGCACCCAGCGCGGCGGCCCGGTCCAGTGCGGTGCCGCCAGCGCCTCGTCCCAGACCCGGGTCAGCGCCGTCACGTCGGCCAGACCGGCGCACTGCCGGATCGCGGCACGGAAGGCCTCGTCCCGGTGGGCGAGGTGCCGGCCGCGGTGGAATCCGGCCGTGTCCGTGGGCGGGACGTCCGCCGGGTCGACGGACCAGAGGTCGATGCAGAAGCGGGCGAGCGTCTCGGCGGCCTGCACGAGCGAATCCAGAGGGGCAGCCACCGCGTCGGCACCCTCCAGCCACCGGACGACCGCCCACTGGAACGGGTACTCGGAGGTGGCGACCCCGGTCGCCCGGACCTCCGGCACCTCCAGGTGCAGCAGCGGACGCAGCGTCGGCAACCAGCGGATCTCCTTGACGAGCCCGCACACCGCGTCCTGGTGGCGCGGCAGCCGGACGGCGAGGTCGGGACCGAGGCGGAACACGGCGTTCTGCGTCCCCCGGGTAGGGTGCGCCTCGAGCGGCAGGTCGGACAGGTCCGGGAACTGGTCGACCAGCAGGGACCGCACGACGTCCGCGTCGATGGGCACCTCGTGCTCGTGCATGCGGCTCACGGCCCGACCCTTACCCTTCTTCGTCCCGGTTGCAACGACCCGGCCCACGAGACGTGCGGATCGCTGTCGGGCGTGAGTCGCGGATGTGACGGTCGAGCCGACGCACCGTAATGCATCAGTGATGCACTGTAGTGCGCCAGTTGATAGGATCGGGGACATGGGTCACAAGTCGACCGACCGACGAGTGCCGGGGTACGCGACCCCGACGCTCACGCTCGAGCAGGAGCTCGACGCCCTGCTGCGTCGGCGCGGGGTACAGCTGACCGGCGCGGAGGTGGCCGCCGCGATCCGGTCCGAGGAGCACCGCCGGGCAACCGAGCGGATCGGTGCCGCTGCCACGACATCGAGCCAGCCGGAACAGGACGCCTTCCTTCGTGAGCACGCCGGTGGGGACACCCCTCCGGACGTGGGGACCGCGATGTTCAGCGCGGCGTTCAACACGGCCACCGAAACCATGCTGACCACCGCCGAGGCCGCGGCGCTGACCGGGAAGGCCCGCAGCACGATCACCCGCCGCGTCGAGTCGAGGGAGATGTACGCCATCCGCAGCGACGGGGTGCTGCATCTGCCGGCATGGCAGCTAACCGACGAAGGCCGGACAGTGCCCGGCCTTCGCGAGGCACTGGCGCACGTTCCCGAGACGTGGGGTCCGCGGCGCCTTCGGCTGTTCATGACCACCCCCGAGCACTCCCTCGACGGGCGCAGCCCGGTGCAGTGGCTCCTGGACGGGGAGGACCCGCGCGTCGTCGCCGACCTCATGGACGCCGAGACCCGCGAATGACGGCCCGCAGGGCCCACCCGAAGACTCCACGCAGGCCCGCCGGACCGCTGACCCGCACCGACGCAGACCTCGTCCGGGTGCGCTCGGCGATGTGGCGGATCGCAGCCACCCAAGGCGAGCACGTCCTCGGCTGGGACGAGCTCCGGGCCTACGGCCCGCTGCGGACGATGCGCTGGGACCCTCACCACGAGCCGCCGCGTGAACAGCCCGACCGCGCCGTCCTGTACGCCTCCCCCGATCCACGCACGGCCCTGGCCGAGAAGTACCAGAAGTACCGCGAGGTCGATCCCTGGACCGACGCGCCATACCTGTACGGCTGGACGTCGAGCCGCGACCTGGTCCTGCTCGACGTGCGCGGCGGCTGGCCGCTGCGCAACGGCGCCTCGGCGACGCTGCCGACCGGCCCCAGGAACGTCTGCCGGGCCTGGGCGGAGGCGATCCTGGACACCTGGGAGGACCTGGACGGGATCATCACCGGCTCCGCGATGGACGGACGTGACACCTACGCCCTGTTCCCGCAAGCTCGCTCCTCGACACCGCCCACCCCGTTGCACGCCCGCGCGCTGGCACACCCACACGTCTACGCCTACGTCCACCGGTGGGTGGCCGAGATCGGCTACGGGATCGCGCCACGCGTCGCATCCCGGTGACGGGTCTCGTGCGGGCGATGCATGGTGCACGATCCGGGTGCCCGTTGCGCGCAGGCGCCCGCTCGGCCGGTGCCACCGGGGGCGCCGCCGTTACTGTGCCGTCATGGGTGAGGCGACGACAGGCCTGCCGGCCCGGGTGCGCCGCGGCTACGGGCTCGGCTCGGTGGCGACCGGCGCCTTCGCAACCGTCCCCGGGCTGCTGCTGCTGCCCTACCTGACCGACCACCTCGGGGTCGCCGCGGGCCTGGCCGGCGTCGTCGTCTTCGCCCCCAAGGCGTGGGACGTGCTGCTCAACCCGGTCGCGGGCCGGGTCTCCGACCGGAGCGGGCACCGCGACGGGCCGCGGCGGCCGTTCCTGATCCGCGCCGGCCTGCTGCTCGCCGCCGCCTTCGCGCTGCTCTTCCTCGGGCCGGCCACCCCGCTCTGGGTCGGCGCGGCCTGGGTGGCGCTGGTCTACCTGGCCTGCGCGAGCGCCTACGCCTTCTTCCAGGTGCCCTACCTCGCCATGCCCGCCGAGATCACCGACGACTACGACGAGCGGACCCGGCTGATGACTTGGCGCGTGGCCGTGCTGGCGCTCGCGATCCTGGTCAGCGGCGGGGCCTCCCCGGCGATCCGCGACGCGTTCGGGCGCGACTGGGGCTACCGCGCCGTCGGCTTCTTCGTCGCGGCCCTGATCGCGTTCGGCGCCTGGGCCGCCTGGCACGGCACGCGCAACGCGCCGGTCCGTCGGCCGCGGACCGCCGGGACCGGCTTCGCCACGCAGCTGCGGGTCGTATCCACCGACCGGCCGTTCCGGCTGCTCCTGACGACGTTCGTCCTGCAGGCGCTGGCCACCGGGGCGATGCTCGCCGGGGTCGACTACCTATCGACGTGGGTGATCGGCACGAAGCTGTCCGCGACGATCCTCTTCGTCTGCTTCGTCGCGCCGGCCCTCGTCGTCACGCCGCTGTGGCAGCGCTACGGCGTGACCCACGACAAGAAGCGCGGCTACCTGCTCGCCTCGTTCCTGCTCGGTGCCGGGGCCCTCGCCGTGGTGCTGGCCCGAAGCGTGCCCGCCGCCGCGGTCTACGGTGCGGTCGCGGTCGTCGGCGTCGGCTACGCCGGGGCGCAGCTGTTCCCCCTCGCGATGCTGCCCGACGTCGCCAGCCGCAACGCCGACGCGCAGACGCGCGTGGGTCTCTACACCGGGATCTGGACGGCCGGGGAGACGCTCGGGCTGGCTCTCGGCCCCGCTCTGTATGCCGCTGTGCTGGCTCTGGGCGGATACGTGTCCGCGGGCGTGGGAACAGTTGTCGTACAGGGCGACTCGGCCCTGACCGCGATCGTCGTCGGCTTCTCGGTGGTCCCGGCCGTCCTCGTCGCGATCTCGTTCGTCCCGCTGGCCCGGTTCCCCCTGACGAGAGGATGACCATGGACGCCGACGAGATCCGCGCCCGGCTGGCCGAGCTGAGCGCCCACGACCTGCCCACCCACGGCGGGCGCACCCTGGCCTATGTCTACGACTCGGGCCTCGCCGACGCCGACGCGATCGGGCGCGAGGCGCTGGCGATGTTCGGCTCGACCAACGGGCTCGACCCCACGGCGTTCCCGTCGCTGCCGGCCATGGAGCAGGACCTCGTCGCGTTCGCGGGTCGGCTGCTCGACGCGCCGAGCGGGTTCGCCGGGGTGGCCACCTCGGGCGGGACCGAGTCGGTGCTGCTCGCGGTCCTCGCCGCCCGGGACGCCCGGCCCGACATCGCCGCGCCGCGCATGGTGCTGCCGACGACCGCGCACGCGGCCTTCCACAAGGCGGCCCACTACTTCCGGGTGGAGCCGGTGCTCGTGGACGTCGACCCCGAGACGAAGCGCGCCGACCCGGACGCCATCTCGGCGGCCATCGACCCGAATACCGTCCTGGTCGTCGCCTCGGCACCGTCCTACGCCCACGGGGTGGTCGACCCGGTCACCCCGATCGCGGCGGCGGCCGCCCACGCCGGGGCGCGCTGCCATGTCGACGCCTGCATCGGCGGCTGGGTGCTGCCCTTCCTGCGCGACGACGAGCCGGACCAGCAGCCGTGGGCCTTCGCCGTCGAGGGGGTCACGAGCATCTCGGTCGACCTGCACAAGTACGGCTACACGCCCAAGGGGGTCTCGCTGCTGCTGCACCGGTCGGCCGACCTGCGCCGCGGGCACTTCTTCGCCTCGGCGGCCTGGCCCGGCTACCCGATGCTCAACACGACGATGCAGTCGACCAGGTCCGGTGGGCCGCTCGCCGCGGCCTGGGCCGTGGTGAACCACATCGGCGCGGCCGGCTACCGCGCGCTGGCCCGCCGCGCGCGCGAGGCGACGCTCGCGATCGCGACCGAGGTGAGCGGCATACCGGTGCTTTCTCTTGCCGCGCAACCGGACTCGACGCTGGTGTCCGTGACGACGGACCGGACGTGCGACGTGTTCACGATCGCGGACGAGCTGCGCGCCCGGGGCTGGTACGTCCAGCCGCAGCCGGCCTTCCGCGACCTGCCCGCCACGCTGCACCTCAGCGTCAGCGCGGCGACCGCGGACTGCCTCGACGCGCTGGTCGGGGACCTGCGGAGCGCGACCGACGCCGCGGTCGCCGCCGGGCCGGTCGCACCGCCCGCGCAGCTGGTGGCCGCGCTGGGCTCGGTGGGCCCGGCCGGCCTCGACGCCGCGACCCTCGACGGCCTGCTCACGACGGCCGGGCTGACCGGCGACGGCGGCTCGCTCGCCCTGCCCGAGCGGATGGCGCCGCTGAACGCGCTGCTCGGCGCCCTCCCCACCGGGCTGCGCGAGGCGCTGCTGCTCGCGGTGCTCGACCGGCTGACGCGGCCGGGATCGCCAAGGGTCTGAGCAGGCACCGACCTGCCCTCGGCGCGCCCGGCACGCAAAGAGGGCGGGCACCCGGTCGGGTGCCCGCCCTGTGGCCGCTTCGCTGGGGTTCAGGCCGGGACGATGAGCCCGGCCGTGCTGCGGGCGCGCT
>NZ_JBDIAQ010000048.1:0-24152 GCF_039812505.1 Intrasporangium sp. | reverse complement strand
CCGCCCCAGTAGCCGATCCCGCCCCAGTAGCCGATCCCGCCCCAGTAGCCGGCCGGTCGCACGACGTGCTCCAGGCTCAGCCGGTCGACGACCCCCCTGGGCGCGCTGTCGCCGGCGCGCAGCTGCTGCAGGACCGCCCAGGCGTCCGGGGCCGGGGCGCCCGGCGTCTGCTGCTCCAGCACCACGGTGGAGACCCAGATCTGGTCGAGGATCTGGCGCTGGCGCCCCCGGGTGCCGCTCAGCCGCTCGATCCGACGCCGCGTCTTCGCAGTGTGGCGCGCGCTGAGGCCCAGCGGCTGGAGCGCTGACCCGAGCTCCACCAGGCCCAGGTCCCGCTCGGTGGCCGGGAAGCCGGAGACGAGCAGCCGGTTCGGGATGTAGAGCGTCGGCGACGGGGGCCCGCCGGAGGTGGTCCGGGCCGCGGCGGTCGGGTCCAGCACCCGCAGCTGTGGTAGGTCGGCGGTGTTGTCCGGCTGCTCGGACATGGGCGGAGGCCTCCTCGTCAGGGTCGATCACGTCAGGTCGGTCACGTCAGGTTCGATGAAGCTCAGGTTCGATCGGTCGGCTCGATCGCGCACGGTCGGGTTTCGGCGAACCCCTCCCCGGCGTCGGCTCGAGCCTTCCACCCGCACAGAGCCCGTGGGGCCGGTTCTGATACACCGGCCCACAAACCCGAACAATTTCCTCGTCGCCGGACGTATCAGGATGCGGGCCGGCTTCTCTGACTGGGTGGAGGGAAACAGAGGGGAATGAGGCCGGGCTTCCGTTGGGGCCGCAGCGGGGGAAGCGGGGAGGCCCGGCCGCTCCACTCTGGTCGTCAGGCGCGCAGCCGGTCCAGCCAGGCCTGCGCGTGGGCGAAGTCGAGGTCGCTGGTGCCGGGTCGGGCGTGGGTGGCCACGCCGTCGGCCCGCGGGTAGGACCCGAGGTAGCGGACGTCGGCGCAGACCCGCTTCAGGCTCATCAGGGTCTCCCCGACCCGGGCGTCGCGCACGTGACCCTCGAAGTCGATCGAGAAGCAGTAGCTGCCCATCGCCTCGCCGGTCGGGCGCGACTCGAGCCGGGTCATGTTGACCCCGCGCACCGCGAACTGCTCGAGCAGCTCGACCAGCCCGCCGGCCCGGTCCGTCTTCTGGTAGAGCACGACGGTGGTCTTGTCCGCCCCGGTCGGCTCCGGCAGCGTGCCGGGCCGGGTCACGAGCGCGAACCGCGTCACGGCCGTCCGGGTGTCGCCGATGTCGTGCGCCAGCACCGCGAGCCCGACGTTCGCGGCGGCCACCGGGGCACAGACGGCGGCGTCGTAGACGGTCCCCGCGCCACCCGCGAGGTCCTCGGCCGCGCCCGCCGTCGACAGCGTCGGCACGTAGGTCGCCTCGGGCAGGTGCGCGGCCATCCACCCCCGCACCTGGGCCCAGGCGTGCGAGTGGGTGCCGACGGCGCGCACCCGGCTCAGCGGCATACCCTCCGGGGCGCACAGCACGAACGTGATGGGCACGAGCACCTCGCCGATGATCACGAGCGGGTCGCCGCTGGCCAGCGCGTCGAGCGTCGCCGAGACCCCACCCTCGACCGAGTTCTCGATGGGGACCATCGCCGCGTCGGCCTGCCCCGTGCGCAGCGCGCCGAGCGCGGCGGGCACCGACGGGTGCGGGACCTGCTCGACCACGCGGTCGCCCGCCCAGGCGACCAGCGCCATCTGGCAGAAGGTGCCGCGCGGGCCGAGGTAGGCGATCCGACTCAGCTCGTCCGGGGTGCGGGGCGTCATGTGCCGCAGAGTAGCCGGGCGGGCCGGCCCGCCGTCGCGTCCGGCTGCGTGCCCGGGGCGGTGCCGCCCCGCCGGTTAGCCTGTGGGTCGTGATCCGCCGGCACCCGACCACGTCACTGGTCGTGACGTTGACCCTGGTCGTGGCGGCGCTGGCCTGGGCCTACGTGGCCCGCCCCGCGATCCCGGTCCCGCCGACGCAGGCACCCCGGCCGGGGCAGTCCCTCGTCGTGGTCGGCGTCGGCGGGGTGTCCTGGGACGACGTGTCCGCGGCGGGGACCCCGACCGTCTGGCGGATGCTGCGCCACGGTGCCACGGCGACGGTGTCCGTCAAGACGCTGCACGCGACGACCTGCCCGACGGACGGCTGGGCCACCCTAGGCGCGGGCGAGGCCGCCGGCGCGCCCGCGTCCGCGCGCTGCGGCACCCTGCCCCAGGTGACCGGCGGCCGGTCGACCGGATGGCAGGTGGCGGGGTTCGACACCATCGCCCGCGCCTCCGCCGAGGGCCCGTATGCCGCCCACCTCGGGCTGCTGGGCGACAGCCTGGCCCGCGCGGGGACGTGTGTCCAAGCGGTCGGCCCGGGGGCGGCGCTGGCCGCGGCGACCTCGGACGGCCGGGTCGCGCGCTACGCGCCCTTCCTCGTGGCCGGCCTCACCGCGGACCTCGCCCGGTGCCCGGTCTCGCTCGTCGACGTGGGTGCCCTCGCCGCGACCGGGGCGGGCCCGGACGCGCCGACCGAACAGCTCGGCTCGCTCGACCGGCGCATCGGCGAGGTCCTCGCGGCGGCCCCGGCCGGGGCCGACGTGCTCGTGGTCGGTATCTCGGACCGCGACGGTCGGCAGGGGCTGCGCATCCTGGCAGCGCTGGGACCGCAGTACCCCGCGGGACTGCTCACGTCGGCCTCGACCCGCTTGACCGGCATCACCCAGCTGTCCGACGTGACCGCCACCGTCCTGGCGCGCGGGGGCGCGAACCCGGTGCAGGAGACCGGCGGGCGCCCGCTGCACGTCATCCCGTCGCCGGACGACAGCGCGGCTGCGGTCGCGGGCAGGCTGACCCTGCTGACCGACCTGGCCGCCAAGGCCGACGCGAAGCAGGTCGTCGAGGTGCCCTTCCTGCTCCTCTGGCTCGGGGTCGTGCTGCTGGTGTTCGTCGCGCTCGCGACCGCCTGGCACCGGGCCGGGCCGGGGGCCCGGGCCCGGCGGCTGCGCCTGGCCCGGTGGGCGGTCGTGGTCGGGCTGGTCAGCGCCGCCATGCCGGCGGCGACCTTCCTGGCCGACCTGGTGCCGTGGTGGCGCGCCGAGGGCGTGGGGCTGCTCGTGGCCGTCTTCACCGCCCTCGTTCTGGCGGTCTCCGTCGTCCTGACCGCGATCGCCGCCCGCGGCCCCTGGGGCGGCTCGGCGCTCGGACCGGTCACCGCGCTGTGCGCGATCACCGCCGGGGTCATCGGGGCCGACCTGGTCACCGGCTCGAACCTGCAGGTGGCCTCGATCTTCGGGCTCCAGCCGCTGGTGGGCGGCCGGTTCTACGGGATGGGCAACGTCGCGTTCGCGTTGTACGGCGCGGCCGTGCTCGTCCTCTGCGCCGGGCTCGGGCACGCCCTGACCCGTCGCGGACGGCGCGGCGCAGCGGTCGGCGTCGTGACGGCCGTGGCGGTGCTCGCGGTCGCCGTCGACGTGCTGCCCGCGTGGGGTGCCGACTTCGGCGGGCCGCTCGCGCTGGTGCCGGCCCTGGGCATCCTGCTGCTGGCCGTCGCCGGGGTGCGGACGTCGGTGCGCAACCTCGCCGGTGTCGCGGCGATCGCGGTGCTCGTCGTCGGGCTCGTGTCGTGGCTCGACTGGCTGCGCCCGCCTGCCCAGCGCTCGCACCCCGGCCGGTTCGTCCAGTCGATCATCGACGGGGATGCCTGGGCGATCGTCTCGCGCAAGTTCCTGGCCAACGTCGAGCTCGGCCTGTCGATGCCGGTCCTGTTCGCCGTCGTCGTGGCCGTGCTGGTCCCGTTCGTGGTCGTGGTGCTGCACCCCGGCCGGCTGGGGACCGGCGCCTTCGCCCGGCTGTGCACCGCGACCCCGCTGCTGCGGACCGGCCTGCTCGCCGTGGTCGTCATGTCGGTCATCGGGCTGCTGACCAACGACTCCGGGATCGCCGTCCCGCCGGTCGCCGCGATCCTCGTCGTGCCCGGCACGATCGCCGCGACGATGCAGCTCGCGGCAACCGAGCTGCGCTGCAACGTGCCCCGGTCCCCGTCGAACGTGCCGTAGTCCCCGTCGGGCCGACGGGTCTGTGCGCGGCGGGTGCCGCGGTCAGGGGACCCGGGGGTGGCCGCCGAGGCGGCGCCGCAGACGGCGCACGGCGAGCGCCAGCGCGACGTCGCGGTACTGCGCGGCCCGGTGGACCTGGCCACGCCAGTCGGACCCGGTGACCCGGTGCTGCAGCTCGCACGGCACCTCGCGCACGACCAGGCCCGCGGCGAGCACGTCGACGGTCATGCCGACCTCGACCCCCCACCCCCGGGCGAACGGCGTCGCGGCGGCCACCGCAGCGGGCGAGAGGCACCGCATGCCGGACAGGGGCTGCACCGGAGTCCAGCCGGTCAGCTCCTTGATCCCGCGTCTCGCGAGGTCGACGACCAGACCGTGCCCGCCGCCCGCGGTGCGCTGCGGCGGCAGTGTGGCGACGGTCAGGTCGGCGTGTCCGGCCATCACGGGCTCGACGAGGGCCCCGAGCGAGCGGGCCGAGTCGGCCAGGTCGGCATCGACGAACAGGACGGCCACCCCGCCGGGGAGCCGGCCCACCCGACGCAGTCCGGCCGCTCGGCCCAGGCCGCTCATCATCGCGTCGGCCTTGCCGTGGTTGCGCGCGTGCCGGACCAGCTCGGCGCCGGCCGCCAGGGCGAGCCGGGCGGTCGCGTCGGTGGACCCGTCGTCCACGACGATGACCGTCGCGACACCCGGTACGTCCCGGACCGCCGTCACGGTCGCCGCGATCCGGTCGGCCTCGTCCCGGGCCGGGACCACGGCCACGACGGTCTCGAGGACCGGCGTGCCGTCCGGGCCGAGGTCCGCCGCCTGCGTGCTCAGCGGAGTGTCACCTGTCGGTTGGTCAGGCCCGCCCGCGCACCTCGTTCGGCGGCGTCGAGCGGCTCGGTCCGGGCCGCGGCGGACTCGAGCCGCTCGCGCATCCGGGCCACCGGCTCCGCGAAGTCGCTCGCCGCGACGGCCGGGTCGACGTCCCAGACGGGGATGAGCAGCCCGCTCGAGCGGAAGCAGCCCAGCAGCCGGCCGGAGCCACCGAGGGAGCTGGCGCCGGCGGCGTGCAGCCGAGCCAGGGCCGTGGTCGCGGTGTCCTCGTCGTGGGGCAGGACCCAGCGCACGTAGGTGCGGTCGCCGATCCGGCACCAGTAGCACGACGCGACGGCGGCGACGCGCGTCGTGGGGATGGCCGACTCGTTCGCCCGCTCGAGCGAGGCCTGCGCCTCGGTGTCCAGATCGACCCCGGTGACCCAGAAGTCGAACCCGTCGTGGACGCTGACCTCGAGCGGGGCGGTCAGGTCGAGCAGGTCCTGCAGGCGCGGGGTCTCGGCGGTGGACAGCGGCTGGGTCTCCACCGGGTGGCCCGGCTCGGCCGCGACCGACAGCAGGATGGCCAGGGCGATGTCGCGGCTGGTGTCCCCGCTCGCGCTGCCCGACTGGATGCCGACCAGCACCTCGCCGGACTCCCGGTGCAGGCCCGGCCAGGCCAGCGGCAGGACGGTCGCGATCGTCACCGTGTCGGGCGCCCCCTCGGGTGCGCGTCCGGAGGCGAAGCGCACGGTCGCGGTGGCCGCGGGCACGATCTCGCGCATCGCGACCCACTCGGTCTCGTCGGGCAGGCCCTCGAAGGGGCGGGAGACGAAGGGCGCAAGCGCCGGTCGCGGCGCGCGCGGGGTACGGGGACGTCGGGAAGCCTTGCCCATGGGTGGCAACCCTAACGGGAGCGGGCGCACCGCGAGAGCGCGGTGGGCGGCATCCGGAAAGGTCAGTGGGTGCGGCGGCGCGAGGGGCCGCCGAGCGAGGCCCACACCGTGCGGCCGGCCGCGTCGTCGGCGACGCCCCACTCGTGCGCCAGCGAGCGCACGATCCGCAGGCCCCGCCCGCTCAGGCCCCAGGTGGTGCGCGGTGACGGCTTGGGCGCGGTGGGACCGCCGCCGTCGGACACCTCGACCTCGACGACGCCGTTGCGGACCTTCCAGTGGACCCGGATCGAGCCGTCCGAGAGCGGACGCGCGTGGCGCACCGCGTTGGCGACCAGCTCGCTGACGACGATCTCGGCCTCGTTGATGACCTCGCCGTCGATCCCCCGGTCGGTGAGGTCCTCGACCAGCGTCCGCCGGACGCGCGGGGCCGCCGACGGGGCCCACGGAATCCGCACCGTCCGCCGGTCCGTCGTCGGGGGCGAGATGCCGCTGCCGTTGACGTGGCCGCGCTCACCCTGCGTGCTCGCCACTTCCCCTCCTGCGTGCCGGCTCGCCATGGTGCGTTCGCACTACGACAACCATATTCCCATGGATGACGAACGACCGACCGTTCTATGACGATAAGTCCGTATGCCGCTGTATACGGTTTTCATTAGACCCTTCGATAGAGACGTATCCGGGTTCTGCCACTAGCCGACTTGGCAGTCGTCGATATATCGTCGTCATATCGCGACTGTGTTGACGGAACACGGTCCTCACCCGAGGAGAAGTCATGAACGGCACGAACGAGAACGAGGGTCCCTGGGGCGGCGGCTGGGGCGGCCGAGGTCGCGGCGGCGCCTGGGGCGGCGGGGCGTGGGGCGGCGGACCGCCCTGGGGGCCCCCCGGCTGGGGCGGCGGGCACCGGCACGGGCCGCCACCCTGGATCCGCGACGTCATCCGCAGCTTCGGGGGGCCGGACATCGCGCCGCCGCGGCGCCCGAAGGTTCGCCGGGGCGACGTCCGCTCGGCGATCCTGGCGGTGCTCGCCGACGAGCCGATGAACGGCTACCAGGTCATCCAGCAGATCGCCGAGCGCAGTGGCGGCGCCTGGAAGCCGAGCCCGGGATCGGTCTACCCCACCATCCAGCAGCTCGAGGACGAGGGCCTGATCATGGGCATCGACGAGGGCGGCCGTCGGGTCCTGCGGCTGACCGACGCGGGCCGTCAGTACGTCGAGGCGCACGAGGACGAGCTCGACGAGACCTGGGAGCCGTTCGAGTCCGGGCGGGCCCGCTCCGAGCGTGGCCAGCCGATGGGAAGCGGCTTCGAGCGCGTCATCGGGCAGGTCATCGGTGCCGTCTGGCAGGTGATGGTCAGCGGCACGGAGCAGCAGCGCGCCGACGCCGCGGAGATCCTCGCGGAGACCCGGCGCCGGCTCTACGAGCTGCTCGCCGACGAGAACGTGGTGGTGGCCGAGGAGGTCCCCGACGACGCGGACTCATGACCCTGCCCGCATATGTCGGCGCGACGCAGGCCGAGCTGGTGGCCGAACGGGTCAGCGGGTCGGAGGAGGACGTCCACTTCACCGAGGCGGTCGCCGCCGCCGTCATCGAGCCGCTGACGGTGGCCGGCGGCCGCGTGCTCGATCCATTCGCGGGCTTCGGCACCACGCTCGCGGTGGCACAGCGGCTCGGGCGTCGGGCGACCGGGGTCGAGCTGCTGCCCGAGCGGGTGGCCGCGTGCTGGCGCCGCGCGCCTGATGCCACCCTGGTCGAGGGCGACGCGCGCGGGCTGAACCGGCTCGTCTCCGGCCCCTTCGACCTCTGCCTGACCTCGCCGCCGTACCGCACCGCCAACGACCACCCGCACGACCCGCTCACGGCCTACGAGCTGGTCGGCGGCGACTACCGGACCTATCTGGCCGCTCTGCAGGACATCGCCCGTCAGCTGCGGGGGCTGCTCAGGCCCGGCGGTCACCTGGTGCTCAACGTCGCCAACATCCGGCACGCCGGCCACACGACCGCCCTGGCCTGGGACCTGGCGCGCGTCGTCGGCCGGGTGCTGCCGTTCGTCCGGGAGACCGTCGTGTGCTGGGACCGGCTGCCACACGACTTCACGGGCGACTACCTGCTGACCTTCCGGCGGGACGGTTGAGCTGCGGCCGAGCCGCCGGGAGTGCGTCGAGCCGTCCGGACCCCGCCGTGACGGGGCCCGGTCGACGGCTCAGCCGACCGGCGTCGGGGCTCAGCCGACCGGCGGGGCGAGGCCGGGGTCGGCCGGGCTCGAGGCGCCGGGCTGCGTCGGGACGACCGGAGCGGTGCTGGCCTCGTCCGGGGCGGTCTGCGAGGGCTCGGGTGTCGCCGGCGGGGCGGTCGGCGGCTCGGACGAGGCGCCACCCGCCGGCTGCACGGGGGCCTGCTGATCCCCCGGTGCGACGGTGTCCGTCGGAGTGGGCAGCGACCCGGGCGTGGTCGATGACGGCGTCGGGGTGTCCACCTGGGCAGGCTGGTGCGCCGGACCACCCGAGCGTCCCAGCACCTCCCCGATGGACGTGCCACGCTGGGCGGAGTCGGACAGCGGATGGCCGAGCAGGCCCTCGACGCCGGTGATCACGGCGAGCGCGAGCACCGCCCCGGCGAGCACGCCGACCGCGACCCGCGGCCAGGTGCGCCGGCGCACCGTCCGGTTCACGCCGGCACCGGCCGACACCGGCCGAGTGGTACCCGTGGGCGTGGACCGGCCCACCTGGTCGCTGGGTGGCTGCTGTCCGGGGCGAAGCACCTTCAGGTGTTGACCGGCCCGCCGCAGCGAGTGGCTGTACACGGCAGCCGCTACGGTCGCGATGATCGAGCCGACCAGCGCCCCGATGAGCGTCCCGGCGACACCCAGGTGGCTGGCCGCGTACGCGGAGGTGCCCGCCGCGAGTGCGCTGCCGGTCACCTGCGCGGTGCTGAGCCCGAAGAACCGCTCGGAGTCGGGCTCGGACGACGCCGCCGACGCGTCCTTGCGGGCGTGATCGGGCTCGCGCGAGGACGACGGGGATGGAGAGACGGAGGGCGGGGACGAGGTGGGTGACATTACGGGCAGCCTGTGGTCGGGGGTCGGTGAAAGCGGTACCGCCGCCCTTGCCGGTCCTGCTCCAGTCTAGCCGAGGGCCCCCGGGCCGGGCCATTCCGCCCGGCTGGTGGACGCGAGACCCGGGCTGCCGCAGCGTGCCGCCGACCTCGCCCGAGCCGTCTGAGGTAGCCCGCGCCGGAACGGGATACGCACCCTGCCCGATGT
This sequence comes from Intrasporangium sp., assembly GCF_039812505.1. Classification (GTDB taxonomy): domain Bacteria; phylum Actinomycetota; class Actinomycetes; order Actinomycetales; family Dermatophilaceae; genus Intrasporangium_A. The sequence continues at coordinate 15,171 of NZ_JBDIAQ010000048.1, read as the reverse complement.
GCTCGGCTACCTCAGGAGCCGACCGTGGAGAGGTCCGGAAACCACGGCGGAGGAGCCATCATGAACACGAACAACCTCGGCGACCTGTACCTCGCCAAGGCCGAGATCGAGCACCGCTACGGTCGGCGGAACCTGCGCCGGGAGCGCCCGGACTCGTCGCTGACCGTCATCGCGCGCACGATGCGGCGGCGCCGCTGGGAGGAGACCCACGGGGCGGCCGACCGGTAGTGACGCCGTGCCGGCCGTGCCGCTGTCGGCCCACCCGGCGCCGGGAGGGCGGACACTTGGTGGCATGCCGTTCAGGGCAGGTCCGCTTCTCGGCCGGGCCGTCGAGCTCGGAAGGCTCGCTGCCGCCGTCGGGCTCGAGGGCGCCGACGGCGGCAGCGTCGTGTTGTCCGGTGACGCCGGCATCGGCAAGTCCCGGCTCGTGGCCCGGCTCGTCGCGGACGCCTCGGAGCGGGGTTGGCGCACCGCGGTCGGGCACTGTGTCGGGCAGGCGGGCAGCGCGTTGGCATACCTGCCGTTCGTCGAGCTGGTCACCGCACTCGAGGCGCAGGCTCCCGAGATCGTCGCGCAGGTGGCCGCGCTGCACCCGGCACTCGGCCACCTGCTGCCCATCCTGGGTCGACCGGACGTGCCCGGGACCGGCACCGAGCCGGCCGGTGTGGCCGCCGCGATCCACGCCCTGTTGTCGGCCCTGGGGGCCGACCGCCCGATCCTGGCCGTCATCGAGGACGTGCACTGGGCCGACCACTCGTCGCGTGACCTGCTCACGGTGCTGCTGACCCGGGGCTTCCCGACCCCGGTCGGGCTGGTGGTCAGCTACCGGTCCGACGACCTGCACCGGCGCCACCCGCTCCACGAGACCCTGGCGGTCTGGGCCAGGGTCGACGGCGTGGGCCACCTCGAGCTCGAGGGGCTGGCGGACGCCACGGTGCGCGAGCTCGTCACCACGCTCGACGGCGCCCACCTCGAGGCCGGCGTGGCCGGCGAGATCGCCCGGCGCGCGCAGGGCAACCCCTTCTTCGCCGAGCAGCTCGCCGCCAGCGCCGGTGCCGGGCGGGGGCTGACCGGCGACCTGACCCGAGTGCTGCGCGCACGGGTCGAGGCCCTGCCAGACGAGGCGCAGCTGGTCGTGGCCGCCGTCGCGGTCGGCGGTCACGGGATCGGACACGAGCTGCTGGCCCGGGTCGTCGACCTGCCCGACCACCGTCTCGAAGAGGCGGTCGGCGCAGCCGTCGAGCACCACGTGCTCGAGACGAGCTGGCCGCCGGCCTACACCTTCCGTCACGCGCTGCTTCGAGAGTCGGTCACGGACTCCCTGCTGCCCGGTGAGCGGCTGCGGCTGCACCGGGCGTATGCCGCCGTGCTGGCCGAGCACCCGCGGCTGGGCCCCGTGGCCGAGCTGGCCCGCCACGCCGCCGCCGTGGGAGACCTGCCGACGGCGGTCACGGCGTCCCGGGCCGCCGCCCGGGCCGCCCTCGCGGTCGGTGGGCCCCAGGACGCCCTCGGCCACCTGGAGCGGGCGCTGTGCTGGCTCGACGAGGACGACCCGGCACGCGACGAGGTCACCGTGACCGCTGCCGAGGCGGCGCTGCTGGCCGGTGACCCCGTCCGTGCGGTCGGCCTGCTCCGCGACCGGCTCGACCACCCCGGCCGCGCGCAGCCCCGCCGGACGCGAGCCGACCTGCTGGCCCGCTACGCCCTCGGCTCACGGATCCTCGACCTGCCGCACGACCCGCTCGCCCTGACCGCAGAGGCGCTGGACCTGGTCGGCCCGGAGCCGTCGGAGCGGCGCGTGCGGGTGCTCACGGCCCGGCTGCAGGCGCTGGTCGACTGCGGCGGTGCCGCCGAGATCGCCGAGGTCACCGCCCGCACCGAGGAGGTCACCCGGCTGGCCGAGGAGCTCCGGTTGCCCCGCGCCGCTGCCGAGGTGCGGGCGATCCTGATCCGTCTCGTCGAGCGGCGCCACGACCTCGTCGCCGTCGAGGACCAGCTGGAGGCACTGCTGGCCCAGACACCCGACGACGAGCCGGTGCGGGTCCGGGTGCTGCACCGGCTCGGGTCGGTTCGCCTGCGGCGGGGTGACCTGGGCGCGGCGCTGACGACCTACGACGACGGGGCCCGTGTCGCCGAGCGGCTGCACCTGGATCTCGCCCCGTTCGGCCTGGAGTGTCGCCTGCTGGCCGGCCTGGTCGCCTACCAGCTCGGCGACTGGGACGGCGCGCTGCGCCGCTGGGACCTCGGCGACCGGCGGCTGCCGGAGATGACCCGCCGCTACTTCCTGGGCTCCCGGCTCGCGGTGGCCACCGGCCGCGGCGAGCCGGTGGGGCCTGAGGTGCTGGCCGAGCTGCGCGCCGCATGGCGGGTCGACGGGGTCACCGCGGTGTACAGCGTCACCGCGATCGACCTGCTCGGGCAGGAGGGCCGGGTCACGGACGCACTCGACCTCGCGGAGGACATCCTCGCGACGCTGGACGGGCTGTGGGGCCCGCGCGAGCACATCGCGATCCGGCTGGCGGCCCTGGTCGCCGGGCAGAGCGCCCGCGCGGCACGCGGCGCCGACGCCAGGCTGCGACGGCGGATGCTGGAACTGACCACGACCTTGCTCGAACGGGCCGAGAGCCTGGTGGTGTCACCCGAGACCGACGTCGAGTCGTGGGCGTGGCTGGCCCGGACCCGGGCCGAGGCGCTGCGCCTGCGGTGGCTGCTCGGCCGGCCCGCACCCGACGCCGCGACGGTCACCGCGGAAGCCCTCGTCGCCGCCTGGTCGGCGAGCGTCGCAGCGTTCGAGCGGTACGGCGAGGTCTTCGAGGTGGCCCGGTCACAGGCCGGGCTGGCCGCGGCCCGGCACGCGGCCGGCGACGACGTCGGTGCCCGGGCCACGGTCGAGTCGGCCCGGCAGGTGGCCCGTCGCCTGGGGGCACGCCCGCTGCTGGCCGAGCTGGACGGCATACTGCCGAGCGCTGTATCGCTCCGCGACGCGCCGGACCTCACGGCTCGCGAGGTCGAGGTGCTCGGTCTCGTCGCCCGCGGCCTCAGCAACGGCCAGATCGGGCGGCAGCTGTTCATCAGCACGAAGACCGTCAGCGTGCACGTCTCCAACGTGCTGGCCAAGCTCGGCGCGGCGAGCCGCACGGAGGCGGCTGCGATCGCCCACGACCGGAACCTGATCCCCTGACGTGACGAGGATCTCGCCGCTTGCCTTGTTCGTCCGGCTCGGTAACCACGGACGCGAAGGTGGCTCCCTCGGACGACGGGGCACCGGCCACGAGTCCGCTACCGGCACTGACCGCGGGTCAGCCCTTGGGACTCGATGCCTTCTTCGAGCCGTCCGACGCGTGGACAGAGGGTCGGTACGACGTCGCAGACCAAGGGCAGGTGCAAGGCGTGACCGCCCAGATAGGCGAGTGTGACAACGAAGCGGCCCAGGCGCTCGAGATGCGGCTCGCGAACAAGTTCGACCGGGTGAAGTTCAGCGTCGGACAGGCCAACGACTCGGATACGTCCAAGAACATCTTGTCGGTAGCCATTCCGGCCAACGGCAAGCAGCTCGACGTGCGGAACATTCCGTTCAACCGGGTGCAGGACTTCAACGTCAAGGTCGAAGGAGTCAACGCGCTGGAGATCTCGCTCGGACAGACGCGACGAGATGGCGACTGCACCGGATCAGTGCGTGCGGTCATCTTCGACGGCAGCCTGAGCTGAGTGAGATGCCCTTGTCCATCAAGGCTGTCGGCGGCTTTGTGGTCGGTCTGGCCGCGGTCGCAGGCGCGGTGTTCGCGGGAATGCAGGTGTTCGCGCCGCCGAGCTCATCGCATGAGCCGCCTGCCGAGCCTGCCACATCCTTGTCGGTCACGCTCCCCGTCGGTCCCACCACGTCCTCCCGCGGTGCTCCCTGGCCAAGAAACTCGACGGCCGTGTTCGACGCGGGTACCTGCCTGGATGGCGACACTCCCATCGCTTGCGACCGGCCCCACAACCGAGAGGTCATCGCCGTGCAGGGTGACTGCGACCCGACCAGGCTCATCCGGTTCGCCGGAGGCGACCCCTCCACGGAGGTGCTGCGGGCGGCGTTCTCGACGTCGCAGATCCCGGGCACGGAGGTGTGCGTGGCGCAGCTGGACGGGAACCGCTCGGGATCGTTGGCGAAGATTCTCGCCACCAGAGCAGGAGACTTCGCGCGCCTCTGCTTCCAGGACGTGCCACAAACCGTCGTTGGGTGCGACCAGCCGCACACTCGCGAGGCTGTCCTCGTCCGGGCCCCGACCGACACCAGGGCCATCAACTGCCTCCAGGCCGCCAGCCGGTACGTCGACACTGACTTCAGCCGCTTCACGGCCGACCTCGAGGTCTCCCAGGAGACGGGCCCCACAGGCGCGACGACCTGTTGGATCCAGGCAAGAGGAAACAACCACCTGACGCAGTCGATCAGGTCGATCCGGACCGGGGCGCTGCCCTTGGAACCCGGACGCTGACCCGCCCACGGCGCGGCCCCGCCGTCTGTCCCCGGCCACTTCACCAGAGCGACCCGACACCCCCGAAGGCCAAGGCCCGCAGGCGATGGCGGGCGGATGCCCACGCGTGTGAAGCCGTCAGCCCACCGACCTGCGTGCGCCCCGAAGAGACGATCTGACGCCCACGCGTGTGAAGCCGTCAGCAGACTGGCTCGACCAGCGCGAACGGCACCGTGAGGGTCCCGGATGCCGACCGGATGTGGAACCGGGTCCGGCCGCGCTTGACGATGGTGCCGATACGGCCCTCGAAGTCGCCCGGGGCGGTGACCCGGACCCGCTGGCCGACGCGGAGCCGACGACCGACCGGTGCCGGCCCGTCCCCGAGCAGGCCACGCAGCTCGGCGGCATAGTTGGGGTGCATCGGCGCGTCCCGACCGCGGAAGGTCCACTCGACGAGGTGGCGCACGTCGAAGGTCGGCGAGCACCGGGCACAGGTAACCACCCGCTCGGGACGTCGGTGGCGAGTCGTGCGGTGGCCTGCGCGGCAGAGCCCCCACCAGTCGCCGGTCACCTTCGGGCCGCCGTCGGGTACACAGCGGGTGCCCGACGAGCCGATCGCGAGCGCCGTGGTGCGCCAGACCTCGTCGTGACCGTGCTTCGACCCGACGAGGGCGTGGGCGATCTCGTGCAGGATCGAGTCGCGGACCTCGGCCGGCGGATGCAGGGCCGTGAGGTGAGCGCTCAGCGTGATGCGGCGGTCGCGGAAGTGGCACGCAGCGGCACGCGCCTTGGCCCGGTCGAGCCCGACGGTCCACCCGTCGAGCCCGTGCTCGCGGACCAGCCGCCGCGCCAGCACCAGTGCCTCGGTCGGGTCCATGTCATCGTTCTCCTGTCTGCCCCGTGCCGAGCGTAGGTCCGGCCGCCGACAACCGTGACGCAGGCTCGGCGGCCGACCCGGGAGCATCTTGTACTCGCCCAGCGGCCGGATTGGTGACAGTCTCGGACCGTGGCGCGATCGCGTCACGGTCGACCTGCCCCCCGCCCCCAAGGAGGCCCCCGAGATGTTCTCGCGCATCGCCATCGTCAACCGAGGTGAGGCAGCCATGCGGCTCATCCACGCCGTGCGTGACCTCAACGCGGTCGACCCGGGTGGGCCGCAGATCGAGACGGTGGCGCTGCACACCGACGGCGAGCGACGGGCGATGTTCGTGCGCGAGGCGGACCGGGCCTACAACCTGGGGCCCGCCGCGAACCGGCCGTACCTCGACTACGCCGTCCTGGAGAAGGCGCTGGTCGAGACCGGTGCCGACGCAGCGTGGGTCGGCTGGGGCTTCGTCGCGGAGGACCCGGGCTTCGCCGAGCTGTGCGCGCGGGTCGGGGTCACCTTCATCGGCCCCAGCCCGGAGGCGATGCGCAAGCTCGGGGACAAGATCGGCAGCAAGCTGATCGCCGAGGAGGTCGGCGTCCCCGTCGCCCCGTGGAGCCGCGGCGGGGTCGACACGCTCGAGGACGCGACCGCGGCCGCGGCCCGGATCGGCTACCCGCTCATGCTCAAGGCCACCGCCGGCGGCGGCGGGCGCGGCATCCGCCGGGTCGGCTCCGACGCCGACCTGCGCGACGCCTACGAACGCACCCGCGACGAGGCGGCACGGGCGTTCGGCTCGGGCGTGGTCTTCCTCGAGAAGCTCGTCACCGGCGCCCGGCACATCGAGGTCCAGATCATCGGGGACGGCCAGGGCACCGCGTGGGCGGTCGGCGTGCGCGACTGCACGATCCAGCGGCGCAACCAGAAGGTGATCGAGGAGTCCGCCTCGCCGCTGCTCGACCCGGAGCAGGTGGCCCAGGTCAAGACGAGCGCCGAACGGCTGGCCGTCGCCGTCGGCTACGCGGGTGCCGGCACCGTCGAGTTCCTCTACCACCCGAGCGACCGGTTCTTCGCCTTCCTCGAGGTCAACACCCGGCTGCAGGTCGAGCACCCCATCACCGAGGTGACCACCGACACCGACCTCGTCCGGCTGCAGATCCACGTGGCCGGCGGCGGCCGTCTCGAGGGCGACCGGCCCGGCGAGTTCGGCCACGCCGTCGAGGCCCGACTCAACGCCGAGGACCCGGACCGCGACTTCGCGCCCTCCCCGGGCCGGATCGAGCTGCTGACCTTCCCCGCCGGCCCGGGCATCCGGGTCGACACCGGCGTGGCCGAGGGCGACTCGATCCCGGCCGACTTCGACTCGATGATCGCCAAGATCATCGCCCACGGACGCACCCGCGAGGACGCCCTGGCCCGGCTGCGACGCGCCATGCGGGAGACGACCGTCGTCATCGAGGGCGGCTCGACGAACAAGTCCTTCATCCTCGACCTGCTCGAGCAGCCCGAGGTCGTCGGGCACCCGGCCGGCTCCGATGCGGAGCAGGTGTGGGCCGACACCGGCTGGATCGACCGCGTCCGTCAGCAGGGCCGCCTGGTCTCGCACCGCGACTCCGGCATCGCCCTCGTCGCGGCCGGCATCGAGGCCTACGAGGACGCCGAGTCGATCGAGCGGGCCCGCCTGCTCGAGACGGCCCGCGGCGGCCGGCCCCAGGTCCAGCACCAGGTCGGCCGCGGCATCGACCTGAAGCTGCGCGGCACGTCGTACAAGGTGATCGTGCTTCGAACCGGGCAGTCGCACTACCGCATCACCATCGGCGCGGGCGCCGAGTCCCAGACGGTCGAGGCCGACCTGGACCGGATCGACCGCTACCACAGCCGACTGACGGTCGCGGGCCGCAGCTACCGTCTGGTGACCGCGACCCACGGTCCGGTCCACCTGGTCGAGGTCGACGGCGTCACGCACCGGGTGACCCGTGACGAGGGCGGTGTGATGCGCTCACCCGCTCCGGCCCTCGTGGTCGCCACGCCCGTGGAGGTCGATGACGAGGTCGCCGCGGGAGCCCCGGTCCTCGTCCTGGAGTCGATGAAGATGGAGACCGTCCTGGTGGCCCCCTTCGCCGGGCGGGTCCGCGAGCTGCTGGCCATGGTCGGCGCGCAGGTCGAGACGGGCGCGCCGCTCATCCGGCTCGAGCCGGCGGGGGACGACGAGGAGGCGGGCCCGGCCGACGAGACGCCGGCCGTCGACCTCGACCTTCCGGCGGCGCCCGACGGCGAGTCCCCCGCCACCCGCGCCGCACGGGCCGTCGCCGACCTGTCCGGCGTAGTGATGGGCTTCGACTCCGAGTCGAACGGCAAGCGGCCCCGCACGGCCTACCTGGCGGCCCGCGACGAGCTCGCCGCGGCGGGCGAGACGCCGATCGCGGCCGAGATCGCGCTGCTCGAGCTGGTCACCGACTTCGCGGAGCTGAGCCGCAACCGCCCGGCTGCCGAGGAGCGACACACCGAGCTGCGGGTGCACAGCCCCAAGGAGTACTTCCACACCTATCTGCGCAACCTCGACCCGGACCGCGCCGGTCTGCCCGACGACTTCCGCGCCAAGCTCGGCCGGGTCATCGCGCACTACGGCGTCGCCGACTTCGACCGGACCCCGGCCCTCGACGAGGCCGTCTTCCGGATCTTCCTGGCCCAGCAGCGCTCCGCGCCCGAGACCGCCCTGGCGACGGCGCTGCTGCGGCGCTGGCTGACCGAGCCGGTCCCGGCCGCCCCCTACGACGCGGCGGCGCGCGACGTGCTCGACCGGCTCGTGGTCGCCACCCAGCTGCGCTTCCCCATCGTCGGCGACCTCGCCCGGTCGGCGCGCTTCCGGTGGTTCGACCAGCCTCTCGTCGACGCCGACCGTGCCAGCGTGCTGGCGGGCGTGGGCGACAAGGTCAGCGCCCTGGCGGCCGCCCCCGACGCGCCGGGCTACGCCGCCGGGATCGACGATCTGGCCGCCATCCCCGAGCAGCTCGTCCGCTTCCTGACCCGGCGGCTCGAGGTGGAGCTGCCGGCCCACGAGCCGATGCTCGAGGTCCTCATCAAGCGGCACTACCGCGGTCACGACCTGCACGCCCAGCGCGCCTTCTCGGCGGGCGGGCGGCCCTTCGCCGTCGGCGACTACACGCTGGATGCCCGGCCGACCCACATCACCACGACGATCGGTCGCGTCGGCGAGCTGACCGCCGGCGGCGCGCTCGAGGCGGCGGTGGCCGCTGACGTCGAGGGCCGGCCGCCCGGCCACCACGCCGTCGTCGACCTCTACCTCGACTGGCCGGACCAGCCCGAGTCACCGGAGGAGGCCAGCTCCCGGCTGCTCGAAGCGCTCTCCCGTATGCCGTTCACCCAGCAGGTGCGTCGGGTGGCCGTCGCGGTGGGTGCCGGTGCGGACCGCGCGGTCGGCTACTTCACCTTCCGGCCCGGTCCGGACGGCCTCGCCGAGGACCGCCTCATCCGCGGCGTGCACCCGATGGTGGGGCGCCGGCTCGACCTGTGGCGGCTCAAGCCCTTCGACATCATGCGGCTCGAGGCTCCCGAGGACGTGCTGCTCTACGAGTGCGTCGCCAAGGACAATCCCGACGACCGGCGGCTGGTCGCCCTGGCCCAGGTGCGCCAGCTGGTCGTGGTCCGGGACGAGAGCGGTGCCGTGACCGGGCTGCCCCACGTCGAACGCGCGATCGCCAACTGCCTCGAGGCGATCCGGCGCACCCGGGCCGTGCGCGGCTCGGGCGCCCGCCTGGACCTGAACTACGTGTGGGTCGCGGTCTGGCCGACGATAGAGGCAGACCTGCAGCAGCTGACGGCGCTGGAGCGCAAGATCTCGCCGCTGACCGCCGGGGCCGGCATCGAGGAGGTCCTCGTCCGGGCCGACGTCAGACCGGAGGGTGGCGGCACACCGACCCCGATCACCGGACGGTTCTACTACCAGCCCGGCTCCGGGGTGGTCTCCTCCATCGAGCACCCGGCGACCGACACCCTCAAGCCGCTCGACGAATACGCGGCCAAGGTCGTGCGGGCCCGCCGCCGCGGCGTGGTGTACCCGTACGAGCTGCAGCCGATGATCGCGGGCGAGGGCGGTACGAGTGTCGAGTACGACCTCGACGACACGGGAGTGCTCGTCCCGGCGAACCGGCCGTCCGGGCTGAACAAGGCCGGCATCATCGTCGGGGTCGTCTCCACGCCGACCGCGCGCCATCCGCAGGGCGTCACGCGCGTGGTGCTGTCCGGTGACCCGCTGCGCTCGCTCGGCTCGGTGGCCGAGCCGGAGTGCGCCCGGATCGTGGCCGCCCTCGACCTGGCGGAGCGGATGCAGGTGCCCGTCGAGTGGTACTCGCTCTCCTCCGGGGCGCGGATCTCGATGGACTCGGGCACCGAGAACATGGACTGGGTGGCCCGCGCGCTCAAGCGGATCGTCGAGTTCACCCAGGCCGGGCGCGAGATCAACATCGTCGTGGCGGGGATCAACGTGGGCGCGCAGCCGTACTGGAACGCCGAGGCGACCATGCTGATGCACACCAAGGGCATCCTGGTCATGACGCCGGACAGCGCGATGGTGCTGACCGGCAAGCAGTCGCTCGACTTCTCCGGCGGGGTCTCGGCCGAGGACAACTTCGGCATCGGCGGCTACGACCGGGTCATGGGGCCGAACGGGCAGGCCCAGTACTGGGCCAAGGACCTCGCCACCGCGCGCGAGATCCTCATGACGCACTACGACCACACGTTCGTCGCCCCGGGAGAGGCACGCCCGCGCCGGGCCGAGACCACCGACCCGCGCGACCGGGACGTCACGACCTACCCGCACCCCGTGGGCGACGCCGGGTTCGCGACCGTCGGGGACATCTTCTCAGCCGTCACCAACCCGGACCGCAAGAAGCCCTTCGACATCCGCACCGTGATGCGAGCCCTCAGCGACCAGGACCACGTCACCCTGGAGCGGTGGGCCGGGATGGCCGATGCCGAGACCGCGGTCGTGCAGGACGTGCACGTCGGCGGCTTTCCGGTGTGCCTGGTCGGCATCGAGTCCAAGCCGGTCCCGCGCCGCGGGTTCCCGCCCACCGACGGGCCGGACAGCTACACGGCCGGCACCCTGTTCCCCCGCTCGTCCAAGAAGGTGGCCCGGGCCATCAACGCCGCGAGCGGGAACCGGCCCGTGGTGGTCCTGGCCAACCTGTCCGGCTTCGACGGCTCGCCGGAGTCGATGCGCAGCCTCCAGCTCGAGTACGGCGCAGAGATCGGCCGGGCCATCGTCAACTTCGCGGGCCCGATCGTCTTCACGGTGATCTCCCGCTACCACGGTGGCGCGTTCGTCGTGTTCTCCAAGACCCTCAACCCCGGCATGACGGTCCTGGCCGTCGAGGGGTCCTTCGCGTCGGTGCTCGGCGGGGCACCCGCGGCGGCGGTGGTCTTCTCCCGGGACGTCGACGCCCGCACCGCGGCAGACCCGCGGGTCGCCGGGCTCGAGGAGCGGCTGGCGACGGCATCCGACGCCGAGCGGGCCGGGCTCGCGACCGAGCTGGTCGACCTGCGGGCGACGGTCCGCGCCGAGAAGCTCGGCGAGGTGGCCGCGGAGTTCGACTCGATCCACAGCATCCACCGGGCGGTCGCCGTCGGCTCGGTCGACGAGGTGATCAAGGCCGCGCAGCTGCGGCCCCGGATCGTGGACGCGCTCGAGGCGGGCCTATCCGGCTCCTGAGCGCGACCGGACCGGGCCCGACGCTCGGTCAGGGGTGGGCCCGCCGCGCAGGGTGTGCGGCGGGCTCAGCCGCGCAGTCGGGCGAGGAAGAGCCCCACCGGGATGCTCACCAGCAGCACCGTGACGAGCGCGGCGAACAGGGCCTGGAGCCAACCCGGGCCCCGCCCGCCCCGAACACCGAGCGCGACCAGGGCCAGCGCCACGACGAGCAGCACGCCGCCGACGTCGACGAGCCAGGTCAGCTCCGCGAGCGTGCCCACGACGACCAGGGCGTTGCCGGCCAGCCAGGCGACCAGCTCACCCGAAAGCCGAGCGCGCTCGACCCGGTCAGGCGATAGGAACCCGCGGCCCAGCGCCAGCCCGAGCGTCCCGACCCCGCCGACGAGGACGAGGTAGGCCGCGGCCCAGCTCGCCGACTCCGTCGGTGCGTGCGCGCTGGCCGCCGCGACCAGGCCGCCCGCGATCGTCGACGCCAACGCGATGACGAGCGCCGGGCCGATGCGCTGCACCGCCGTGCCGGTCGGCTCCGTGCTTGTCATCCCGGTCAACTCGTCTCCTCCACCTCGCGTGCCGTGCGGTCCTGCCCTGCCAATCTACGCCCGGCACCCGCCTGCTCCCGGGTCCCTCAACACCTGCTCCCCCCAGCGGAGCAGGGGGCCCGCTGCTCCCCTCAGCGGAGCAGGGGGCCCGCTGCTCCCCGTAGCGACGCAGGGGGCCCGCTGCTCCCCGTAGCGGAGCAGGTGTTGAGGGAGCGCGAGCTGCTGGTGGCGTCCGCTCGGGCGTGGGCGAGCGGCATCCGGGCTGCTGGCGTCCGCACTGCTGGCCGCCCGGAACGGGCGGGCCGAGCGGGGAAGCCCTACCGTGGTAGGCGGTGGAGTGGTTCCGGGCTGACGAGTACTGGGTCGGTCGTCTGGTCTTCCAACGGGGGCTGGCGGCCGTCTATCTCGTCGCGTTCCTCTCGGCCGCCAACCAGTTCCGGGCGCTGCTCGGCAGCACGGGCATGCTGCCGATCCCGGACTACCTGCGGCGGGTGTCGTTCCGGCGTGCGCCGAGCCTGTTCCACTGGAGCTACTCGGACGCGCTCTTCGCCGCCGTCGCCTGGACGGGCGTGTGCCTGGCCGGCCTGACGGTCCTCGGGCTGACCGACCGGGTGCCGCTGCCGGTCGCGATGCTCGTGTGGCTGGTGCTGTGGGCGCTGTACCTGTCGATCGTCAACGTCGGGCAGCGCTGGTACGGCTTCGGCTGGGAGAGCCTGCTGCTGGAGACCGGCTTCCTGGCGATCTTCCTCGGCAACGCCTCGACCGCTCCTCCGCTGCTGCTGCTCGTCGCGCTGCGCTGGCTGCTGTTCCGGCTCGAGTTCGGCGCCGGGCTGATCAAGCTGCGCGGCGACCGGTGCTGGCGTGACCTGACGTGCCTCTACTACCACCACGAGACCCAGCCCATGCCGGGGCCGCTCAGCTGGTACTTCCACCACCTGCCCAAGCCGCTGCACAAGGTCGAGGTCCTGGCCAACCACGGGACGCAGCTGCTCGTGCCGTTCGGGCTGTTCCTCCCGCAGCCGGTGTCGGGGGTATGCGCCGGGATCATGGTGGTCACCCAGCTCTGGCTGGTGCTCAGCGGCAACTTCGCCTGGCTCAACTGGATGGCGATCGTCCTCGGGCTGTGCGTCCTGCCCGACGCCTTCTGGGAGCGGCTGCTGCCGGTCGGGACCGGCCGCGCGGCCCCGACGACCGCCCTCGGCGGGCCACTCTGGTGGGTCGTGCTGGTCTGCGCGGTGAGCGCCGTCATCGTCGTGCTGAGCCGTCACCCCGTGCGCAACCTGCTCTCCCGGGACCAGGCGATGAACGCCTCCTTCGACTCGCTGCACCTGGTCAACACCTACGGCGCCTTCGGGAGCATCGGCCGGGTCCGCTACGAGATCGCCGTAGAGGGCCTGGCGGACCCGGGGCCGGACGGCGAGCCCACATGGCGCGAGTACGGGTTCAAGGGCAAGCCGACCGACCTGCACCGGTGGCCCCGCCAGTTCGCGCCGTACCACCTGCGGCTCGACTGGCTCATGTGGTTCGCCGCGATCTCGCCGTCGTACGCGATGCCGTGGTTCCCCCGGTTCGTCGAGCGGCTGCTGCGCGGGGATCGCGCCACGCTCGCACTGCTGCAGCACAACCCGTTCGGCGACCGCCCGCCCGTGATGGTCCGGGCCCGCCTCTACCGCTACCGGTACACGACCTGGCACGAACGCCGCTCCGGACAGGGCTGCTGGGCGCGCGAGCTGGTCGGCGAGTTCATGCGGCCGGTCACCCGCGAGGACCTCGGACGTAGCGGGTGAACAGGTAGTCGTCGCGCTCGTACACGGCTTCCAGCCGCAGCGGCACCGGCCGGGGCAGCGGCGGGCCGCTGGTGACCCGCCGCTCGGTCCCGGACACGACCACCGGCGAGACGGCCAGGCAGAGCTCGTCGACCAGGTCGGCCGCGAACAGCTCCGCCACCACACCGGGGCCGCCCTCGGACAGGACGCTGCGCATCCCGTGACCGGCCAGCAGCCGCAGTGCGGTCCGCAGGTCGACGGACTCGTCGCCGGCGATCACGACATCGGCGACCTCGCGGCCTGCCGCCACCCGCTCGGGCGCCGCGCGCTCCGTGGTGACGAGCACCGGCCGGGCCACTGCGGCTGTGAATGCTCGCGACCCGAGGTCCAGGTCGAGCGACCTGCTCAGCACGGCCAGCCGGGGGGCGGGCTGCTGTCCGGCCGCCCGGCGCCGGTCCGCCAGCTCGGGCAGCGCGCGGATCGGGCCGTACCCTTCGGCGCGGATCGTCGCCGCGCCGACGAGCAGCACGTCACACAGCGACCGGAGCACCCCCAACAGCTGCTGGTCGGCGTGGCCGGTGAGCGCACCGACCCGTCCGGCCAGGGTCGCCGCGCCATCGACCGACGCGACCATGTTGACCCGCACGTGCGCGCCGGCGTCTCCGGCATCGACCGGCGGGCCCGAGTAGGCGTCGGTGGCGACGACCTCGCCACCGGGTGGGGGGTACAGCTGGGTGAGGGTCAGCACTGCGGGCTCCTGGCGCATCTCAGTTCGGGCGGTTCGTCGGCTGGTCCGCGGTCATTCAGGTCGTCTCGGCGCTCCCGGGCGACAGCCGCCCGACGCGTGTGGCCAGGTCGGCGATGTCGGCCGGTCCGGTGCCGCAGCAGCCGCCGACGTACCGGACGCCCGCGGCGACCCAGGACTCCACCAGACCGAGGTCGAGCGGGTCGCCGTAGGTCCACTGCTTCGTCGTGCTGTCCCAGCTGCCGCCGCGGTTCGGGTAGGCCACGGCCGGCAAGCCGGTCGCCGCCACCGCAGCCCGGACGGCGCCGAGCACGTCGTGCTGCCCGGAGCAGTTCACCCCGGCCGCCACGAGCGTGCGGCACTGCGCGAGAACGGAATACGCCCGGTCCAGCGGCTGGCCGGCGTTGGTCGTGTCGCCTCGGACCGAGTAGCTGAACCAGGCCGGTATCCCGATCTCGTCGAGCAGCTCGACCAGGACCTCCGCCTCGTCGACGTCGGGGATCGTCTCGACGGCGAAGAGGTCGGGCCCGGCCTCGGCGAGCAGCTGCAGGCGGTCCCGGTGGAAGTCGCGCAGCCGCTGTCTGGAGACGCCGTAGCTGCCCCGGTACTCGGACCCGTCGGCCAGGAAGGCGCCGTACGGGCCGATCGAGGCGGCGACCTGCAGGTGCCGCCCCTGATCGGCGAGCTCGTCCCTGACCTCCCGAGCGATGGTGACGCTGCGGACGACCATCCGGCGTGCCTCGGCGTGGGAGTACCCGGCTGCGACGAAACCCTCGACGCTCGCCTGGTAGCTCGCCGTGGTGGCCACCTGCGCGCCGGCCCGGAAGAAGGCCACGTGGGCCGCCGCGATCCGTTGTGGCTCCGCGGCGAGCAGGCGCGCGGTCCACAGGTCGCCGTCGAGGCGAGCGCCCTGCTGCTCGAGCGCCGTCGACAGGCCCCCGTCCAGCACTACAACCGACCCGGGTCCTGTCGCGACGTCCATGGCCTCATCATGTCGCGCCGTCGCCTCGGGTGGGTATGCCGGCCGGCTGCTTGCGGCGCTCCTGCACCCAGCCGCACCCTCCCACG
>NZ_JBDIAQ010000047.1:0-24561 GCF_039812505.1 Intrasporangium sp. | reverse complement strand
CATCACCCCAGCGTGACCGCACACGATCACCGAGGCCAGCCCCGCACCTCGGCGGTCAGAGGCGAAGCCTCGTTAGTTGCGGGGTGTTCAATGGCCCCCATGCCCAACCCTGCATCCACCGCCGACCGAGCCCGCGCCCTGCTCGACGAGCACCCCCTCGTCGACGGGCACAACGACCTGATGTGGCAGCTGCGCGAGCAGGTCGGCTACGACTTCGAGCGCCTCGACATCGCCGGTCCGGTCGCCACGACCGACACCGACCTGCCCCGGCTGCGCGCCGGTGGGGTGGGTGCCCAGTTCTGGTCGGTCTTCGTGCCGAGCACCCTGCCCGGCCCCGAGGCGGTCGTCGCAACGCTGGAGCAGGTCGACGGCGTGCGCCGGATGACCACGAGGTATGCCGCCCACCTCGCTCCCGCCCGGACCGCGGCCGACGTCGTGGCCGCCGCGCAGGACGGCCGGATCGCCGCGCTGATGGGCGCCGAGGGCGGCCACTCGATCGGCGGGTCGCTGGCCGTGCTGCGGCTGCTGCACGCGCTCGGGGTCGGCTACCTGACCCTGACCCACAACGACAACGTGCCGTGGGCGGACTCCGCCACCGACGTGCCGGCGGTCGGCGGGCTGACGGACTTCGGCCGCGAGGTGGTGCGCGAGATGAACCGCATCGGGATGATGGTCGACCTCAGCCACGTGGCCGCCACGACCATGCGGGCCGCGCTCGAGACCACCCGGGCCCCGGCGATCTTCAGCCACTCGTCGGCCCGGGCGCTGTGCGACTCGCCCCGCAACGTGCCCGACGACGTCCTGGCCGCCCTGGCCGGCAACGGCGGGGTCTGCATGGTGACGTTCGTGCCGGAGTTCGTCTCCCCGGCGGCGGCGCAATGGCGCCTCGAGGCGGCCGACGCAGCCGCGGCCGTCGGGGTGCAGGCCAGGGACTGGGTCGCCTTCCAGCGGTTCGTGGCCGGGTACGCGCCCGAGCACCCGAAACCGGAGGCGACCATCGCCCAGGTCGTCGCGCACCTCGACCACGTCCGCGAGGTCGCCGGTGTCGACCACGTCGGGATCGGCGGGGACTACGACGGGACCGACACGTTCCCGGTGGGGCTCGAGGACGTCGGCGGCTACCCCCGCCTCGTCGCCGCGCTGCTCGACGCCGGCTGGTCCGACGCCGACGTCGCCAAGCTGGTGCGCGGCAACCTGCTGCGAGTCATGCGCGCGGTGGAGGACGTCGCGGCGGCCGGCTGACCGGCATACCCACCGACCGGAGGGCCCGCCCGCGGAAGTAGCGGCGGGTGGTGGGCCGGCCCCGGTCAGCGGTTGAAGCGCATGATCGTCAGCCCGACGAGGCGGGCCACCACGAGGGCGACGTAGAGGATCCCGGAGAGCATCTGCAGCATCACGAAGGACCGGACGTGCGGGGTCACCGCGACGATGTCGGACAGCCCCGTGTTCGTCATCGTCGTGACCGACAGGTAGAGCAGCTCGAACCAGCTGCGGGTGCCGGGCAGCTCCCCGCCGTGGACCGTGAACGAGTTGGGCCAGACGAACTGGACCGTCTGGTAGACGTACGCATACGCCCACACGACGACCGTGAAGGTGGCGCCGGTGGCGAACAGCTCGTCGCGGGTCACCCAGTTGTCGGCGAACATGTACCGGATCAACGCATAGGCGATGTAGAAGTAGAACAGCGCGTGCAGCACCGCGGAGCTGAACGCCAGCGGGACGACGTCCTGCCAGATCGCCTCGGCGATGGTCAGCACGACCACGGGTCCACCGAGCAGGGCCGCGACCCAGGTCAGCGCGGGGGTGGCCCGGGCGACGCGGACCGCCAGGAAGATCACGACGAGGGCCGCGGCGCCGATCAGGGCCCTGGCGTAGTGGCCCAGGGCGGCGGTCTCCATGTACGGGTAGACGAACAGCAGCGCGATCTGGACGAAGAGCAGGACCGCGCTCGGGGTCTCTCGCACGTTGCGCACCCAGCGCTGCCGGCGGGTCAGCGGGCGCAGCGGCCCTGCGAACGAGGGCCACAGGTTCATCGACGACGATTCCATTGCAGGACTCTATGACCGGTCCGGTCCGCCGCGGCCCGGGTCGCCGCGCCGGGGCCGGTCCGTACCAAGGTCAGCAGCGCTCGTCGCGCCGGCCGGTCAGCTGCCAGGCGTCCTGCGACTCCTCCTCGTCGGGGGCCTCGTCCGCGCGTGACGCCGGGTCGACCCGCGTCCGGGACCGCGCCGGGCCCGACCCGCTGCCACGGGCACGGCGCTGGGCCACCACCGCGGCCGTCCGCTCCGGACGGTCCGGCCGCGCGTCGCCCGCCGGCCCGTCCGGCGCCGCGTCGGACACCGGCTCGCGCTCCACGGCCGAGTCGTCGTAGGGCGGCGGCCCCTCGTCGTCCTCCGACTCGTCGGCCGGGTCGGGGTCCGAGGCGACGGGCACCTCCTGGCCCCGCAGCAGCGCGAGGGTGGTCGGCAGGTCGTCCGGCCGGACCAGCACGTCGCGGGCCTTGCTGCCCTCGCTCGGCCCGACGATGCCACGGGACTCCAGCAGGTCCATCAGCCGCCCCGCCTTGGCGAAGCCGACCCGGAGCTTGCGCTGGAGCATCGAGGTCGACCCGAACTGCGTCGTCACGACCAGCTCGGCGGCCTGCAGCAGCACGTCGAGGTCGTCGCCGATGTCGTCGTCGACCTGCTTCCTGGCGGCCGCGACGACGACGTTCTCGACGTAGTTCGGCTTGAGCTGCTCGGTGACCGACCTGACGACCGCGTGGATCTCCGACTCGTTCACCCAGGCGCCCTGCACGCGCATCGGCTTGCTGGCGCCCATCGGGAGGAAGAGTGCGTCGCCCTGGCCGATCAGCTTCTCGGCGCCCGGCTGGTCGAGCACCACGCGGGAGTCGGCCAGCGAGCTCGTGGCGAAGGCCATCCGGGAGGGCACGTTCGCCTTGATCAGGCCCGTCACGACGTCGACCGAGGGGCGCTGGGTGGCCAGCACCAGGTGGATCCCGGCGGCCCGGGCGAGCTGGGTGATCCGGACCACCGACTCCTCCACGTCGCGTGGCGCCACCATCATCAGGTCGGCCAGCTCGTCCACGACGACGAGCAGGTAGGGGTAGGTGGTCAGCACCCGCTCGGAGCCCGCAGGCGGCTTGATCCGGCCCGTCCGGACCGCCTTGTTGAAGTCGTCGACGTGCTTGAAGCCGAACGCCGCGAGGTCGTCGTAGCGCTGGTCCATCTCGCGCACCACCCACTGGAGCGCCTCGGCCGCCTTCTTGGGGCTGGTGATGATCGGGGTGATCAGGTGCGGGATGCCCTCGTAGGCGGTCAGCTCGACCCGCTTCGGGTCGACGAGGATGAGCCGAACCTCCTCGGGAGTGGCCCGCATGAGCACCGAGGTGATCATCGAGTTGACGAAGCTCGACTTGCCCGAGCCGGTCGCACCGGCCACCAGCAGGTGCGGCATCCGGGCCAGGTTGGCCACGACGTAGGCGCCCTCGACGTCCTTGCCGACCCCCATGACCATCGGGTGGTGGTTGCTGCGGGCGGTCTGGCTGCGCAGCACGTCACCGAGCGCGACGTTCTCGCGGTCGGCGTTCGGGATCTCGATGCCGATCGCGGACTTGCCCGGGATGGGGCTGAGGATGCGCACGTCGGCCGAGGCGACGGCATACGCGATGTTCTTCGAGAGCGCGGTGACCCGCTCGACCTTCGTGCCCGCGCCGAGCTCGACCTCGTAGCGGGTGACCGTCGGGCCGCGGGTGAAGCCGGTGACCGCGGCGTCGATGTCGAACTGCTCGAACACGTTGGTGAGGGACTCGACGACCCGGTCGTTGGTCTCGCTGCGGGTGCGGTGCGGTGCACCGGGCGTGAGCAGCGCCTGGTCGGGCAGCCGGTAGGCGACATCGCCGCCGAGCGCGAGCTGCTCGGCGCGGGCCGACGGCGTACCCAGCATCGTGCCCGTCGGCGGGGCGGCGAGCGCCGGCCCGGGGCCGGCCTTCGGCGTTTCGGGGACACCGTGCGTCGCCGGCTCGGCGGCGTCGCTGCCCGACGCGTCCACCCGTGCCGGCTCGCCCTTGGCCGGGCGCTTCTCGCCGGGTCGCAGGCGTGCCGCTCCCGCACCCGAGGCGTCGACCTGGGCAGCCTGCCGGAAGGCCTCGTCGCCATCTCGTCCCTCCTGCGGGCCGACCGCGCGGCGGCCGCGGCGCTTGCGGCCGCTGGGCGTGGGGTCGCTCGACGGGGCTTCGGGGGTGGGCGTGCCGGAACGGTGCAGCACGAGGTCGCGCAACCGGCGCAGCCGCGCCGGGATCAGGTTCACCGGGGTCGCGGTGACCACGAGCAGCCCGAAGAAGCCGAGCAGGCCCAGGATGATGCCGGCGCCGTAGCCGGAGACCGCAGCCGCCAGTGGGCTCGAGGCCAGGAAGCCGATGATGCCGCCTGCCGCGCGCATGCCGTCCGCCCCGTCGGGAGGGGTGGGAATGCCGGCGGCCAGGTGGGTCAGACCACAGGCCGAGATGGTCAGCGCAAGCGTCCCCCACGTGATCCGGGCGTTCGCGGCCTCGTCCTGCGGCGCCCGGAGCAGACGGATGCCGAGAGCGAGCAGCACCAGCGGCACCGCGTAGGCGACCCGCCCGAAGGTCCCGGCGAACACCGCGTGGACGGCCTGCCCGAAGGTGCCCGGCACGCCCCACCACTCCCGGGCGGCGACGACCACCGCGAGGGCGATCAGGGCGAAGCCGAGCCCGTCGCGGCGGTGCTCGGGCTGCAGGTCGCGGGCGCTGTTGCCGACCCGCCGGACCGCCCCACCGGCCACGTGGGACAGGCCCATCCAGGTGTTGCGGACCGCCCGCAGGGGCAGCGGCAGTCCCCCGCCGCGGACCTTGCGCCGGGGCGCGGGGCCCGGGCGCGCCGTGGACCGGCTCGACCGCGCGGCCGGGCGACGGCCGGAGGAGGACCGGGAGGAGCCTGCGGACCCCCCGCTCCGGGGGGCGGAGGAACCACGGGTGCTGCTGGACGGTCGAGACGGCATGGACGCACGGTACGCCAGGGAGCGCTCCTGACACACGTGTCACACGCTCAACAGACGGTCCGAGGTCGCCCAGGTATGCCGCTCACCGCAGCACGTGCGCGCCCGAACGGGGGTGCCGTCTCGCATCGCGACACGCCCCGGCAGGATCGTGGACGGTCGGATCGTCCGGCCCTATCGTGCTGGTCAGGTCAAGAGCGCCAGCGCCAAGCCCCGGCTCGCTGGCCAGCAACCCTCCTTCCGCGGCGGGGTGCTCCGGGTGACGACCGGGTCGTTCCCGCCCGGGGACGGCAAGCGCGGGCCTGCGGTTGCGGGTCCATGACCCCGTAGGAGCTCCGATGCCACTGCTCACCCCCGTCGCCTCGACGATCCCGACTGCCCTGGCCCAGGGCCTCGGCAACCCCGTCGCCGTGGGGTCCCCGCCGAGCCCGCCCCCCGGGTCGAAGATCCCGCCGTTGGTCGGCGCCGACCTGCGCGTGCCGACGCGGCAGGGCGATCGGGTCTACGGCAACCTCGACCACGCCGCGTCCACCCCGGCCCTGGTCGCGGTCAAGCGAGCGGTCGACCGGACCCTCGAGACCTACGCATCGGTCCACCGCGGCGCCGGCTGGGCCTCGCAGGTGACCAGCACCTGGTACGAGCGGGCCCGCGACGAGGTCGCCGGCTTCGTCGGTGCGCGGGCTACCGACGAGGTCGTCTTCACCCGGACGACGACGGACTCGTGGAACCTGCTGGCCCGCGCGCTGCCCGAGGACGCGCTCGTGTTCGTCTTCGACAGCGAGCACCACTCGACCCTGTTGCCGTGGCAGGCGAAGCGCACGGTACGGCTGCCGGTACCGGGCGGCGCCGAGGACGCCGTCGCCCTGCTGGACCATGCCCTCGACGCGCACCCTGCTGCCGTGCGCCTGGTCGTGCTGACCGCCGCCTCGAACGTGACCGGGGAGATCTGGCCCGTCGCACGGTTCGCCGAGCTGGCCCACTCCCACGGCGCCCGGATCGCCGTCGACGCCGCCCAGCTGGCCGCGCATCGAGCGGTCGACCTGGCTGCCTGGGACGCCGACTACGTCGCCTTCTCGGGACACAAGGTCTACGCCCCCTTCGGAGCGGGCGTCCTCGCCGGGCGGCAGGACTGGCTCGATGCCGGTGACCCGTACCTGGCCGGTGGCGGCGCGACCCGGTCGGTGTCGCAGCTCTCGACCAGCTGGCAGAGCGGACCGGCGCGCCACGAGGGCGGCAGCCCGAACGTCGTGGGTGCCGTCGCCCTCGCCGCGGCGGGCGCCACGCTCGCCCTGAACCGGACGGCGCTCGAGGCCCACGAGACGCGCCTGCTGGACCGTCTGCGGGCCGGGCTGGCGGCCGTCCCGGGGACCCGGCAGCTGTCGATCTTCGACGAAGACGCCGACCGGGTGGGTGTGGTCACGTTCACGGTGCCCGGTTACGACCCCTCGCTCGTGTCGCAGGTACTCTCGTGGGAGCAGGGCATCGGCGTGCGCGACGGGAGGTTCTGCGCGCACCTGCTCGTCGACCGCCTCCTCGGCGCCCGGCAGCCGCTCACGACGGCGGTGCGGGCGAGCATCGGGCTGGGCACGACCGAGGAGGCCGTCGACCGGCTGGTCGCCGGAGTTCGCCGGCTCGTGGAGTCCGGGCCGCTCGACGAGTGGACCCATCACGCGTCGGGCTGGAGGCTGGCCACCGACCCGCGCGACGCGGGCGCGGCTCCGGCGCCCTGGTGAGCTGTCGGCCGGGAAGGTCAGTCGAGCGCATACTGCGCCCACACCAGGAAGTGGTCGGAGCCGTGGAAGGCCACCTGCCCGGCGTCGATGACCGACAGCCCCCGGCTCAGGACGTGGTCCAGCGCCACGAAGGGCGGCCAGCGCTGACCCACGACCGGCCAGGTCCGCACCCATCCCAGCCCGGCGGCCCGCTGCGCGTCGACCAGGCCGGAGGCGAGCGCGCGGAAGCCGGGATGGCCGAACGAGGCGTTGAAGTCGCCGGTGAGCACGAGCCGCTCGCCGGCCGGCACGCCCTGCTTCCAGTGCTCCAGTGCCGCCAGCCCCGCCCGCCACTGGTCGGTGGCGCCCGGCAGCGGCGCCACCGGGTGGGCGGCCTTGACGCGCACCGGCCGACCGTCGACGGTCAGGTCCACCTCCGGCTGAAGGCTCGGGGTGTGCGCCGGAGCCGCATCGGAGGGCTCGGGCACCGCGGTCATCGGCAGCCGGCTGAAGATCATCGTGCCGGTGAAGGTGCCCGGTCGGGCCTGCCCGGCCCGGTTCCCGAGCAGCCGGGCCAGGCCGGCCGCATCGAGGCGCCCGATGACGTCGGGGGTCGCCTCGGTCAGCACGAGGACGTCGACGTCGTGCGCCCGGACCGCGGCCATCACCTGGTCGGCGTTGGCCCGGCCCTGGTCGAGGTTGGCCGCCATGACGGTCAGGTTCGGCTCTCCGGACCCGGTGTGCGCGAAGAACGTCGGCAGCGCCATCCCCCAGGCCACCGCGGCACAGGCGAGGACGGGCAGCAGCATCCACCACCGACGCAGCAGCACCGTCCCCACCGTGAGCAGGCCGAGCCCGACGACGACGAACGGGCCCAGCGACTGGAGCACGACCACCGGCCGCCAGGTCGTGTCGACCCATCGGGAGGCGCCGACGACGACGAGCAGGACGAGCAACGTCCCGATCAGTGCGTCGAGCCGGCGCCGCACCGGCTCAGGCCTGCATCACGACCGGGATGATCATCGGCCGGCGCCGGAGCTTGCCGCCGGCCCACGAGCCGACGGCGCGCCGGACGACCTGCTGGAGCTGGTGGTCGTCGCGCACCCCGTTGCGGACCGCCTCCTCGACCGCGCGTTCGACCTTCGGGATGACGTTCTGGAAGATCTCGTCGTCCTCGGCGAACCCACGCGCCATGATCTCGGGGCCGGAGGCGATCTTGCCGGACGCCGCGTCGAGCACCACGATGCAGGTGATGAAGCCCTCGTCGCGCAGGATGCGCCGGTCCTTCAGCAGCGCCTCGTCCGTGCCGCCGATGTTGCTGCCGTCGACGTAGACGTAGCCACAGTCGACGACGCCGGTGACGCGCGCCTGACCGTCGAGCAGGTCGATCACGACGCCGTCCTCGGCCAGCAGGACGTTCTCGTCGGGCACGCCGGTCTCCCGGGCAAGCTGCGCGTTGGCGTACATGTGCCGGTACTCGCCGTGGACGGGCAGGACGTTGCGCGGGCGCACGATGTTGTAGGCGTAGAGCAGCTCGCCGGCGCTCGCATGCCCGGACACGTGCACCTTGGCGATGCCCTTGTGCACCACGGTGGCGCCCAGCCGCATCAGGCCGTTGATGACGCGGTAGACGGCGTTCTCGTTGCCCGGGATGAGGCTGCTGGCCAGCAGCACCGTGTCGCCCGGGCCGACGTCGATCCTGTGGTCGCGGTTGGCCATCCGCGACAGGGCCGCCATCGGCTCCCCCTGCGACCCGGTCGAGACCAGCACGACCTCGTCGTCGGGCAGCTCGCCGATCCGCTTGAGGTCGACGAGGATCCCCTCGGGCACGTGCAGGTAGCCCAGGTCGGCGGCGATACCCATGTTGCGCACCATCGAGCGCCCGACGAAGGCCACCTTCCGGCCGGCCTTGTCGGCCGCGTCGAGCACCTGCTGGACCCGGTGGACGTGGCTGCTGAAGCAGGCCACGATGATGCGCCGCCGGGCGTGCCGGAAGACCTTGTCGATCGCCGGTGCGATCTCACGCTCGGGGGTGGTGAAGCCGGGGATGTCGGCGTTGGTCGAGTCGGTGAGGAACAGGTCGACGCCCTCCTCGCCCACCCGGGCGAAGGAGCGCAGGTCGGTCAGGCGCCCGTCCAGGGGGAGCTGGTCCATCTTGAAGTCACCGGTGTGCAGCAGCGTGCCGGCCGCGGTGCGCACGAAGACGGCGAGGGCGTCGGGGATCGAGTGGTTGACCGCGATGAACTCGAGGTCGAAGACGCCGAGCCGTTCGCGCCGGCCCTCCTTGACGGCCAGCGTGTAGGGCTTGATGCGGTGCTCCTTGAGCTTGGCCTCGATCAGGGCCAGCGTCAGGGTCGAGCCGATGAGGGGGATGTCGCGCTTGAGCTTCAGCAGGTAGGGGACGGCGCCGATGTGGTCCTCGTGGCCGTGCGTCAGCACGACCGCCTCGATGTCGCCCAGCCGGTCCTCGATGTAGGAGAAGTCGGGCAGGATCAGGTCGACGCCCGGGTGGCTGTCCTCGGGGAAGAGCACCCCGCAGTCGATCACCAGCAGCCGTCCCTTGGTCTCGAGGACGGTCATGTTGCGGCCGACCTCGCCGAGGCCGCCGAGCGGGACGACGCGCAGGCCGGCCGGGTCGAGCGCGGGTGGGTAGGTCAGTTCCGGGTGAGGATGGCTCACGGGGCTCCTGTCGGGTGATGGGTGGACGGGTCGGCGCGACGGCTCAACCGCTGACGGTGGTAAGGGCCGCGCGGAGCACCTCGAGCTGGCCCTCGTCGGCGGGCACGAGCGGCAGCCGCACGGTGGCCCCGGCGATGCGGCCCTGCTGCGCCAGCGCGGCCTTGGCCATGATCGCGCCCTGCGTGACGTGCATCACCGCGTCGACGATCGTGTGCAGGGACCGGTGCACCGCACGGGCGTCGTCCCAGCGGCCCTGCACGACGGCGTCGGCCAGCCGTCGGTATGCCGCCGGGCTGACCTGGGAGGTCACGCCGACGAAGCCGGTGGCACCGTTCACGAAGTGGGCCAGGTCCAGGGAGTCGTCGCCGGAGTACCAGGCCAGCCCGGTGGCCGTCATGATCTGGCTGGCGAACCAGAGGTCGGCGCGCGCGTCCTTGACCGCGACGATCCGGTCGTGCTCGGCGATCCGCAGGTAGGTGTCCCGGGCGATCGAGATCCCGGCACGCCCCGGGATGTCGTAGACCATGACGGGCAGGTCGCTCGCCCCGGCCAGGGCGAGGAAGTGCGCCACGAGCCCGGCCTGCGGCGGCTTGTTGTAGTACGGCGTCACCGCGAGCACGGCATCGGCCCCGGCCGCGGCCGCGGCCCGCACCGACTCGATGCTCTTGGCCGTGTCGTTGCTGCCCGCGCCCGCGACGACGACGGCTTGCCCGCCCACCGCCTCGACGACGGCCCGGAGCAGGGCCTCCTTCTCGGCGGCCGAGGTCGTCGGGGACTCGCCGGTGGTGCCGGAGACGACCAGCCCGTCGTGCCCCTGCTCGACCAGGTGCGTGGCCAGGCTCGCGGCGGACTCGAGGTCGAGGGAGCCGTCCGCGTGCATGGGCGTGACCATCGCGGAGAGAACACGTCCGAGCACGGGTGCGTCTGCCATGGGCCCAAGGTTAGCGGCCCGCGATGACACCGGCCGGACCCGGAAGCAGGGCACTACTCGCTCGGGGGTCCGAGTAGTGCCCTGCGTCCCTACCATCGGTAGGGACCGGCCGGGCGTTACACCGTGCTCGAGGACTCCTCGCCGGCCGCTCCGACCACGGTGGGGCGGTCTCGGCGACGCTCGTGGACGACCCAGGCGAAGCCGGCGTGCGGCTCCCGGGACACCTCGCGCCACTCGGCGGGGTCGACCTCGGGGAAGGTGACCGAGCCGGCCGGGGACTGGTCCACCTCGGTGACCAGGAGGCGAGCGGCATACGGCAGGGCGGCGCGGTAGAGCTCCCCGCCGCCGACGACGAACACCTCGTCGGTCGGGCCGGCCAGGGCGAGGGCCTCCGCGACGGAGTGCGCCGTCTCGGCCCCGGGATGGGACCACTCGGGCCGACGGGTGACCACGATGCTGCGCCGACCCGGCAGGACCCCCATGGACTCGAAGGTGCGCCGCCCCATGATCATCGGGTGACCCATCGTGGTGCGCTTGAAGTACCTCAGGTCCTCGGGGATGTGCCAGGGCATCGTCGTGCCGTCGCCGATGACGCCGTTGCGCCCGACGGCCACGATGACGGACACGAGTGTCATGGCTCCGTCACACCGCGATGGGCGCCTTGATGGACGGCTCCGCGACATAGCCCTCGAGCGCGAAGTCGTCGATCTCGAAGTCATCGATGTGGCGCCTGGCCGGGTTGACCCGCATCGTCGGCAGCGGGTGGGGGGTGCGCGTGAGCTGCAGCCGCGCCTGCTGCACGTGGTTGAGGTAGAGGTGCGCGTCCCCGAAGGTGTGGACCAGCTCACCCGGCTCGAGGTCGGTCAGCTGGGCGATCATCTGGGTCAGCAGCGCGTAGGAGGCGATGTTGAACGGGACGCCGAGGAAGATGTCGGCGCTGCGCTGGTAGAGCTGGCAGGACAGGCGCCGCCGGGCCGGTCCGTCGGGACCGGCCGGCGCGACGTAGAACTGGAACATCGTGTGGCACGGCGGCAGGGCCATCTGCTCGATGTCCGCGACGTTCCACGCCGACACGACCAGTCGCCGGCTGTCGGGGTTGGTCCGGATCTGCTCGATCACCCCGGCGATCTGGTCGACGTGGCGCCCGTCCGGCGTCGGCCACGAGCGCCACTGGTGGCCGTACACCGGGCCCAGGTCGCCGTCGGCGTCGGCCCACTCGTCCCAGATCGTGATGCCCCGGTCGTTCAGCCACTTCACGTTCGTCTCGCCCCGCAGGAACCACAGCAGCTCGCCGATGACCGAGCGCAGGTGCAGCTTCTTGGTCGTCAGGGCCGGGAAGCCGTCCGCGAGGTCGAAGCGCATCTGGTGGCCGAAGATGCTGAGCGTGCCGGTGCCGGTCCGGTCGGCCTTCTCCTGGCCGTGGGTCAGCACGTGGTCGAGCAGGTCGAGGTACTGGCGCATGGGTGCAGCGTAGCCAGCCGCGAGCCGAGCCCGCCCGGCCCGGCCGGGCCGGGTCAGCGCCAGGCCCGGGGGCCCGGACGGCACAGGCAGAACGGGTGCCCGGCGGGGTCGGCGTAGACCCGGAAGCCGCTCTCCCTGCCCGGCTGCGGGTCGGTGGTCGGGTCGAGCGCCCGGCCGCCGAGCGCGATGATGCGGGCGTGGGCGGTGCGGACGTCCTCGACCACGAAGTCGATGTGGGCCTGCTGCTCACCCTCGTGCCACTGGGGTGGCTCGTGGCCGGGGGCGTGCTGGAAGACCAGGTCCGGCCCGTCCCAGTGCAGCGACACCCAGTCGCCCTCCGGGTCCGCGTCGACCTCGCCGCCGAGCAGCCCGGCGTAGAAGCCGGCCAGCTGCACCGGCTCGGGACAGTCGAACGCGATGTTCCCGAAGCTCACCTTCGGGCCGGTGGCCGGACCGTTCATCGCTCCTCCTCCTGCTGGGGCGCGGGCACGACGACGTCGTCGTCCGACAAGCGTGCCACCCCCGGGCCGACAGCGCCCGGCGAGATGCCCACCAGGGGCTCGGCACCGGGTCGGCCCGGCTCAGACGTCGTAGTCCAGCGAGACTTCGTCGGTCACCGGGTGGCTCTGGCAGGTCAGCACGAGGCCACGCGCGACCTCGTCCGGCTCCAGCGCGTAGTTGCGGTCCATCCGCACCTGACCGGCCAGCAGCCGGGCCCGACAGGTGCCGCACACCCCGTTGGTGCACGAGAAGGGCGCGTCGGCGCGCACCCGCAGGACCGCGTCGACTACGGCCGGTCGACCCAGAGGCTCAGATTGCTCACGGCAGACGGTCCCGAGGCCGACCCGTCAGGCGTCGACGCGCTTCGGGATCCGGCCGCGGTGCCGCGGCGGGCGCTCAGCCGACCGGGCAAGCACCACGGCACCCGCGACGAGCAGCACTCCGACGACCAGCACCGCACCCGGACCTACGTACCTGCCGCCTTGGCTCGCCGTCACCACGTCCTCGGGCAGGCCCCTGCCCAGTGCGGGGGCTTCCCGCTCATCCACCCGGGCCAGGATCCGGTCGCCCACATCGTGCACCTGCTCAGCGCTGCGGGACAGGTCAACGAATGCCTGCGGCTGCCCGGGTACCTCGACCCAGACGGCGTCGAGGTGGCCGCCGTCGTACACGCCCAGTTCGACGACTCGGTACGACGACGCCGTGGCGTGCTCCCGCAGCCAGTTGACCTGGGTGACTTCCTCGTGCACAACCTGCAGCACCCTGGCACCCCAGAGCAGCGTCGCCAAGCCAGCCAGTGCCAGCGCCACGGCGAGCGACCGGCGAGCGGAGAGCGTACGAGAGTTCATCGGCGAGTCAGTCCTTCGCAAGCAGGACACCGATGGTGTCTCGACGAGAATAGGCGGCAGCAGACAACACCACCAGGAGAACAACGATGAGGCCAGCGGCCGCGTCGTCACCGGGGCGAAGCAGGAGGGCCCATTCCCTGACGACCTGGTCGGGGTCGCGCCCGAAGAAGAGAAGCGCGGTGACCAGGAGCACCGGCACCGTCCAGCCGAGGTCACCACCCAAGAGCACCGCCGTCAAGAGCCCGAGCGAGAAGAAGGCGGCTGCATTGCGGGCGGCCGAAAGGGCTGACGAGCCGGCATCATCGGCACCAGGGAGTAGCACCTGCGACCCGAGTACCACGACGGCGACGGCCGCCGCCAAGCCGACCGTCAGCAGTAGGGCCCAAACTAGCCTTACCCGGGTGACGCGGCGCGGCGCCAGCACTTCCTCCAGGCCAGCCATCGGGTCGTCGCAGCAGCGCACCGTCAATACGGCCACAACGGCGGGCAGCAGCGGCGTCGTGACCACTACGACCTCCCACGGCACGACCGGGGTCATCAGACGTCGTAGTCCAGCGAGACTTCGTCGGTCACCGGGTGGCTCTGGCAGGTCAGCACGAGGCCACGCGCGACCTCGTCCGGCTCCAGCGCGTAGTTGCGGTCCATCCGCACCTGACCGGCCAGCAGCCGGGCCCGACAGGTGCCGCACACCCCGTTGGTGCACGAGAAGGGCGCGTCGGCGCGCACCCGCAGGACCGCGTCGAGGATGACCTCCTCACGGCTCGGCATCGGCACGATGCTCGTGCGCCCGTCGAGCGACACCGTCACCACGGCCTCGGGCGGCGCCGACCGGTCGATGACCGGTTTGCGCCGCGGCCCCGTGCCGTCGTCGACGTGGAAGATCTCGTGGTGCATGTGGCGCGGGTCGACGCCCCGCTCCCCCAGCAGCGCCTCGGCGGCGGTGACCATCCCGAACGGGCCGCACAGGTACCACTCGTCGACCGTCTCGACCGGCACGAGCGCCGCGAAGATCCGCTCGAGCCGCTCGGGGTCGAGCCGGCCGGTGAACAGCTCGACCTCCTGGGGCTCCCGGGAGAGCACGTGCACGAGCTGGAACCTGCTGGGGAAGCGGTTCTTCAGGTCCTCCAGCTCCTCCAGGAACATGATCGTGTCGGTGCGCCGGTTGCCGAACAGCAGCGTGGCGCGCGACCGGGGCTCCTCCTCCAGCGCGGTCGTCAGCAGCGAGATGACCGGGGTGATGCCCGACCCCGCCGCGATCGCGACGTGGTGCCGTGCGGCGTCCGGCCGGGTCGCGCAGGTGAACGACCCGAGCGGGGTCATGACGTGCACGTGCTGGCCAACGCGCAGCTCGTCGTTGACCCAGTTCGACATCCGTCCCTCGGGGACCCGCGCGACGGCGACCCGCCTGGTGCCGTCCCGCCCCGGGGCGTGCAGCGACTGGCAGATCGAGTAGGACTGCCGCACGTCCTCGCCCTTGATCCCGGCCCGGAGCGTCAGGTGCTGGCCGGGCAGGAAGGCATACTCCTGCTCGAGCTCGTCGGGCACACCGAACGTCACGGCGACCGCGTCGTCGGTGAGCCGCTCGATGTCGACGACCGGCAGCTCGTGGAATACGGCCCGGCGCCCGGACGGCGACGGGGCCTGCTCGGCGTCGGCGCCGGTCTCGATGTCGGTCAGCGCGTCTTCGGTCATGGGCGTCACAGGGCCTTGAACTCGTCGAACGGCTCGCGGCAGGCGTTGCAGCGTCGCAGCGCCTTGCACGCGGTCGAGCCGAAGTGGGCGATCTCGGTGGTGTCGTCGGACCCGCACAGCGGGCAGGTGACGACGTGGCGGCGCAGCCGGACCGGGACCGGCCCGCCGGTCCGCACGGGCCCGGGCGGCGCGATCCCGAAGCGGGCCAACGCCGCCTTGCCCGAGGCGGTCATCCAGTCCGTCGTCCAGGCCGGCGAAAGCCGGGTGCGCACCTGCACGGCATAGCCGCGCGTCCTCGCCTCGTGCTCGATCCGCGACCGGATCAGCTCCATCGCGGGGCAGCCCGAGTAGGTCGGGGTGATCGTGACGGTGACCGAGCGAGCCTGCTCGTCGAGGTCCACCTCGCGCAGGATGCCCAGGTCGGCGATCGAGATCACCGGGATCTCGGGGTCGGCGATCTCCGAGATCGCCTGTACGACAGCGCTGCTCGGCTTCGCACCGACTGGCTGGGCGCTCACCAGGTCGCTCCGGGGTGGGACCGGGCGATGTGCTGCAGCTCGGCGAGCAGGAAGCCCATCGGTCGCGAGTGGATCCCGTCGCGCCCACCGCGCGAGTGCCAGCCGGGTGCCGCCGGCATCGTCAGGGTGGCCTCGGCGACGGTCGCCGCCACGACGTGCTGCGCCCGGGGGCGCAGCGCGCTCGGCGCCCTGGCCACGAGCCCGGCCCCGACCGCCGCCACCGAGACGGGGTCGTCCGCGAAGAGCTCGTCGACGTAGGGCGCAACCCAGTCGATCGCCGCCTGCATCCGCCGGTGCGACTCGTCGGTCCCGTCGCCCAGGCGCAGCACCCAGTGCTGGGCATGGTCGAGGTGGTAGCGCACCTCCTTGAGCGCCTTGCCCGCCACCCCGGCCAGGACGGGGTCGCTGGAGGCGAGCTGGGCGGCATACAGCTCGTTCTGGTAGGCCGCGAACCACAGCATCCGCGCCATCTCGTGCGCGAAGTCACCCCGCTCCTGCTCGACGAGGTGCACGTTGCGCCAGGCCCGCTCGTCGCGCAGCATCGCGTAGTCGTCCTCGCCGCGACCCGTACCGTCGAGCTCGCCCACGCGGGGGTAGAGGCCGCGGGCCTGGCCGAGCAGGTCGAGCGAGACGTTGCCCAGGGCCATGTCCTCCTCGAGCTGCGGCGCGTTGGTCATCCACTCGCCCAGCCGCTGGGCATAGACCATCGCGTCGTCCGCCACGCCGAGCAGGTATGCCGCCGTCGTTCTCGCCTGCTCGCTCACAGGTACTCCACGTCCTTGGGCACGTCGTAGAACGACGGGTGCCGGTAGATCTTGTCGGCGGCCGGGTCGAAGAAGGAGTCCTTCTCGTCCGGGCTGCTCGCGGTGATGTCGGTGGCGCGCACCACCCAGATCGAGACGCCCTCCTGCCGGCGCGTGTAGATGTCCCGGCCGTTGCGCAGCGCCATCTCGGCGTCCGGCGCGTGCAGCGAGCCGACGTGGGTGTGGGCCAGGCCCCGCTTGCCCCGGACGAAGACCTCCCAGAGCGGCCAGCTCCCGGCGTCGACCCCGGCCGGCTGCGTCGTCGACTCGCTCACGCGGCACTCTCCCCGGACGCGGCGTGCTTGGCGGCGTAGGCGTTGGCGGCGGCGCGCACCCACGCACCCTCCTCGTGGGCGCGCCGCCGGTGGGACACCCGTTCGGCGTTGCACGGCCCGTCGCCGCGCAGCACCCGCCAGAACTCGTCCCAGTCGATCTGGCCGAAGTCCCAGTGGCCGCGCTCCTCGTTCCACCGCAGGTCCGGATCGGGCGGGGTCACGCCCAGCTTCTGCGCCTGCGGGGCGGTCATGTCGACGAACTTCTGGCGCAGGTCGTCGTTGGTGAACCGCTTGATGCCCCAGGCCATGGACTGTGCCGTGTGGCCATGGGTGGCGGCCTCGCCGGTGTCGGGTGGGCCGAACATCATCAGGGCCGGCCACCACCACCGGTTCGTGGCGTCCTGGGCCATCTCGCGCTGGGCCGACGTGCCACGCGAGAGCACCCAGAGAATCTCGAAGCCCTGGCGCTGGTGGAAGCTCTCCTCCTTGCAGATCCGGACCATCGCCCGGGCGTAGGGGCCGTAGGAG
Organism: Intrasporangium sp.; assembly: GCF_039812505.1. GTDB lineage: Bacteria > Actinomycetota > Actinomycetes > Actinomycetales > Dermatophilaceae > Intrasporangium_A. The sequence continues at coordinate 7,597 of NZ_JBDIAQ010000047.1, read as the reverse complement.
CACCGGCACAGCGGCACCTGGTTCATGATCGCGGCGCCGTCGACGAGCCACCCGATCGCGCCGTTGTCGGCCCAGGTCAGGGTCGGGTAGTTGAAGATCGACGAGTACTTCTGGGTGCCGTGGTGCAGCCGGTCGAGCAGCTCGGTGCGCTCGATACCGAGCGTCTCGGTCGCCGAGTAGAGGTACAGCCCGTGCCCGGCCTCGTCCTGCACCTTCGCGGTCAGGATCGCCTTGCGGCGCAGCGAGGGGGCCCGGGTGATCCAGTTGCCCTCGGGCTGCATCCCGATGACCTCGGAGTGGGCGTGCTGGGCGATCTGCCGGATCAGCGTCTGCCGGTACTTCTCGGGCATCGCGTCGCGCGGCTCGATCCGCTGGTCGGCGGCGATGAGCGCGTCGAAGTCGTCGCCGACCTCGCCCCGCCGGTCCTCGTGCTGCCGGGCCTGCTCGTAGGCCTCCGTCTCGGCCGCGTTGAGCGGGTCGTTGGGGTCGATGACGTCATTGCCATACATGAGGCCAGTATGCGAGACCGGGCACGGACCGGGCAAAGACCGGCCGCCCGAGCGGACCTGAGAGACTGGGCCGGTGGTTGACGCAGGGCATGGGCACGGACACGAGCACACGGGCGGACACGAGCACGGGCACGAGGGCGGGCATGAGCACGGGCACGGGGGGGCGGGGCCGCTGGCCGACGCCAGCGTCCGCTTCGCCCGCGCGGCGGACGCCCCGGCGGTGGGTTTCGTGCAGGCCGTCGTCTTCCGGGATGCGTATGCCGCCCACCTTCCGGCCGAGGCCGTCGAACAGTTCGAGCCGCGGCCCTTCACGAACGCCTGGCGGGCCGCCCTGGCCGAGCCGCCCTCGCGCGACCACGTCCTGCTCGTCGCCTGCGCCGGCGAGCAGGTCGTCGGCTTCGCCGCGGTGGCACCGTCGTCGGACCCCGACGCCGGCGAGCGCACGGCCGAGCTGACAACGATCGCGGTGCACCCCGACGCCCGTCGACAGGGCCATGGCTCACGCCTGCTCAACGCGGTCGTCGACACCGCCCGTGGCCGGGGCCGCGACGAGCTGACGACGTGGGTGATCGGTACCGACGACGACCTACGCGGGTTCCTGACCGCGGCCGGGCTGGTGCCGGACGGCGCCCACCGGGGCAGGGTCGTGTCGCCGGAGGGCGAGACGGTCCGGGAGGTGCGCCTGTCGGCCGACGTGTCCCACGACCCACGGTCGGCGTGACCAGGGTGCACGAGAAGTCCATCGGCGCGCGGCTCGACCCGCAGCTGCGCCGCCAGGTCTGGCGGCAGGGCGTCTCCGTCGGGGTGGCGACCGGTGCCTACGGGATCAGCTTCGGCGCCCTCGCGGTGGCCGCCGGCCTGGACCTCTGGCAGACCCAGGCGCTGTCGGCGCTGATGTTCACGGGTGGCTCGCAGTTCGCCTTCATCGGGATCGTCGGCGGCGGCGGGCTCACCGCCGCCCCCGCAGCGATCGCGGCCTCCTCCATGCTCGGGATCCGCAACGGGCTATACGCCCTCGAACTGACCCAGCTGCTGGGGGTCCGGCACCTGCGCCGGCTGGCCGCCGCCCACGTCACGATCGACGAGTCGACGGCCGTGGCGGTCGCCCAGGACGACGCGCGAGCCGCCCGCCTCGGCTTCTGGGTCACCGGCCTGTCGGTCTTCCTGCTGTGGAACCTCATGACGTTCGTCGGGGCCCTGGTCGGCAACGCGCTGGGCGACCCGAAGCAGTGGGGTCTCGACGCCGCGGCCAGCGCGGCGTTCACCGCCCTGCTGTGGCCGCGACTGCGCAGCCGCGACGCGGTCGCGGTGGCGCTCGTGGCGGCCCTCGTCGCGATGACCCTCTCCCCCGCGCTGCCGCCCGGGGTGCCGGTCATCGCGGCCGCGGCGGCGGCCCTGCTGACCTGGCGGGGCCCGGGACGCCGACCGGCACGCACGAAGGAGGCCCGGTCATGACGATGTGGGTGGCCGTACTCGTCGCCGCCGGGATCGCCTTCGCGCTGAAGCTCGCCGGCTACCTCGTCCCGGCCAAGGTGCTGCAGGAGCCGCACGTGAAGCGGGTGACCGGTGCGCTGCCGATCGCCCTGCTCGCGGCCCTCGTCGTCACCCAGACCTTCACGACGGGAGGCGGCGGACTGGTCCTCGACGCCCGCGCCGCGGCGGTCGGCGTTGCCGTCGTCGCGCTGCTGCTCCGGGCCCCGTTCATCGTCGTCGTCGTGCTCGGGGCCCTGACCGCCGCCCTGCTGCGGCTCACGGGCTGGGCCTGACCGCGAACGAGATGTAGACGTGTTCGTCTACATCTCGCTACGCTTGGCGTCATGGCCCAGACGACGACGATCCGAGTCAGCCGAGAGACTCATGCGCGCGTGACCCGGTTGGCCGCCCAACGCCATGAGACGATCGACCAGACGGTGAGTCGGGCGATCCGTGCCCTCCGCCAGGACGCGATGGGCCGAGACCTCGCGACGGAGCTCACCGACGAGGAGACGGTGTGGCTCGATGCTGACGCCGGGTGACGTCGTCGAGCTCGACCTCGGGACACCCACCGGCAGCGAGGCCGGACTTCGCCGACCGGCCGTCGTGGTGACGGCGGAGCGGGTCCTGCGGGGTGGGCCGAATGTCGTCCAGGTCGTCCCCTTGACCCCGACGACTCGCCGGAGCGGCACCGAGGTCGTCATCGACCCGGATGACGACAACGAGCTCGGGGCGCGTTCGTCGGCCCAGTGCCAGCATGTTCGTTCCGTGGCGACGACTCGGATCCAGCAGAACATCGGCAACATCGGCCCAGTGGCCCTCGGCGAGGTTCGCGAGACGCTGGCCCTTCTGCTCGACCTCGGGTCGCTCTGACGAGTGACGTGACTGAACGTGATCGCCCTGCCGCGCTGACGATGCGCGGCTCGACGGCGCCACTCACCGACGTGCGGGCACGTCCACCTCGCCCGTCAACGTGCTGTCCGACGCCTCGCGCGCGAACAGGTGGGCCTTGAGCCGGTCCCCTCGACCTCGAGGGTTTGGCAGGATCCTGGACAGCCACTGCGGCAGCCACCACGCGGCCCGGCCGAGCACGGCCATGACCGCCGGGCTCGCCGGTTCGGGGCCACATGCAGAACGTCTCCGCCGTAGCCACCTCGAGTGCTCAGAGCGTGTCGGCCGCTCGAGCCCGAGCGGGGTCAGGACCAGCTCACGGCGGCCGGCAGGTCGGCGGCGTCCGCCGTGGGCCACGCGTCCGGCCCCGGCCCGAGCGCGACGAGCTCGGCGACCTGGAGTCGACACCACTGGGAGACCTCCCGACCGGCAAGGACCTCGCCGGCGAAGGCCGGCCACTCGTCCCACTCGAAGGAGGCCACCTCCGCAGGGTCAGGATGCGGCTGCGTCCTGACCCTGCCGACGAGCACGGGGCACAGCTCCCACTCGACGATGCCGTCCATCTCGGCGCGGTAACCGAAGCGCGGCAGCACGAGGCGCAGGTCGTGCACGCCGAGCCCGAGCTCGTCGCTCGCCCGACGGCGCACTGCCTCCTCGAGCGGCTCGTCCGGGGCGGGATGCCCGCAGACCGAGTTGGTCCAGACCCCCGGGAAGGTCGCCTTGTCCAGGGCCCGCTGCGTCACGAGCAGGCGGTCGCCCGCGTCGAAGAGATAGGCCGAGAAGGCCAGGTGCAGGGGCGTGTCCGGGCCGTGGACGGACCGCTTCGGGGCGACCCCGACCCGGTGGCCGTCCCCGGAGAGCAGCACGACCAGCTCCTCGCCACCACCGGTCACGGCTCGGCCAGCCCGAGGTAGTGCTCGAGCCCGACGGTCAGCCCCGGGTGGTCGGCCACCCGGCGCACGCCCGCGATGACGCCGGGCATGAACGAGGCCCGGTCGAACGAGTCGTGCCGGATGGTCAGCAGCTCGCCCACGTTGCCCAGCAGCACCTCCTGGTGGGCGACCAGGCCGCGCAGCCGCACCGAGTGCACGGGTATGCCGCTCACCCGGGCCCCGCGCGCACCGTCCGGGTCGTGGGTGGTGGCGTCCGGCACGGGTCCGGCGCCGGCCCGGTCCCGGGCGGCCGCCACCAGCCCGGCCGTGCGCGCGGCGGTGCCCGAGGGCGCGTCGACCTTGTCGGGATGGTGCAGCTCGACGATCTCGACCGACTCGTAGAAGCGGGCGGCCTGCGCGGCGAACGACATCATCAGGATCGCGCCGATCGCGAAGTTCGGGGCGACCAGGACCCCCACCGGCGACCCGGTGGCGGTGGGCGGGGCGTCGGCCAGCCGGCCGCGCAGGGTCTCGAGCCGCCCGTCGTCCCAGCCGGTCGTGCCGACGACGACGTGCACGCCCCGGGCCACGCAGTGCGCGACGTTGCCCGGTGACGCCTCCGGCACCGAGAACTCGACGACGACATCCGCCCCGCCCAGGTCACCGAGGTCGTCGCCCTGGTCGTACCGGGCCACGAGGCGCAGCCCGTCGGCTGCCTCGACGGCCCGGCACACCTGCGAGCCCATCCTGCCCTCGGCACCGATGACGCCCACCTTGACCTCGGGTCCACTGGTCTCGGGTCCACTGGTCTCGGGTCCACTGGTCTCGGCGCCACTGCTCGCATCCGTCACGAACCACAGGTTATCGGGGACCCATGACCATGGTCCCTACCGTCAGACTGGGTGGGTTGCTCCACTGGACAGGTCGAAGGAGACCACCATGGGTCGTCGCACCGCCGTTTCCACCGTCCTGGGCGCTCTCGTCCTGGCCACCTGCGCGATCGCCGTCGCGCCCACCGCCTCCGCCGCCACGATGTTCGGCCACGACATCTCGTGGCCGCAGTGCCCGAGCAGCGTCGGCGGGTACGGCCTGCCGATGCCTCCGTCGTCGACCCAGTTCGTCGTCGTCGGGCTGACCAAGGGCCTGCCCTTCACCGAGAACCCCTGCCTGGCGAGTCAGGTCGCCTGGGTCAAGGACCACGGCAAGCCGGCGCAGGCCTACACGATGGCCGCGTACCCGACCTCCGCCCAGCTGACGACCTACGGCAGCAAGGGTCCCTGGTCGGCGAGCACCACGGCGGGCAAGCTCTCCAACGTCGGCTACGCACAGGCGCGGTTCGCGGTCGACAGCCTGGCCGGGGTCGGGTTCAAGGCGCCCGTGGTGTGGATCGACGTGGAGCCGCGCAGCGCCCAGCCGTGGCCGACCGGCACGGCTGCCAAGGAGCGCGCGAACCGGTACGTCGTCGAGGGCGTGATGCGGGGCCTGCGCGACGCCGGCTACCCATACGGCCTGTACTCGTATGCCAACGGGTGGCGGGAGATCACCGGTGGCTGGCGCCTGCCGGGGGTCCCGGTGTGGGCCACGGCGGGCCGGCTGGACTATCCGGAGGAGGCGGCCGACCGCTGCACCCAGACGAGCTTCTCCGGCGGCCACGTGTACCTGTCGCAGTGGTACGACGACGAACGGGACTACGACCGCACCTGCGGCACGTACGGCTTCACCGCCCTGCCGATGCCGGCCTCGACGCTGTCCAACTCGACCGCGGAGTTCAACGGCGACTGGACCAACGACGTGCTGGCCCGGGTCGCCTCGACCGGCGAGCTGCGGATCTACGCCGGGACGACCCGCGGAACGCTCTCACCCGGGTCGCGGATCGGCACCGGGTGGTCGGGCATGGACGTCCTCGAGACGGTCGGCGACCTCAGCGGTGACGGTCCGCAGGACGTGCTCGCCCGCCAGCGATCGACCGGCGACCTGTGGCTCTACCGTGGCAATGGCAGGGGCGGGTGGCTCCCGCGGGTCAGGGTGGGCACGGGCTGGGACGGCCTCGACCGGATCGTCGCGCCCGGGGACTTCGACGGCGACCAGCGGGTGGACGTCATCGCGCGCGGAGCCTCCAGCGGGAACCTCTACCTCTACGCCGGCACCGGCTCCGGCACGGTGCGCTCCGGGGTGAAGATCGGCAGCGGCTGGCAGGGCTTCGACGTGATCGTCGGTGCCGGCGACGTGACCGGCGACGGGTTCGCCGACATCGTCGCCCGCCAGCGCTCGACCGGCTACCTGTGGCTCTACCCCGGCAACGGCAAGGGCGGCTGGCTCAGCAAGGCCCGCATCGGGACCGGGTGGAACGGGATGACGGCCATCATGAGCCCGGGCGACCTGAACGGCGACCGAGTGCCTGACATCGTCGCCAGGGACAGGGAGGGGCGACTGTGGCTCTACCCGCGAACCACCTCCGGAGGCTGGCTCACCAGGGTCCAGATCGGCAGCGGCTGGAACGGCATCAACGCGATCTTCTGAGCAGGGCACACCGGTCCTTCCCGTCCAGGTTCGCGCCGTCACACGGTTCACCGCGTCAGGATCTGCTGGGTGCTGTGCCCGATGACCTTGGCCGGGCCGGACTCGGGCAGGGTGACGAGCGTCTGGAGCAGGAATGAGAACGTGAAGTCCTGCGGGTACTTGTCCCGGATGCCGAGGACCGCCCTGGTGCGCTCAGGCAGCTTCATGTAAGTGGTGCGGTCCTTCAGCTGGGCGTAGGTCTGGCATCGCAGCGCCAACACGCCGATAGCACCTGCGTCGGCTCGCCAGACTGCCGCCGCGCCGGGGGTGTTGTCGGGGAAGGGAACGCAGGTGACCGTCAGGTTGGCCAGGGATGAGTCCCCGGGCTTGCGCAACTCCTTCCGTAGCGGCTCGACAGAGGCCGTGTCGATCCGGTCGGAGGCCTTCTTCTTCTCAAGGTAGGCGGTCAGCGCGGGGCGCACACCCGCGAATCGCTTCAGCTGGGCGTCGCTCACTTGGGCGGCGGGTCCGGGCACGACCGGCGCGGGCAGGTCGGCAGGCTCGACACTCAGGGACTGGGCGTTGAACCAGGTCCCCCCTGCCGTGGTCTGGGCCATGAGGCGAACACCCAGCCACGCTCGCTCGGAGGCCTCCACGCCGGTCATCGGGCCGGCGACGAGGGCCAGCTGCGGGAAAGCGCTGGGGCCGGCGGCATATACCCGCTCCGGGGTCATCGAGAAGTCCACATGCGGCTTGCGCTCGGAGGCAGGAGACAGCTTCCGGAACACGACGGCGAAGTCGTCCGCCAGCAGGAGTGGACCGATATCCGCCGTTCGCCACGCCTTGGCATCCATCTTCGCGTAGGCGGTCCTGGCGGCGGCGTTGTTGCGCCTGTCGTAGTCCGCCATCGCTGCCGTGGCACGAGGCAGGTCGAGGGCCGCCTGCGGGCTCGAGTCGGCGGGCGTCCGGGCGGTGCTCGTCCCAGACGATGTGCTCTCGGCGGGTCCCGCCTGACCAGCACAGCCGGTGACGAGAGCGAGGGCGAGGCACGCGATCGCGAGCAATGGCAGGATGCGATGAGACGACGAACGCGGTAGGCGACGGTGCATGCCTATAGGCAAGCAGACTCGGCCGATTTGCCGCCGGAGTTATCCACAGGGTAACGGCGCGGCGCACCAGCGGCGCACCGGCTGCAGTATCTCCTATTGGTCCGAGCTCGGCCGGTCGCTGCGGTCGAAGATCACGAGTCGGCGTGCGCCTCCTGCTTCTCCTCCGCGGGTCATTGCCCACAAGCCCCCCGTCTCGCGACGGGTGCGAACCGGCGACTGTGATGGGACACTCGAGCCATGAACG
>NZ_JBDIAQ010000046.1:0-24586 GCF_039812505.1 Intrasporangium sp. | reverse complement strand
AGGGCGGACAGCGCGACCCGCAGGCGCGTGCCCGGCGGCTCGTCCATCTGGCCGAAGACCAGGGCGGTCTGACCGAGGACGCCGGCCTCCTCCATCTCGACCATCAGGTCGTTGCCCTCGCGGGTGCGCTCACCGACCCCGGCGAACACCGAGACGCCACCGTGGTCGCGCGCGACCCGGGCGATCATCTCCTGGATCAGCACCGTCTTGCCGACGCCGGCGCCGCCGAACAGGCCGATCTTGCCACCCTGCACGTACGGGGTGAGCAGGTCGATGACCTTGATGCCGGTGTCGAACATCGTGGTCTTGCTCTCGAGCTGGTCGAAGTCGGGCGCCTTGCGGTGGATGCCCCAGCGCTCGGTGATCTCGAGCCGCTCGCCCGGCTTCAGGTTGAGGCACTCGCCCGTGGCGTTGAACACGTGCCCGAGGGTGATGTTGCCGACCGGGACGCTGATCGGGCCGCCGGTGTCCTGCACCGCGGCGCCGCGCACCAGCCCGTCGGTCGGCTGGAGCGAGATGGCCCGGATCATGTTGTCGCCGACGTACTGGGCGACCTCGAGGTTGAGTCGCTTCGTCTCGCCCTGCAGCGTCACCTCCGTGGTCAGCAGGTTGTACATCTCCGGCATCGCGTCGGCCGGGAACTCGACGTCGACGACGGGGCCGATGATCCGGGAGATGCGACCGGCGGCCCCCTGGGCCGGGGCACCGGCGGCGTTCTCGCTGAGTGTTGCAGTCATGGCTGATGCTTCCTAACCTTCGTGGGCTTACTTCTGTGCGTCGGCGAGGGCGTTCGCACCGCCCACGATTTCGCTGATCTCTTGGGTGATCCCGGCCTGCCGGGCCTGGTTGGCGAGGCGCTCGTACTTCTTGATGAGCTCCTCGGCGTTGTCGGTGGCCGACTTCATGGCCCGCTGTCGCGCCGCGAGCTCGGACGCGGCCGAGCTGAGCAGGCAGGTGAAGACCCGGTTGCGGACGTACTTGGGCAGCAGCGCGTCGAGCACCTCGACCGCGTTCGGCTCGAAGTCGTACTCGGGGAGCAGCTCGCCCTCCTCGTACTGCTTGACCGTCAGGTCGACGCCCTCCTCGCCCGCGTCGTCGGCGTCGACGACCTCGAGGGGCAGCAGGCGCAGCACCCGCGGCTCCTGCGTGACCATCGAGCGGAAGAGGGTGTAGACGATGTGCACCTCGTCCAGGCCGCCCTGGTCCGTCTCCTTCAGGAAGTCAGCGGTGATCCGGTCGGCGATCTCGCGGGCGTTCGCGAACTGCGGCGCGTCGGTGAAGCCCGACCACTCGGCGGCGAACTCACGTCTCCGGAAGTGGTAGTAGGTCACGGCCTTGCGGCCCACGAGGTAGGACTGGACCTGCTTGCCCTCGCCGCGCAGCCGCTCGATCAGCTCGTTGCTCTCCTTGATCGCCGAGACCGAGTAGGCGCCGGCCAGCCCGCGGTCCGCCGTGATGACCACGACACCGGCCCGGGTGGAGCTCCCCTTCGGGCGGGTTAGCGGGTGGTCCTCGTTGGCGTTCGTGGCCACGGCCGACACCGCGCGGGTCAGCGCGGTCGTGTACGGCATCGCCTCGACGGCGCGCTGGCGGGCCTTGACGACGCGGGCCGCCGCGATCAGCTCCATCGCGTTGGTGATCTTCTTGATGGACTGGACGGACTTGATGCGGTGCCGGTAGATGCGCATCTGCGCTCCCATGTGCTCCGCCTCTCCTGGTCTTCGTGGTTCGTCTGGGTTCGTCTGGTTCGTCAGCGGCCCGGCCGTGCGGGCCTGGCTCGCTCGGCCCCGGGTGCGCTGGCGCGTAGGCCCCGCTCCCGTTGACCGGCCGTGCCTGACGGCCGGGCAACCGGGTGGGCGAGCCGGTGCGTCACTTCTTCTGCTTGACGATCTTGGCCTGGGTGATCTGGTCGGCACCGAGCTCGTCGACGGCCTCCGTGCCGGCCGCCACGGCCTGGGCGCCGGATGCCGTGAAGGTGAACTTGAGGTCGTCGGTGATGCGCTCGAGCGCGGCCTCGGTGTCCTCGTCCAGCTTCTTCGTCTCGCGGATCGTCGTCAGGACGGTGCCCTCGATGCGCAGCTGCTCGAGCAGCTCGCGCTCGAAGGCGCGCACGTCCTCGATGGCGACATCGTCGAGCTTGCCGGTCGTACCGGCCCAGATCGCGACGACCTGTTCCTCGACCGGGTACGGATGGCTCTGCGACTGCTTGAGCAGCTCGACGAGCCGGCCACCCCGGGCCAGCTGGGCGCGCGAGGCGGGGTCGAGGTCGGAGGCGAACATCGCGAAGGCCTCCATGGCGCGGAACTGCGCGAGGTCGAGCTTGAGCCGGCCGGCGACCGACTTCATCGCCTTGATCTGCGCGGCACCACCGACCCGGGACACCGAGACGCCCACGTCGATGGCGGGACGGACGTTGGCGTTGAACAGGTCGGCCTGCAGGTAGATCTGGCCGTCGGTGATCGAGATGACGTTGGTCGGGATGTACGCCGAGACGTCACCGGCCTTGGTCTCGATGATCGGCAGGCCGGTCATCGAGCCGGCGCCGAGGTCGTCGGACAGCTTGGCGCAGCGTTCGAGCAGGCGGCTGTGCAGGTAGAAGACGTCACCCGGGTAGGCCTCGCGGCCCGGCGGGCGACGCAGCAGCAGCGAGACGGCGCGATAGGCCTCGGCCTGCTTGGACAGGTCGTCGAAGACGATCAGGACATGTTTGGCCTGGTACATCCAGTGCTGGCCGATGGCCGAGCCGGTGTACGGGGCGAGGTACTTGAACCCTGCCGAGTCGGAGGCGGGAGCGGCCACGATCGTGGTGTACTCGAGCGCGCCGGCCTCCTCGAGGGTGCCGCGGACCGACGCGATCGTCGAGCCCTTCTGCCCGATGGCGACGTAGATGCAGCGCACCTGCTGGTTCGGGTCGCCGGACTCCCAGTTGCGCTTCTGGTTGATGATCGTGTCGATGGCGACGGTGGTCTTGCCGGTCTGGCGGTCGCCGATGATCAGCTGGCGCTGTCCCCGGCCGATCGGGGTCATCGAGTCGACCGCCTTGATACCCGTCTGGAGCGGCTCGTGGACCGACTTGCGCTGGACCACGGTCGGGGCCTGCAGCTCGAGCGCGCGCCGCTCGGTGGACAGGATCTCGCCCAGCCCGTCGATCGGGTTGCCCAGCGGGTCGATGACCCGGCCGAGGAAGTTGTCGCCGACCGGGACCGAGAGGACCTCGCCGGTGCGCTTGACCGACTGGCCCTCCTCGATGCCGTCGAAGTCGCCGAGCACGACGACGCCGATCTCGTGCACGTCGAGGTTGAGCGCCAGGCCCAGCGTGCCGTCCTCGAACTGCAGCAGCTCGTTGGTCATGGCCGAGGGCAGACCCTCGACGTGCGCGATCCCGTCACCGGCGTCGGTGACGCGGCCGACCTCCTCGCGGGAGGCCGCGCCGGGCTGGTAGGACCGGACGAACGAGTCCAGCGCGTCCCGGATCTCCTCCGGACGGATCGAAAGCTGCTCCGTCATCTGATGATCTTCTCCTCGTTTCGGCCCACCTGCGCGGGCCCCATGATGTTCGTTGACTGCTGCTGTGGGGTGGGCGGGTCGCCGGGTCAGGCGCCCATGGCGCGCCGGGCGCTCTCGAGCTTGCGCAGGACGGTCCCGTCGATCAGCTCGTCACCGATCTCGACCTTGATCCCACCCATGACCCGCGGGTCGACGACAGCGTTGACGCGAACCTTGCCGCCGTAGATCGTGGCGAGACCGGCGCCGAGACGAGCCCGCTCGGAGTCCGACAACGGCACCGCGGAGGTGACCGTCGCGGTCTGCTGCTCACGGCGCACGGCGGCCAGGTCCAGGTAGGTCTGCACGGTCCGGTCGAACCGGCGGCCCCGCGGGTGCGCGACGGCCTGCCGGACCAGGGTGAGCGTCTCGTCGGCGACCTTGCCGGCCAGCAGGCGCTGCACCAGCCCGAGCCGCGAGTCGACCGGTGCGGCCTGGTTGGTGATGGCGGCGTGCAGTGCGGTGTCGGCCGCGACGACCCGCTCGAAGCGGAACAGCTCGTCCTCGACCCGGTCGGCGCGGTCGCCGGCCTCGGCGGCCGCGACCACCGCCTCGACGGCCAGTGCCTCGAGCATGTCGGTCAGGTCACGCTCGGCCGCCCAGCGCTCACCGCTGACGACGGAGAGCACCCGCAGGGTGGAGGCGTCGACCTTGCCGGCGAAGAGCCGCTCGACGAGGGCCCGCTTGTCGGTGCCCTCCCGCGAGCTGTCCGCGAGGGCTCGGCGCAGCGTCGAGCTCGAGTCGAGCGTCGCCACGACCGAGAACAGCTCGCCGCCCAGCCGGCTCAGCGGGGCACCACCGACGAGCGCGGCACGGAAGGCCGCCCGGCTCGCGGCCGCGGCGGCGCGGGACGAGCCGTGCATCAGGCGTCCTCGCCTTCGACGGCGCCGACCTTCTCGCGCACTATGTCGCCGGACTCCAGCTCGGCCAGGAAGCGGTCGACGATGCCCCGCTGGCGGGTCTCGTCGTGCAGCGACTCCCCGACGATCCGGCTGGCCAGGTCGGTCGAGATCCGGCCGACGTCGGCGCGCAGCGAGACGAGGGCCTGCTGGCGCTCGGCCTCGATCTGCTTGTGGGCGGTCTCGGTGATCCGCGCCGCCTCGACACCCGCCTGCTGCTTCAGCTCGGCGAGGATCTGGGCGCCCTGGGCCTTGGCGTCCTCACGGATGCGCGCCGCCTCGGTGCGGGCCTGGGTCAGCTGGGTCTGGTACTCGGCCAGGGCGGCCTGGGCCTGGGCCTGGGCCTCCTCGGCCCGGTTGATGCCCCCCTCGATGGCGGCGGCGCGCTTGGCGTAGATCTCCTCGATGCGCGGCATGATCTTCTGCTTGACCACCCAGTAGATGATCGCGAAGGTGACCAGCCCGAAGATCAGCTCGAGCGGGTGCGGCAGGATCGGGGGCGCGCTCCCCCAACCGCTGCCCTCCCCCGCGGCGGGAAATGTCAGTGCATGCATGCGCAACTCCTCAATGGTTCACGGCTGGCCGGCAGGCCGGACGGATGCGCTCAGGACCGGAAGACGAAGGCGAGGGCCAGACCGAAGATGGCCAGCGCCTCGGCGATGGCGAACCCGAGGAAGGCGATCGGCTGGAGCATGCCGCGAGCCTCGGGCTGGCGGGCCACTCCGTTGATGAAGGCAGCGAAGATCAGGCCGACGCCGATGCCGGGGCCGATGGCGGACAGGCCGTAACCGAGGATGGCGATGTTGCCGGTCATGTTGATTCCATTTCCTTTGTGTCGGTCCCGCTGGCCCGTGCCAGCGAGGCGGGGTCGAACTCGTACTTCCGGGTGGTGCGGGCTTGCGAGTGGTGGGCGGGGTGTCCGGGTCGGGGGTGGACGGGTGCGTTCGTCAGTGCTCGTCGGCCAGGGCGCCGCCGATGTAGAGCGCGGTCAGCAGGGTGAAGACGTAGGCCTGCAGGACCTCGACCAGCAGCTCGAAGAGGGTCATGACGAACGCCATGATCCACGTGACGGCGCCGGCCACGGGCAGCACGATCCCCCCGTTGGTCAGCATGTACCAGCCGCCCCCGATGAACAGGATCATCATGACGTGGCCGGCGAACATGTTGCCGAAGAGCCGCAGCGCGAGGGTGACCGGCCGGGTGAAGATGTCGGTGATCAGCTCGAGGAAGAAGATCACCGGGATCATCGGCTTGGGCAGGCCCGGCGGCACCAGCGACTTCCAGTAGCCCACGAAGCCGTGCTTCTGCATGCCGACCACGTGGTAGACGACGAAGACGACCAGCGTCAGGGCGATCGGGAAGCCGATCCGGCCCATCGTCGGGTTCTGGAACGGCGGCACGACGCCGAAGAAGTTGTTGAGCAGGATGAAGATGAACTGGGCGAACAGCAGCGGGACGAACCGCATGAACTCCTTGCTGCCGATCAGGTCTCGGGCGATGTCGTTGCGCACGAAGTCGTAGACCGCCTCGGTGCCCATCTGGCCCATGCTGGGCACCACCGCGCGTTTCCTGGTCGTGGCGTGCAGCCACCACCAGAGCAGGGCCACCGAGATGATCGCGAGCAGGCTGGCCCGGGTGAAGGCCCAGGCCCCGTCACCGATGAGCGGGATCCAGAAGTCCTCGGTCCCCGGCGGCGTGTACTCCGTCGGCAGGACGGCGGCCTCGATGCTCACGGGTTTCTCCTTCGACTGCGTGGTGCAGGACTCGCGGTGAGGTGCGCGGGGCTCACGATGCTCCCAGCAACTGTCAACGCCGGGGTGCTACTGGGGGCCCACCACGACAGACTCAGTGCGTACCGTACCGGAACCAGATGTAGTAGATCGACACCGCCATGCCGCCGACGATGCCCACCCCGACGATCCACGACGTACCGAGCCAGCGGTCCACCAGCCAGCCGATCCCCCCGTAGGTCAGGGGTCCGGACAACAGGTAGGCGAAGACCCGCCAGGCCGAGTCCGCCGCGCGGACGTTGACGGAGCGCTGCTCCTCGGCGGCGGCCTGCTCGTCGCGCGGGGAGGAGGGCTCCGGTTGTGGTGTGCTCATGCCGGCCTCCGATCTCAGCACCCATTCTGCGGCCTCTGCCCCGGGTCCACCTGGGCCGTGGCCTCGCCCGGAGGGTCGTAGACGAAGATCCGCAGCCGCTTGTAGGCCCGCATCTCGAAGAAGAGCCACACGACGGCACACACGGTGATGCTGACTCCCACCGCGTAGCCGGAGAGCCAGCTCGCGTCACGCACCAGGAACATCGCGACCCCCAGAGCGGCGACCTTCAGGGTGTAGGCGACCAGCACCACGACCATCGTCGTCGTGGGCGGCAGGTCGGCCGTGCGTTTCATGACGAGCAGCGTCAGGCCGAAGAAGGCGATGACGAGCACGGCGCCGAACGCGGCCGACCAGGCGGCCATCGGGCTCGCGAAGAAGGCGGCGACCACGCAGGCGGCCGCCGCCACGAGGGTCGGCAGCAGGCACCCGCGCAGCAGCTGCGCGAAGGCATCGGAAGGGGCCGCGTTGCGGCCGGGTCGGGCGCTCAAGGAAGACCTGCCTAGTGCGTCGGCTGCGACGTGAGTCGTTGTCGAGTCGTTTGTCGAATTCGAAACGGGATCAAGGGTGCTCGCATCCTTGGCCACGTGACGCTCAGTGACGTGCGCGGGCTCTCAGGCACTTCCAAGGTGCTTGTGAATGCTATCACAAGCCCTTGGTCGGCCTCCACTTCGGCAGCCATACCGTGAGGACGACGCCGACCGCCGCGACGCCGAGGACGACCAGGACCGGGGTCCAGCCGTTCCAGATGACGAGCGAGACGGAGCCGAATGCGACGATAGCGGCCCACATGTACAGCACGAGCACGGCACGCCGGTGCCCGTGCCCGATCCGCAGCATCCGGTGGTGCAGGTGCTTCGCGTCAGGCTGCCAGGGCCGCTGTCCCGCCCGGGTGCGCCGCACGACGGCCAGCACCATGTCGAGCAGCGGCAGCAGGAGTACCGCGAGAGGCACCAGGACGGGCAGGAAGGCGGCGGTGACCTGGTTGGCCGACACGTCGCCGGGGTCCACGTTGCCGGTCAGGGTGATCGTCGCCGCGGACAGGAGCAGCCCGAGCGTCAGGGCGCCCGAGTCGCCCATGAACAGCCGGGCCGGGTGGAAGTTGTGCGGCAGGAAGCCGGCGCAGCACCCGACGAGGGCGGCGGAGACGAAGGTCGCGGTGGAGAACACGTTGGCCGGCACGAAGGACCGCGACACGATGTAGGAGTACATGAAGAAGGCGAGCGACGCGATGCCGACCACACCGGCCGCCAGCCCGTCGAGCCCGTCGATGAAGTTGACCGCGTTGGTGGACACGATGACGACCAGCACCGTGACGCCGACCAGGACGGGTGTCGGCAGGATGGTGACGCCGAAGACCGGCAGCGAGAGGAGCTGGACACCGGCGTAGGCCATCAGGCCCGCGGCCAGGACCTGGCCGGCCAGCTTGGTGAGCCAGTCGAGCTCGCGGACGTCGTCGAAGGCGCCGAGCAGGCAGACGATCCCCCCGGCGGCCACGATCCCCAGGATCTGTCGGTCGGAGAAGAGCGTGCCCAGGTAGGGCAGCGACCGCGCCACGAGGGCGGCCGAGACGAAGCCCAGGTAGATCCCCACCCCACCGAGCCGCGGGATGGGGGTGGTGTGTACGTCCCGGGCGCGGACCGGGGTGAACGCGCCGGTCGCTACCGCCAGACTCAGCACGAACGGCGTGATGATGTACGTCACTCCCGCCGCGACGATGAGGATCAGGACGTACTCGTGCACCTAGCCGCTCGCGTTCCCGGCGGCGTCGCCGGCCCGGCGCTCCGGCTCGGGTGCGGGCCCGGGCTGCCCCGGCTGCCGCGCTGGGACGGGGGAGCCCGGCGGGGCCAGGGCGGCGTCGACCTCGGCCTGGCCGAGGGCGCCGAGCCGTAGCGTGACCGGGTGGCTCCCGGTGCAGTCGACGACCGTCGACGGGTCCCCGGCGTCGACCGGGCCGGCGTCGAGGTAGACGGCGACGCTCTCGCCGAGCATGGCCCGGGCCTGCTCGGCGGTGCGGGCAGCGGGCTCGCCGGTCACGTTGGCGCTGGTGACCGCCATCGGACCGACCTGCCCGAGCAGCTCGAGCGCCACGGGGTGGTCCGGGACCCGCAGGGCCACCGTGCCGTTCGTGTCGCCGAGGTCCCAGTGCAGCGAGGGGTGCGCGCGCAGCACGACGGTGAGCGGGCCGGGCCAGAAGCGCTCCATGAGCGTCGTCGCGAAGTCCGGGATGGCGGCGGCCAGCCCGAGCGCGGTCCGGCCGGTCGGGATCAGCACCGGCGGGGGCTTGTCGCGGCCCCGTCCCTTGGCGGCCAGCACTGCTGCGACCGCGCCGGCGTCGAAGGCATCGCACCCGATCCCGTAGACGGTGTCGGTCGGCAGCACCACCACCTCGCCGCGTCGGACGGCCGCCACCGCGGCCGCGATCCCGTCCGCACGGGACGGTTCGCCCGTGCAGTCGAAGACGTCACTCATGGGAAGGCAGCCTAGCCCGCACGGATGGGCCGGCCCCGGGCCCGGCCGCCCGCGCCGAGGTCACCCGCGGCCGGCCGGCCAGGTCCGGGTGGTCGGTCACCTGCCCCCACGTGCCTGCCGCGGTGAGCGCAGCAGGCAGCGCCTCCCCCTGCGCGTCGGCGTGCTCCATCAGCAGCAGCCCGCCGGGCCGCAGCAGGGTCGCGGCGACCCGGGCGATGCGCACCGGGAGGGCCAGGCCGTCGGCGCTGCCGCCGTAGAGCGCCAGCTCCGGGTCGTGGTCGCGCACCTCGGGGTCGACGGGCACTGCACCGACCGGGATGTACGGCGGGTTCACGGTGACGACGTCGACGGTCCCGGACCAGTCCACGAAACAGGGCTGCGTGGCGTCGCCGCGGACGAGGTCGACCTCCAGCCCGAGGCGGGTCCGGTTGCGCCGGGCCCAGGCCAGGGCCGGCTCGGACAGCTCGAGGCCACGCACGGCGACACCCGGTCGTTCCTGCTTGACGGCGAAGGCGATCGCCCCGGACCCCGTGCACAGGTCGACCAGCCGTATGCCGCCCACCCCACTCGTGCGCGCCACCGGCCCACCGGGGCCGGCGAGGCGGTCGATCTCGGCCAGCGCGAGCCCGACCAGGACCTCGGTCTCGGGGCGCGGCAGGAAGACACCCGGCCCGAGGGCGAGGGTCAGGTACCTGAAGTGGCCCCTGCCGGTCAGGTGCTGGAGCGGGACGCGGCGGGCGCGCTCGTCGAGGTGGGCGGCATACGTCCGCTCGAAGGAGCTCGGCAGCTCGCCCCCGAGCACCATCCGGCGGCGCAGCTCGGCGGCCTCGATGCCGAGCACGTGTGCCGCGAGCTCGACGGCGTCGACGTCCGCGGAGTCGACCCCTGCCCCGGCCAGGGTCCGGGCACCCGCCCGGACCAGCTGCCGCAGGAGGGTCACGTGCGGGCGATCTCGGCGAGGCGGGCCGACTCGTCGGCCGCCATCGCCGACCGGACGACAGGGTCGAGGTCACCGTCGAGGACGTGGTCGAGGTTGTAGGCCTTGTAGCCCGTGCGGTGGTCGGAGATGCGGTTCTCCGGGAAGTTGTACGTCCGGATCCGTTCGGAGCGGTCGACGGTGCGTACCTGCGAGCGTCGGGCGGCCGACGCCTCGGCGTCCGCCGCGTCCTGGGCCAGCTGGCGCAGGCGGGCGCGCAGGACGCGCAGCGCGGCCTCCTTGTTCTGCAGCTGGCTCTTCTCGTTCTGGCAGGACACCACGAGCCCCGTCGGCAGGTGGGTGACCCGGACGGCCGAGTCGGTCGTGTTGACGCTCTGGCCGCCCGGGCCGGACGAGCGGTAGACGTCGATGCGCAGGTCGCCGGGGTCGATCTCGACCTCCCCCTGGTCGTCGGCCTCGGGCATGACCAGGACACCGGCCGCCGAGGTGTGGATCCGACCCTGCGACTCGGTGACCGGGACCCGCTGGACCCGGTGCACACCCCCCTCGTACTTCAGCCGGGCCCACGGCCCCTCACCCGGGCCGGGGCGGCCCCGGGCCGAGATCGAGACCCGCACGTCCCGGTACCCTCCGAGGTCGGACTCGGTCGCCTCCTCGACCTGGGTGCGCCAGCCACGCTGCTCGGCGTAGCGCAGATACATCCGCAGCAGGTCCCCGGCGAACAGGGCCGACTCCTCGCCCCCCTCCCCCGCCTTGATCTCGAGGATGACGTTGCGGTCGTCGTCCGGGTCGCCGGGCACGAGCATCCGGCGCAGGTGCTCCTCGACCTCGGCCAGCGCGGCCTGCAGGGCCGGTACCTCCTCGGCGAAGGAGGGGTCCTCGCGGGAGAGCTCCCGGGCGGTGTCGAGGTCGCCGCGGGCGGCCTGCCAGGCCCGGGCCGCGGCCGCGACCGGGCCCAGCTGCGCGTAGCGCTTGTTCAGGGTGCGCAGGAGGTCCTGGTCCGAGTGGACCGCGGCGTCGGCCAGCCGGGTCTCGAGGTCTGCGTACTCGTCGAGGATCGACTGCACGGTGTCGAGCACGGCTGGCTCCTCATGCTGCTGGCTCGGGTGAGCCGGGATGGTCGGTGCGACGCAGCGCCGGCCCCGCCGACCGTGGTCGCGGGAGCCGGCGGGCGAAGACCTACCTGGCAGCCCTCTTGCCGTAGCGCGCCTCGAACCGGGCCACGCGGCCACCGGTGTCGAGGATCTTCTGCTTGCCGGTGTAGAACGGGTGGCACTGCGAGCACACGTCGGCGTTGATCCGACCGCTGGTGGCCGTGCTGCGGGTGGTGAACGTGTTGCCGCAGGTGCAGGTGACCACGGTCTCCACGTAGTCCGGGTGAAGGTCCTTCTTCAACGCTCTCTCCTCGAGTTCATGGCCGGGTCGGCTGCGCATGCGCGGGTGCCGTGAACCGGTCCGGTGCAAGAGTGTGCCAGATCGGGCACGCCTGCCCAAACGCGCGAGCGGGCGCCGGCATTCCCGGGCGATGCCCGGCTCAGACCGGGGGCAGGCTGACGACCATCGTGGTCCCCTCGCCCTCGACGGACTCGACGTCCAGCCGTCCGCCGTGGCTGTCCACGATGGTCCGCACGATGGCCAGGCCGAGGCCGGTGCCCGGGATGGCCGCAGACATCGCGTTGCCGGCGCGGAAGAACCGCTCCGACAGGCGGGCCAGGTCGGCCTGCGGGATGCCGATCCCGGTGTCGGCGATCCGGATCCGGACGGCATCGTCCTGCTGGGCGACCTCGATCGTCACGCTTCCGCCGGACGGGGTGAACTTGACGGCGTTCGAGCCCAGGTTCAGCAGGGCACGCTCGAACTGGGTCCGGTCCACCCGGACCACGAGATCCTCCGGCACCGGCCCGGCGAGCAGGCTCACCCGGGCCTCGGTCGCGGCCGGCTCCATGGTCTCGACGACGCACCGGACGAGGTCCCGGACCGGCACGTCCTCCAGCGTGGCCGGCAGGCCCGTGCTCTCGATCTTGTTCAGCACGAGCAGGTCCTCGATGAGCCCCCGGAGCCGCACGGCGTTGCGGTGCACCACGCCGAGGGCGTGCTGCTGCCCGCTGGTGAGCTCGCCGAAGTCGCCGTCCTCGACCAGCTCGAGGTAGCCGGTGATCGAGGTGAGCGGAGTGCGCAGCTCGTGGCTGACGGTCGCCATGAAGTCGGTCTTCTGGTGGTCCAGTTCGGTGAGGCGGCGGACCTGTTCCTCACGCATCCCGGCCAGCCGGAACTGGACCACCGCGCCGGACACCAGCCCGCCGCTCTGCTCGGTCGCACGCACCTCCCACGGCAGCCACCACCGGGGCTGGTCCACCGTGAGCACGGCTAGCACGCCGAGCCCCTGGTCCCCGGAGCCCACCGGGACCAGCACCACCGAGCGGGCACCGGTGGCCCGGTGGAAGGCCAGGACCCGCTCGTCCCCGGCCCACTCCGGGTCGAACACGTCGGGCAGGACCGCCGCGTTGCCGAGCTCTCGAAGCTCGGCCTCCACCCCACCGAGGTGCCGGGTGAGCGAGGCCGGGAGGGGGGGTAGGTCGGGCAGCAGGTCGGCGTGCCACTGGCTGCGCTCCCGGACACCGGCGTCCTCGTCGAGGGTGTACAGCAGCACCCGGTCCGCGCCGAGTCCCTGGCCGAGGTCCCGGCACACGGCGTCGAGGGCCGCCGGTGCCGTGGCCGCGGCACGCACCCCTCGGGCCACCTCGAGGACGAGCCGACGCATCCGCAGCTCGTCGCCCTGCTGGGCCAGGAACCGGGAGTTCTGGCGATGCAGCTCGTTGAAGTTGCGGGCCAGGCTACGCACCTCGGCGGCCCCGTGCTCGGTGTCCGCGACCTGCAGGCTGTTGCCCGCCGCCTGCCGGCGCACCACCTCGCTCAGCCGTTCGAGCGGCTGGACGACCGTGCGACGGACCCGGCGCATCAGCAGGAGCAGGGCGCCGATCGACAGGGCCGCCACGCCGACGACGACCAGGCCGAAGGCAGCCGACGCCATCCGGAACCCGGAGCGAGCCGTGTCCATGCCCGCCTGCAGCTCCCCGGCCAGCGCCGTGCTCGCGCCCTGGAGCTCGACCCAGGCCTGCTCGACCTCGTCCGGGCCGGTCCGGACTCCCGACGTGGCACGTGACGAGCGCTCCGCCGCCGTGAACCAAGCCTCGACGGCCCGCTGCTGCGCTTCGGCCAGGTCGCCGAGGGACGAGCGGTCCGACGCGCTGAGCGCCTGGCTCCGGGTCGCCGCGAGCAGCCGGTCGAGCCGCGCCGAGGCGGCCACCCGGTGCGGCTCCAGCACCGCTGGGTCCGCAGCGGCCCCGTCCGAGGTGGAACGCTGCTCGAACCAGGCGTCGCGGGCCCGCGCCATCTCGAGCAGCACGCCGCCGTTGGCATCGACGGCCGGCCCGAACGCCAGGGTCAGCGCCCGGACCGCACGGCCCTGCTGCTGGACCATGACGAGGGAGGCCACCGCGCCCAGCGCGATGAGGACCACGAGCCCGACCACCACCGTGCGCAGATGGGCACCGGCCGACCGGTCGGCTCCGGGGACCGGCCTCACGAGGCTCCCTCGTCGAACCCGGTCCGCGTCATCACACCCCAGACCTGGCGCCGGCCGCGCAGGCTGGCCCACCAGCCCTCCAGACGCCACCAGACCGTCAGCTGTCGATAGCCGAAGTTCTCGAGTGCCGCTGCGGCGAGCAGGATCGGGATGGCCACCCAGCGGTCGTGCCGGTGGAAGGCCCACTCGTCGACCAGGAGGGCCGAGAGGGTCACCAGCACGGCGTACCCGTAGGCGAGCAGCAGGAACAGGGCGGCATACGGCACGTTGACCACCCCGAGGACGAGCCCGAGCGGCACCAGCACGATGCCGAACAGCTCGAGCAGGGGGGCGAACAGCTCGAACAGCCAGTAGTACGGGAGGGCCAGCAGGCCGATGCGACCGTAGCGGGGTCGCAACAGCATGCCACGGTAGGCCCACAGCGTCTCCCACAGCCCCCGGTGCCAGCGTCTGCGCTGGCTGCGCAGGACCCTCGCCGTCGAGGGCACCTCCGTCCACAGGACCGGCTCGGCGACGAACGCGACCCGGTAGTCCTGCCCCCGGTCGCGCAGGTGCTTGTGGACCCGCATGACGAGCTCGAAGTCCTCGCCGATGCTCGTCGGGTCCAGCCCGCCCACCTCGACCAGTACATCGCGCCGGAAGAGCCCGAAGGCTCCGCTGATGAGGATGAGGGAGCCCAGCCGCGATCATCCGGTGCGGCCGAGCAGGAAGGCCCGCAGGTACTCGACCACCTGGATCCTGGCCAGCCACGTGCGGGGCATCTCGACGCGCACGACGCGCCCGTACTCGACCCGGCTGCCGTTGACGGGCCGGATCGTCCCGCCCGTGGCCACGATCCTGGTCGGGTCGTCGACGAAGGGCTTGGTGACGTGCAGCAGGCCGTCCGGTTCGAGGATCGAGTCACCGTCGACGATGGCGACCAGCGGCTCGCTCGCCGCGTTGACCGCGACGTTGATGGCGCCCGAACGTCCCGAGTTGTCCGTGCGCACCACGACCAGGCGGGTGTGTCCGTCGCGGGGTACGTGGACGCTGTGCACCACGGTCCGGATCGGCACGTCCTGGGGCAGCTGACGCGGCACCGCCACGAGGTCGAACGCCTCCTCGAGCCGGGCGAAGGTCGCGTCGGTGCTGCCGTCGTCGACGACGACCACCTCGTGCCGTGGGTAGCGCAGCGAGAGGAAGGACTTGACCGCGGTGACGATGCCGACCTCCTCGTTGTAGGCCGGCACCAGCAGCGACACGCCGGGCGCGAGCCCGCCGCCCTGCCACTCGAGGGTCGTCAGGCGCCGGCGCTGCTGGGCCCGGAACTCACCGTAGGCAAGCACGATGAGCAGGAGCAGGGAGGTGTTGATGAGCACGAAGTAGACCAGGACCGGTCCAGCCACGGCATCCATGACCGTCCCGACTGCGGTACGCAGCCCGTCGACCAACCCCGACCAGCTCATCGCCCGCTCCGCTGGAGCGAGCTGACGAGAGCAGCACTTCGCGTGGCCGGCAGGTCCCGGAAGGGCTGCAGGGCCGCGACCCCGTCAGGTCCCATCCCGAGCAGCGCGGTCGCGGCCTCCTCGGCGATCCGCTGGTCGGGGTCGCAGACCAGACCGGTCAGGACTGGCAGGGCCGAGCGCGCGCCGATCTCGGCGAGCGCCGCCAGGCACGCGCGGCGCAGGGAGGCCGGTGCCCCGGCCGCGGTGTGGGCGGCCAGGGCCGGCACGTCGTCCGGGCCGCCGAAGCGGCCGATCGCCACGGCAGCGCGAGCCTGGACGGTGACGTCCGGGTCGTCCGCGAGCAGCTGCCGCAGGCGGGGTAGCCCGGTCAGGAAGCTGCCGCCGCCGATGACCGACGCGGCAACGGTGCGCGTCCGCGGGTGGGGGTCGTCGAGGGCCGTCCGAAGCGGGTCGGAGATCGCGATGCCCATCCGCTGCAGGGCCTCGCCCGCGACTCCGGCGGGCAGGCCGAACGAGCCCCTGGTGCGGCCCGGGTCGGCGCCCACGGCGACGAGGATCGGCGTGGCCGAACGTGGGTCCCCGATGAGGCCGAGCGCGAACGCAGCGCTCGTGCGCACCTCCAGGACGCGGTCGCTCAGGCTCGCCTCCAGGCCCTGCCGGGCCTGGTCGCAGCCCGCGAGGCCCAGCAGCTGCGCGGCCCGCGCGCGCCGGACGGCGGATCGGTGCCGCAGGTCGTGCTCGGCCGCGCGCAGCGCCCCGTGGGACCGGAGCACCTCGATGAGCTGCTCTGCAGGCGCGCCGCGGACCTTGGTCAGCAGATCGGCGATGCGCTGGTCGAGGACCGCGGCCGTCCTCCCACTGGTCCGGGACAGCTCCCGGACGCCGTGCCCGTCGTCGTCCTCCCCGGCCGCGACCGCGATGAGCGTGGCGTGGAGCGGGGCCAGCAGGCGCTGCTCTCGCCGCTCGCCCATGATCCGGAGGCCACGCACCAGGCCGACCGCGACCAGCAGGCCCACGCAGGCGCCGACCACGGCGATCGAGGCCCCGAGCAGCAGCGTGGTCCCGGTCATCGGGCCCGCGCCAGCATGCTGGCTACGCGGTGCACGAGCTCGCGTGGGCTGAAGGGCTTGATGACGTAGTCGTCGGCGCCGACCTCGAACCCGGTGTCGACGTCGGAGTCCCGGGACTTGGCGCTGAGCAGGAGGACCGGAACCGTTGCCGAGTCGCTCTCGCGGATGCGTCGCAGCACGTCGATGCCGGACAGGCCCGGCATCATGACGTCGAGCACGACGAGCCGGGGCGGGTCCTGCTGGAAGGCCGCCCACGCCGAGAGCCCGTCGGCGACGGCCTGTACGTCATACCCGGCCTGGGTGAGCTTGAACTCGACCAGGTCGCGGATGTCGGTGTCGTCGTCGGCCAGCAGGATCCGCGCTGCTGCGGGTCCCGAGTCGTCTGTCTGCATGATGTTGTCGTCCCCCTGAAAACGGTCTCGAAGGAGATCGTATGGGACATATCAGGCTTTTGTGCAACCGACGTGGGGTCGGCGCCGGCCGGGCGGCCCGCGGTCCGGGCCACCCCCAGCGCTTCGGCCGGCGCCCGGCGTCAGTGCTGGTCGTCCGGGTGGATGCTGCTCGTCTGCTGCACCTGCATGAGGAACTCGTAGTTCGTGCGCGTCTTCTTCAGGCGGTCGAGCAGCACCTCGATCGCCTGGGCCGGGTCGAGCGCCGCCAGGACGCGGCGCAGCTTCCACATGATCTTCAGCTCCTCGGCGGCCAGGAGGATCTCCTCGCGCCGGGTGCCCGAGGCGTTGACGTCGACGGCCGGGAAGATCCGGCGGTTGGCCAGCTCCCGGGAGAGGCGCAGCTCCATGTTCCCGGTGCCCTTGAACTCCTCGAAGATCACCTCGTCCATCTTCGAGCCGGTCTCCACGAGCGCGGTGGCCAGGATCGTCAGGGAACCGCCGTTCTCGATGTTCCGGGCCGCCCCGAAGAACTTCTTGGGCGGGTAGAGCGCCGCCGAGTCGACCCCGCCGGACAGGATCCGGCCGCTGGCCGGCGCGGACAGGTTGTAGGCCCGCCCGAGCTTGGTGATGGAGTCGAGCAGGACGACCACGTCGTGTCCGAGCTCGACGAGGCGCTTGGCCCGCTCGATCGACAGCTCGGCGACCGTGGTGTGGTCCTCGGCCGGGCGGTCGAAGGTGGAGGAGATCACCTCGCCCTTGACGGCCCGCTGCATCTCGGTGACCTCCTCGGGCCGCTCGTCGACGAGGACGACCATTAGGTGGCACTCCGGGTTGTTCGTCGTGATGGCGTTGGCGATGGCCTGCATCACCATCGTCTTGCCCGCCTTGGCGGGTGCGACGATCAGGCCTCGCTGGCCCTTGCCGATCGGTGCGACGAGGTCGATGACGCGGGTCGTGAGCGCCTGCGGCACCGTCTCGAGCCGGAGCCGCTGCTGCGGGTAGAGCGGGACCATCTTGTGGAACTCGACCCGCTTCAGGGCGTCCTCGGGCGATGCGCCGTTGACCGTGTCGAGGCGGACCAAGGCGTTGTACTTCTGGCGCCCGGAGTGTCCCGAGGACTGCTCCCCGTCGCGCAGGGCCTTGACCGCACCGGTGATCGCGTCACCCTTGCGCAAGCCGTGCTTCTTGACCATGCCGAGAGGGACGTAGACGTCGTTGGGACCCGGGAGGTAGCCGGTGGTGCGGACGAACGCGTAGTTGTCCAGGACGTCGAGGATGCCCCCGACCGGGACGAGGACGTCGTCCTCGCCGACCTGCACCTCGGCCTCGTTCCAGTCCTGCCCACGGCGCTTCCGGTCCCGGTTGCGGTTGCGGTTGCGACCCCGGCGTGCCGCGCGGTCCTCGTCCTCGCGGTTGAGGGGCTGCTGACGGGCCGCGCCCTGCCGGTTGCCCTGGTCGGCGCGCTCCTGGCGGTCCGGCCGCTCCTGACGGCCCTCCTCGGCCGACGGCTCGCCCCGGTCGTGGTCCCGCTCCTCGACCCGCTCCGCTCCCGCCTCGCGGTCGGCAGCAGGCGCCTGGTGCCGCTCGCGGTTCTCCGGCCCGGTACGGGTCGAGCGCGCGCGGCCCCGGTCGTCGAGGTGTTCCGGTCGGCCGGTGTCGACATGGTCCCCGCGCTCCGGGTGGCCCGGCTGCCGCTCGTGCTCCCCCCCGACGCGGCCGGTCCGCTCGTGCCGGGCAGGCCCGGTCGGCTGCCCCCGTTCTCCGGTGCGAGGCCGCGACGCCACGGTGCCGTGCCCCGGCTGGGTCTCGGTCCGGTCGTCCGGTCGTGCGCGGGTGCCCTCGGGCGTGGCGGGTGCGGACTCGGTGGCCACAGGTGCGGCAGGCGCGGTGGCGGCAGGCGCGGCTGGGGCGGGCTCGGTGGCCGCGGGCGCGGTGCCGGCGCCCGCGGGTGCGGCAGGTGCGGGCTCGCCGGCCGGGGGCGCGCCGGCCGGTCGGGTGGTCCGACGCGGGGCCCGGGCCGCCTCGGACGACCCGCCGCTCTGGCGGTCGAGGATCGCGGCGACCAGGTCGCTCTTGCGCATCCTGGTCGTTCCCCTGATACCCATCGAGGACGCGACCGCCTTCAGCTCGTCGAGCTTCATCGTCGACAGCCCGGCGACGGGACGGGTGGTGGTGTCTGACACGAAGGATCCTTCCCCCTCGTTTGCGGCCCGGGACAGCTGCTCGGTGCCGGACTGGGGACCCGGTGCTCGATCGAGGGAGCACGGACCATGTTGGGAACCACGGTGACGCCGCGGCGTCAGAGGTGACGGGTCGCCTCGCTGTGGTGGTGGAGCACCGGGCCTGCGGTCATGCGGCCTCAGTGCGGTGTCACTCTAACATCGACCGGGCCCTCGCCGACACACTCCGGCCCCGCGCTCCTGAGGGCCGTGTCGCCGGGAGACCGGCCCTCATCGGACCGTGACCCGTGCTCCGACGAGCGGCACCCCCGGAGTGAGCCGATGCCAGCTCGCGGACTCCGCCGGCACGGTGACGTCGTCCCGGTCGCGCCTGGTCGTCAGGACCAGCACCGAGGGCCCGGCGCCCGAGATCACGGCCGCATGTCCACGCCCGCGGAGGGTGTCGACGAGGTCCATCGACGCGGGGTAGGAGGACCGTCGGGCCTCCTGGTGCAGCCAGTCCCGGGTGGCGCCGTGCAGGTAGCCCGGGTCGGTCGTGAGAGCGTGGACGAGCAGGGCGGCCCGGCCCGCGTTGGCCGCCGCCGCGGCCAGCGGGACCTGTCTCGGCAGCACCGCCCGGGCGGTCTGCGTCGCCAGCCGCGCGTCCGGGACGAGGACGACCACGTCGACCTCCGGGTGCAGGGCGGGCCGTGCCGTCACGGTCCGGGCGGCGCGGTCCCGACCGGACAGGTCCGGCATCCAGCTGAGGGTCAGGCCCCCGTAGACGCTGGCCGTCGCATTGTCGGGATGGCCCTCGAGCACGCTGGCGATGTGGCCGGCCGTCGCGAGGTCGAGATCCACCACGCTGTCGCGGCTCGGCAGGACCGGCATCGAAAGCGCTTGGGCCGCAACCACCCCCGCCACGATGGCGGTCGCGGACGACCCCAGTCCGCGCCCGTGCGGTACCCCGTTGCCCGCGACCAGTGCCAGGCCGGCAGGCGGCTCGTAACCGAGCTCACGCCAGGTGTACTGGATCGTCGCATGGACCAGGTGCGACTCGTCCGTGGGAACCTCGTCGGCGCCGTGACCGGCGACCTCGATCGTCAGGCCCGGCTCGTCCCGGGTCGTCACGGCGTACTCGTCCCACAGCCCGAGCGCGAGGCCGATCGAGTCGAAGCCCGGCCCGAGGTTGGCCGTGCTCGCCGGGACGCGCACGTGGACCGACCGGCCGCCGGGAACTGCGGCCACCGCTTCAGTCCTCCAGGCCCAGGGCACGGGCCGCCGAGTAGGCGTCCACCGGCACCCGGACCGGCACGACCTCGGACCCGTCGGCTCGCCGCAGCGCCCACTGCGGGTCCTTGAGCCCGTGCCCGGTCACCGTGCACACGACCCGCGCCCCGGTGGGCACGAGGCCGGCGCGGTGGGCCGCGAGGAGCCCGGCGACCGAGGCGGCCGAGCCGGGCTCGACGAAGACGCCCTCCTCGGCGGAGAGGAACCGGTGGGCCGCCAGGATCTGCTGGTCGGTCACGGCGTCGATGCGGCCACCGGACTCGTCGCGGGCCGCGATCGCCTGCTGCCACGAGGCGGGGTTGCCGATCCGGATGGCGGTCGCGATGGTCTCGGGGTGGTCGACCGGGTGGCCCAGCACGAGCGGCGCCGCACCGGCCGCCTGGAAGCCCCACATGACCGGCAGGTGGGTGGCCGGGCCCGGCCGGGCGCTCACGGAGGGGTCCGACGAGTACTCTCGGTAGCCCTTCCAGTAGGCGGTGATGTTGCCGGCGTTGCCCACGGGCAGGCAGTGGATCTCGGGCGCGTCGCCCAACGCGTCGACGATCTCGAAGGCAGCGGTCTTCTGGCCCTCGATCCGGGCCGGGTTGACCGAGTTGACCAGCTCCACCGGGTAGGCCTCGGCGAGCTTGCGGGCCAGGGTGAGGCAGTCGTCGAAGTTGCCGGCGACCTGCAGCAACGTGGCGCCGTGGGCGATGGCCTGGCTGAGCTTGCCCATCGCGATCTTGCCGTCGGGCACGAGCACGCCACACGTCATACCGGCCTTCGTCGCGTAGGCCGCGGCGGAGGCGCTCGTGTTGCCGGTGCTCGCGCAGATCACCGCTCGGGCCCCCTTGCCCGCGGCGACGGAGATCGCGGTCGTCATCCCGCGGTCCTTGAACGACCCGGTGGGGTTGAGCCCCTCGTACTTGAGGTGGACCTGCGCACCGACGCGTGCGGAGAGCTTCTCGGCGGGAATGAGTGGCGTGCCGCCCTCACGCAGCGTCACCACGGGTGTACCAGCCACCATGGGCAGCCGGTCGGCGTACTCGGGGATCACGCCGCGCCACTGGTACGCCATCAGACCCCCTCCACCCGCATGACCGAGGTGACCTCGCGGACCACGTCGAGCAGGCGCAGCGCCTCCACGGTGCCGCTCAGCGCGGCGTCGGTCGCGGTGTGGGTCACCACGACGAGGCTCGCGCCGGACTCGGACCCGTCCTCGTCCGCCGCGACGAGCCGCTGGCGCACGGTCTCGATCGACACGCCGTGCTCGGCGAAGGCGGTCGCGACCCTGGCCAGCACGCCCGGCCGATCAGCCACCTCGAGACTGATGTGGTAGCGCGTCAGGGCCGCACCCATGGGGCGGACGGGCAGGCCGGCATAGCTCGACTCACCCGGCCCGACACCACCGGCCACGCGATGCCGGGCGACCGCGACGATGTCACCGAGCACCGCCGAGGCGGTCGGGTCGCCTCCCGCGCCGCGACCGTAGAACATCAGCTGTCCCGCGGCGTCGGCCTCTACGAACACCGCGTTGTAGGCGTCGCCCACCCCGGCCAGGGGGTGGCTGCGCGGGACCATCGCGGGGTGGACCCGGACCGAGATCCCGTCGTCGACCCGCTCGCAGATCGCGAGCAGCTTTATCACGCAGTCCATCTCGCGAGCCGCGGCGACGTCGGCAGCCGTCACGTCGGTGATGCCCTCGCGGTGCACGTCCCTGCCCGAGACGGTGCTGTGGAAGGCGATGGAGGCGAGGATCGCCGCCTTCGCGGCGGCGTCGAAGCCCTCGACGTCGGCGGTCGGGTCCGCCTCGGCGTAACCGAGCGCCTGGGCCTGCTCGAGCGCGTCCTCGAAGCCGGCGCCGGTGCGGTCCATCTTGTCCAGGATGTAGTTCGTCGTGCCGTTGACGATGCCGAGGACCTGGCGCACCTCGTCGCCGGCGAGCGACTCCCGCAGGGGACGCAGGAGCGGGATCGCCCCGGCGACGGCCGCCTCGTAGTAGAGGTCGACCCCGTGCGCGGCCGCGGCGGCGTGCAGCGCCGGTCCGTCCTCGGCGAGCAGCGCCTTGTTCGCCGTGACGACGGAGGCACCGTGCTGCATGGCGCGCAGGATCAGGGACCTGGCCGGCTCGATGCCCCCGATGACCTCGACGACGACGTCGGCCCGGGTCACCAGCTCCTCGGCGTCGGTCGTGAACAGGAACGGGTCGACGCCGGCGTCCGACCGGTCCCGGCCCTCGCGCCGTACCGCGATCCCGACGATCTCGAGCGGCACGCCGACCCGGGCACGCATGTCGTCGGCGCGCTCGGTCAACAGGCGGGCGACCGCGCTGCCGACGACCCCGCACCCGAGGAGCGCCACCCTCAGCGCCGTGCTGCTCACTTGACCTCCCACGTGTGAATGCTGCCGTCTGACCCCGGCGTGGCGACGGTCCTGTCACGATCCGGACAGCAGCGCCGCACGATCTGCTGCGGCGCGGGGTGCGGGCCGCACCCTGCCTCAGACATCGAGCGCGAGGATGTCGTCGATGGTCTCACGTCGCACGACGACTCGCGCCGCCCCGTCGCGCACCGCGAGGACCGGGGGCCGGGGGGTGTGGTTGTACTGGCTGGACAGGGCTCGGCAGTAGGCGCCCGTGCCGGGCACCGCGATCAGGTCGCCGTCGCCGACGTCGGCCGGGAGGAACTCGTCCATGACGACTATGTCGCCGCTCTCGCAGTGCCGGCCGACGACGCGCGCGAGGACCGGATCGGCCGGCGAACACCGGTTGGCCACGGTGCAGGAGAAGTGTGCGTCGTAGAGCGCGGTACGGATGTTGTCGCTCATCCCGCCGTCCACCGAGACGTACAACCGACGGGCCCCACCGCCCAGCTCGACCGGCTTGACCGTGCCGACCTCGTACAGGGTGAAGGTGCTCGGCCCGGCGATGGCGCGCCCCGGCTCGACCGAGATCCGCGGCACCGGCACACCTTCCGCGCGGCACTCCCGCTCGACGATGTCGGCCATTTCCGCGGCCAGGGCCGACGGCGACTGCGGGTCGTGCTCGGTGGTGTACGCGATGCCGAAGCCGCCTCCGAGGTCGAGCTCGGGCAGGTCGGCGCCCAGCTCCCTGGTCACCAGGGCGTGCAGCCCGAGGACGCGCCGGGCCGAGACCTCGAAGCCGGCGGTGTCGAAGATCTGCGAGCCGATGTGGCTGTGCAGGCCGAGCAGGCGCATCGTCCCGGACCGGTCGAGGATCCGGCGGACCGCCTCCAGGGCCTGGCCGCCGGCGAGGGACAGGCCGAACTTCTGGTCCTCGTGGGCCGTGGCGATGAACTCGTGGGTGTGCGCCTCGACGCCGACATTGACGCGCACCAGGACCGGCGCGACGACCCCGAGCTCGGCGGCGACGGCCGCGATGCGGTCGACCTCCTCGAGGGAGTCCACGACGATCCGGGCGACACCGTACTCGAGGCCCGCCCGGATCTCGGCGACGGTCTTGTTGTTGCCGTGCATCCCGATCCGCGACCCCGGGAACCCGACTCGACGGGCGACCTCGAGCTCGCCCCCGGTGCAGACGTCGAGGTTCAGTCCGTCGGCATCGATCCATCGCACGACCTCGGTGCACAGGAACGCCTTGCCCGCGTAGAAGACGTCCGCGCCGGACAGTGGTGCGAACCCAGCGGCATACTGTTGCTTGAACTCCCTTGCGCGAGAGCGGAAGTCGTTTTCGTCGAGGACGTAGGCCGGTGTCCCGAACTCGTGTGCCAGCCGGGTGACCGGAACACCCGCGACCGTCACGACACCGCCGGCGTCGCGCGTGACCGACGACGCCCACAGCGCCGGCACGAGCGCGTTGACGTCCACCGGGGTCTCCAGCCAGGCCGGCCCGCGGTACCCCTCGGCGTGCAGCGCTCCCGCTTCATGTGCTCGCATCGTCACATCCTCTCCGGAGCGCTCGCACCGACCAGGTGAAGTCCAGTGCGCAAGACATGACGGGTCGCGGTCGCGAGCGAGAGCCGGGCCCCGTGGACGGGTCGGATCGACTCCCCCACGACCATCGGTCGTACCGGGCGGGCCCAGGCGTCGGCGCGATGGGCGACCTCGAGGACCGCAGCGAGGGTGTGCTCGCGGTCACCGGGGTGGCGGGCCAGCCGCTGCGGGAGGTCCGCCAGCGTCACGAGCAGGACCCGCTCGGACCCGTCGGTCAGCTCCTCTGGCCGGTCGGTGGGCCGCGACTCGACGCCTGCGGCCCGTGCGTTGCGCACCAGTCGGGCCTGCCGTGCGTGAGCCCGCTGGACGGTGGCGACGGGGTCGCGGGCGGGGCGCGACCCCGGCCGTTCGTCGGGCACCTCGGGTATGACGCTCACCCCGGGGACGGCATAGCGATCCGGTTGCTCGAGGACGGCCCGGATCACCGCCGCGCGGGCGCCGTCGCTGACCGTGATGGCAAGCCACCCGCTCGGGGCGACCTCGACGGCGTCGATCCGTCGGTCGGCGACCAGCCCGGCGGCGAGCAGGTCGGCGAGCTCACGCGGCTCGAGGCCCAGCCCCGGGCCCCATCGGACCGCCACCGGACTGCCCCAGTCGGCGACCACTCCTGCACCCCTCGGGTCGACGGGGCGGAAGAGCGGGCCCTCCGGTGGGCCGGCCTGTGCCTCGTCGGGCAGCTGACCGACCCGTGCGGCGCGGGCGGCGACCTGGCTCAGCAGCACCCGCAGCTCCTCCGGTGTCA
>NZ_JBDIAQ010000045.1:0-24692 GCF_039812505.1 Intrasporangium sp. | reverse complement strand
CCCCACCCCCACCCCCACCGCGGTTCGATGTATCAGCGCGGCCCAGAGGCCGCGCTGATACATCGAACCGTCGGCGGGGTCAGAGCCGTTCGAAGCCACGGCGCCGCTCCCAGTCGGTCACGGCAGCCTCGAAGGCGGCCAGCTCGACGTCGGCGGCGTGGACGTAGTGGTCGACCACGTCGACACCGAACGCCCGAGGCGCCAGGGCCGAGGCGGCCAGCAGGTCACGGGCCTCGCGCAACGTCGTGGGCACCCGGGCCAGGTCCGCGGTGTAGGCGTTGCCGGTCACCGGGTCGGGCAGCGGCAGCCGCTCGGCGACCCCGTGCAGCCCCCCGGCCAGCATCGCGGCCACCGCCAGGTAGGGGTTCACGTCCCCGCCGGGCACCCGGTTCTCGACCCGCAGGTCGGGTCCTTGCCCCACCACCCGCAACGCGCAGGTCCGGTTGTCCCTGCCCCAGGCCACCGCCGTCGGCGCGAACGAGCCCGGCTGGAACCGCTTGTACGAGTTGACGTTCGGCGCGTAGAACAAGGCCAGCTCGCGCATGGTGGCCAGCACCCCGGCCAGGAAATGGTCGAACAGCTCGCTGTGCCCGTACCGACGGGCCGGGTCGGCGCAGCTGAGCGAGCCGTCCGCGCCCCGCAGCGACAGGTGGACGTGGCACGAGCTGCCCTCACGCTCGTCGTACTTGGCCATGAAGGTGATCGACCGGCCGTGCCGGGCCGCGATCTCCTTGGCCGCGTTGCGGTACACCACGTGGTCGTCGCACGTACGGACCGCCTCGTCGAACCGGAAGGAGATCTCGTGCTGGCCCAGGTTGCACTCCCCCTTGGCCCCCTCGACGAGCATGCCGGCGCGGTACATCTCGTGGCGGATCTCGCGTAGCAGCGGCTCGACCCGGTCACCGCCCAGGATCGAGTAGTCGACGTTGTACCGGTTCGCCGGCGTCATCCCGGTGTACCCCCGGTCCCACGCGGCCTCGTACGAGTCCTCGAAGACGATGAACTCCAGCTCGGTCCCGCAGAACGGCACCAGACCCTGCTCGGCCGCCCGGTCGACCTGCGCGCGCAGTACCGCCCGCGGCGAGGGACGCACCGGGCCGCCGCCCTCGGTCCAGGACAGGTCGCACTGGACCGTGGCCGAGTGTGGGGCCCCCGGGGTGCGACGCAGCGTCGTCAGGTCCAGGTCGAAACGCATGTCACCGTAGCCGCGCTCCCACGAGGAGATCGCGTAGCCGGCCACGGTGTCCATCTCCACGTCGACGGCCAGCAGGTAGCTGCACCCCTCGATGCCGTGCGCCAGGACGTGGTCGAGGAAGTAGCGGCCGTGCAGCCGCTTGCCCTGCAGCCGCCCCTGCATGTCGGTGAAGGCCACGACGACGGTGTCGATCGTGCCGTCCTCGACCTCGGCACGCAGCGCGTCGAGCGGCAGCCGTGGTGCTCGGGGCCGCGACGGGGCTGGTCCGTCGGACGTGGTCAGACGAGCCGGGTCAGCCAGCCGTGGGTGTCCTCGACCCGGCCGTACTGGATGTCGAGCAGCTTGCTGCGCAGCTTCAGGGCGACGGCGTCGTCGTGCCCCTCCCGACGGTGGTTGCACGAGCCGCCTTCCCAGCGCAGCTCGCCGACCGGCGTGATGACCGCTGCGGTGCCGCAGGCGAAGATCTCGGCGATTGCCCCGCTCTCGGCGCCGTCCTTCCATTCCTGGATCGGGATGCTGCGCTCCTCGGGCCTCAGCCCCACCTCCTCGGCGAGCGCGAGGATCGAGCGTCGGGTGACTCCCTCGAGGATGGAGCCGGTCAGCTCCGGGGTGACGATGCGCCCGTCCTTGTAGACGATGAACAGGTTCATCCCCCCGAGCTCCTCGATGAACGTGTGGGTGGAGGAGTCGAGGAAGACGACCTGGTCGCAACCGTGCTCGATGCCCTCGAGCTGTCCCGCGAGCGAGGACGCGTAGTTGCCGCCGCACTTGGCCGCGCCGGTCCCACCGGCACCGGCCCGGGCGTAGTTGATCGAGAGCCACAGGGTCACCGGCTTGAGCCCGCCGGAGAAGTAGGCACCGGCCGGGGAGGCGATGACGCAGTAGGTGATCCCGTCTGCCGGGCGCACCCCGAGGAAGGCCTCGGAGGCGAACATGAACGGCCGCAGGTAGAGGCTCTTCTCGCCGCTGTCACCGGGCTCCGGCACCCACGCTCGGTCGACCGACACGAGCTGGCGCAGGGACTCGACGAAGTCGTCGGCCTCGAGCACCGGCAGGGCCAGCCGTCGGGCGCTGTTGGCGAACCGTGCGGCGTTGGCCTCGGGACGGAAGGTCCAGATCGAGCCGTCGGCGTGCCGGTAGGCCTTCATCCCCTCGAAGATCTCCTGCGCGTAGTGCAGGACGGCTGCCGCAGGCTCCAGCTGGAAGGGGCCGTAGGGCACTACCCTCGCGTTGGCCCAGCCCCCGTCGGACGTCCAGTCGATCACGGCCATGTGGTCGGTGAAGGTCTTGCCGAACCCCGGGTTCTCGTGCACCTTCGCGATCGCGTCCGCCGGCGTCGGGTCTGACCGGCGGTTGACCTCGAACGTGAGCGCGGACCGGGTGGACGTCGTGTCGGTCATGGCAAGCCTCCAAGGATCGGCGGTGATCGAACCTCAGGCTATCGCCCCGGTGCGTGGTTCCGCGCAGCCGGGGCCCGTCCCCCGGGCCGCCGCGACCGAGCGGGCCGGCTCCGACCCCGGCGCCCGGTGCACGACGACCGGCACCGGCTGTGTCCGGGGGATCTCCGGACGGCCGTCATCGCGAGGGATACACTGCCCGGTATGTCAGCACAGGAGCTCATGCAGGGATTCCCACCGGTTGCGGATTCCGTTGTGACAGTGAAGAACTGGCAGGACGCGCCGTACAACCGATGGTCCTTCCTGCACCTGCGCGAGGTGATCCCGACCCACCGCATCCCACGCAGCCCGGTGCCCGGACGCGCCTGGGAGGTCACCGACCGGAGCGCCGAGCTCGAGGCCGTGAAGGTGCAGCGGCTGGAGAAGGGAGCCGGCACGGTCGGCGAGGTCCTGGCCGACACCTTCACCGACGCGGTCGTGGTGGTGCACGATGGCCGGATCGTGATGGAGCAGTACCGCGGGCTCATGCGGCCGGACACGTCCCACCTGCTGATGTCCGTGTCCAAGTCCCTCGTCGGGTGCGTGACCGGCAACCTGGTGCAGGAGGGACGCCTGGAGGTCGAGAAGACCGTCGACGACTACGTCCCGGAGATCGCCGGCTCCGGGTACAGCGGTGCCCGGGTGCGCGACCTGCTCGACATGCGGACCGGAGCCAAGTTCAGCGAGGCCTACAAGGACCCGAAGGCCGAGGTCCGGGTCATGGAGCGCCACATGGGCTGGCGCCCCGGGCTCGACGAGGCACCGCTGGGCGCGTACGCCTACCTGCGGACCCTGCGCTCGGAGGGTCCGCACGGCGGCGACTTCACCTACCGGTCCGCCGACACGGACGTGCTCGGCTGGGTGTGCGAGCGGGCCGCCGGCGACCGGATGGCCCATCTCATCGCGCGGTACCTGTGGACGCCGATGGGTGCCGAGTGGGACGCCGACGTGACCTGCGACTGCGTGGGCACGGCGATCCACGACGGCGGCGTCTCGGCCGTCATCCGGGACCTGGCCCGGTTCGGCCAGCTCCTGCTCGACGACGGCCGGTGCGGCGACCGGTCGGTGGTGCCGGCGGACTGGCTGCGGGCGGCCCGGTCCCTCGACCCCGACATCCGGGCCGCCTTCGCCGCCTCGGACAACGAGCCGTTCCTGCCCGGTGGCTGGTACCGCAACCAGTTCTGGTTCACCCCCGGCCCGTCCGGCACGGTGCAGCTGTGCCTGGGCATCCACGGCCAGATGGTGCTGGTCGACCGCGAGACGGCCACCGTGGCGGTCAAGTACTCGACTTGGCCCGACCCGCAGAACCCGGCCTTCCTGATCGACACCATCCGGGCGTTCACGGCCCTCGGGCGGCACCTGAGCGGGCTGGGCGGTGAGGCGCCGCGGCCCGGCTCCAGCGGGGCGGCCGTGCACCCGAAGAACCCCGGCTCCGAGACCGGCCAGGACTAGACGAACGGCCAGGTCAGGGTTCCCGATGCCACTGCTGCCCGACGACCTCCGGTGGGGTGTCCCGCTGGGCATCGCCGGGCGGGTCCCCGGCCTGCTCCGCGACGCCCTGCAGGTCGGAGCCGGCGTGCCCCGGCGGCTGGGGGTCCCCGGCCTCGCCGGGGTGCTCCCGGTGGGCTGCACCCTGCCGTGGAGGGCGATACACTTCCTGACCGGTCTCTGCGTCGGGGCGGCTCCGTCGTCGCCCGAGCAGCGAGCGGCTCATCCCACGAGCGACAGCGAGGACGATGCCATGGACAGCAACCTCGATCAGGCCACTGAGGTCGAGTCGGCACAGAACCCACCCGATGCCGTCGATTCCGGCGGACCACGACGACACCTACGCGGGATCTCGGAGATCCGCTCCTTCTTCCGCACCAACACCGATCCGGTCTTCTTCGTCGGCCCGACCGCGTTCAACCTGCTCGGGATCGACCGGTGGGTGCGCAACTTCGAGTATGTCGTCTACTACGACTCGTGGGAGGGTGCGCACCCGCGGGTGTTCGCTCCCTCGCACCGCCCCTACGTCGAGTTCAAGAGCGTCGAGGAGATCAACAACTACCTGTTGCGCGACCCCGAGTGCCATGCCTACATGACCCGGCACGGACGCAAGCCGAAGGTGGCGCTGGTCTTCCTGGACGAGGAGACCGAACGCATCTGCGAGGAGATGGGCTACGAGCTCATCCTGCCCCCCGACAGCCTGCGGCGGCACCTGGACTCCAAGATCGTCACGACCAAGCTCGGCAACGAGGCCGGCGCGCCGTCGGTCCCCAACCTCCTGGGCCGTGCCGACAGCTGGGAGCAGCTGAGCACCCAGGCGCAGGACGCCGGGCTGGGCACCGACCTGGTCGTGCAGACCCCGTACGGCGACTCCGGCAAGACGACCTTCTTCGTCAAGTCCGAGCAGGACTGGGACGCCCATGCCGACGACATGACCGGCCAGGACCTGAAGATCATGAAGCGGATCAACAACCGGGCGGCGGCGGTCGAGGCGGTCAACACCCGGCACGGCACGGTCGTCGGTCCCTTCATGACCGACCTGACCGGGTACACCGAGCTGACGCCCTACAAGGGCGGTTGGTGCGGCAACGACCTCTATCCCGAGGCGCTGACCGAGGCGCACCGGGCGACGGCCATCGAGCACGTGCGTCGGCTCGGGGACCGGCTGCGCCAGGAGGGCTACAAGGGCTTCTTCGAGGTCGACGTCCTCGTGGACCTGGACACCGACGAGGTCTACCTGGGTGAGCTCAACCCCCGCATCTCCGGCGCGTCCTCGATGACCAACGTGACGGCGGGCGCCTACGCGGACATCCCGTTGTTCCTGTTCCACCTGTTGGAGTACATGGACGTCGACTACGACATCGACGTCCAGGAGATCAACGAGCGCTGGCGTGAGCTGGCCGCCGTGGACGTCTGGTCGCAGCTGATCATCAAGTTCACCGAGGACCGTGTCGAGCGACTGCTGGCCGCCCCGCGCACCGGCATCTGGCAGCTGCAGGACGACGGGTCGCTGGACTTCCGGCACGTCAGCAACGACTGGCACGAGCTGACCGATGCCGACGAGTGCTTCTTCCTACGGGTGTACGGCGCCGGCGAGTACCAGTTCAAGGGCGCCGACCTGGGCATCCTGGTCACCAAGGGGCGGATGCAGAGCTACTCCGCCGACGGGGCCGCGTTGACCCCGCGCTCGCGGCGGTACATCGAGGGCATCCGGCAGCAGTACCAGGCCGAGGCCGTGCCCGAGCCACCGGCGGTCATGCCCCTGTCGTACGTCAAGTAGTACGAAACCCCCGGTCGAGGCCCGCGATGCGGGCTCTCGACCGGGGGTTCGCTCGTGGCCGGTCGGCCTCGTGGTCGGTCGGCTCAGAGGTGGTTCTCGGCCTCGGTCAGCACGGACCGGAGCCGGGACTCGATGTCGTCGAACTGCTCCTGGCCGATGATCAACGGCGGGGCGAGCTGGATGACCGGGTCACCACGGTCGTCGGCCCGGCAGTAGATGCCCGCGTCGAACAGCGCCTTGGACAGGAAGCCGCGCAGCAGCCGCTCGGCCTCGTCGTCGTTGAAGGTCTCGCGGGTGGTCTTGTCCTTGACCAGCTCGATCCCGTAGAAGTACCCGGCCCCGCGCACGTCACCGACGAGCGGCAGGTCGAGCAGCTTCTCCAGGGTCGCCCGGAAGGCCGGGCCGTTCTGGTGCACCCGGTCGTTGAGCTTCTCCTGCTCGAAGATGTCCAGGTTGGCCAGCGCGGCAGCCGCCGAGACCGGGTGCCCACCGAAGGTGTAGCCGTGCATGAACGTGGTGGTGCCCTTGCGGAACGGCTCGAAGAGCCGGTCGCTGGCGATCATCGCACCGATCGGCGCGTATCCGCTGGTCATCCCCTTGGCGCAGGTGATGATGTCGGGCACGTACCCGAAGTCGTTGCAGGCGAACATCGACCCGATGCGGCCGAACGCGCAGATCACCTCGTCGGAGACGAGCAGCACGTCGTACTCGTCGCAGATCTCGCGGACCCGCTCGAAGTAGCCGGGCGGCGGCGGGAAGCACCCGCCCGAGTTCTGCACCGGCTCGAGGAAGACCGCCGCGACCGTGTCCGGCCCCTCGAACTCGATCGCCTCGGCGATCCGGTCCGCCGCCCACCGGCCGAACGCCTTCTCGTCGTCGCGCAGGTGTTCCGGAGCCCGGTACAGGTTGGTGTTGGGCACCTTGAAGGTACCCGGCACGAGCGGCTCGAACATCTCCTTGGCGGCCGGGATGCCGGTGATGCTGAGCGCCCCCTGCGGCGTGCCGTGGTAGGCCACCGCTCGCGAGATGACCTTGTGCTTGGTCGGCTTGCCGATCAGCTTGAAGTACTGCTTGGCCAGCTTCCAGGCGCTCTCGACCGCCTCGCCGCCACCGGTGGTGAAGAAGACGCGGTTCAGGTCCCCCGGGGTGTAGCCGGCCAGCCGCTCGGCGAGGTCGGCCGCCGGCGGGTTCGCGTAGGACCACAGCGGGAAGTAGGGCAGCTGCTTGGCCTGGCGGGCCATCGCGTCGGCCACCTGGTCGCGGCCGTGCCCGACCTGCACCACGAACAGGCCGGCCAGCCCGTCCAGGTACTCGTTGCCGGCCTCGTCCCAGATCCGGTAGCCCTCACCACGGGTGATGATCGGCACCTGCTGGCCCAGCCCGCCGGACTCGACGGGCTCGAAGACGGAGTGGCGCGTGAAGTGCATCCACAGATGGTCGCGCGCCGCCGCCGACACATCCGTGCCAGCCGCGGTCCGCAGGGCGGTAGCGGTATCGCTGGTTGAAGAAGTCATCTGGTACCCCAGTTGTCGAGCGGCCCGTCGCACTCAGCGGGACGAAGCGTGCTTCGTCGCGCTGACCGGCGACAGGCTGCGGAATCGGATCGGCAGGTCGAGCAGGCGCTCGGAGACCGCCCAGTGGGCGGGCCGGGTGACGAGAGCCACGTCGCCGTGCGCCATCCGGCGTACGTCGAGGTGACCCACTTCCTGCATGACCCCATCTTGGCTGATGGATCACGAAGTTGGCAAGCCCCATGACAACTGATTCAGAAGTTTCTTCTCTCTGGGACTTCCGATTCCGTGTCAGGATGACTAGTCTCCCCTCAGGCACCAAGCACGTCGGCCCCTCGGACGCGAACCGCAGCGGGCCCGGTGCACCAGCGAACCGGGGGCGATCCCAGGAAAGAGGCAGCAATGGCGCAGAGTACGAACCGCCTGTCCAGGTCACTCGGCCTGTGGGCGATCGTGGGTCTCGGCCTGGGGTACATGACCCCGACCGTGATCTTCGACACGTTCGGCATCGTATCCAACGAGACCGGCGGTGTGGTCCCTACGGCCTATGTGCTGGCGCTGGTGGCGATGCTGTTCACCGCGGTCAGCTACGGCCGGATGACCCGGGTCTTCCCGTCGGCCGGGTCGGCCTACACCTACACCTCCGAGACGATGAGCCCCAACCTGGGGTTCCTGATCGGCTGGTCCTCCCTGCTGGACTACCTGCTGCTGCCGCTGGTCAACGCCCTGATCATCCGCAGCTACATGGAGGCCTTCTTCCCCGACGTGCCCGCGTGGATCTGGGTCGTGGTCTACGTCTTCGGGATCACCACGATGTGCCTGCTCAGCATGACCAACACCTCGCGGGTCAACGGCCTGCTGGTGGTCTTCGAGGTGGTCCTGATCGTGGTCTTCCTGTTCCTGGCCGGTCGAGCGCTGACCAGCGGCCAGGGCAACGGCACGCTCTTCTCGACGAACCCCTTCTGGCACGACGACGTCCATCTCGGGCTGGTCATCACCGGCGCGACGATCGTGTGTTTCTCGTTCATCGGGTTCGACGCGATCACGATGTACACCGAGGAGGCCAGGAGCCCGGGCACGGTGCCGAAGGCGATCGTCCTGGCGCTGGCCATCGGCGGCGCGATCTTCTTCATCACGGCGTGGTTCACCCAGTCGCTGTTCCCCACGCTGGAGGGCTTCAGCGAGGACGCCCTGCAGAACAGCGCGTTGCCGGAGATCGCCTTCAAGGTGGGCGGTGACCTGTTCAAGATCCTGCTGACCTCCGCGGCCTTCGCCGCGACCGTCGCTTCCAGCCTCGCCTCGCACGCCTCGGTCTCACGCCTGCTGTTCGTCATGGGCCGCAACGGCACCGGGCCGCTCTCGCGCCAGTTCTCCTACGTGCACCCGAGCTGGCACACGCCCGCCAAGGCGGTCGTCTTCGTCGGTGCGGTGTCCCTGCTGGCGATCCCGTTCAACCTCGACTTCATCGCCGCCATGATCAACTTCGGGGCGCTGGTCGCGTTCACCTTCGTCAACCTCACGGTGATCGTCTACTTCGCCTACCGGAAGCGGCTGGTGCAGACGATGGGAGAGCTCTTCACCAACATCGTGCTGCCGCTGCTCGGCGTGGCCGCGACCGTCGTGCTGTGGGTCAACCTGTCGCCGGACTCGCTGCACTACGGCCTGGTCTGGTTCGGCATCGGACTGGTCACCCTGCTGGTGATCACCCGGTTCCTGCGTCGTCCGCTGAGCATCACGATGGACGACGAGGAGATCGCCGAGGTACGCGCCGTCGAGGCGCTCGAGGACTGAGACCGCCCCGTCCCGCCGAGGTGTCCGACAGCGCCGCCCGGCGACGGGTCAGAGCCGCGCCGCGATGGCGTCGCCGATCTGGCTCGTCGTGCGGGCGGCGTCGCCGCGCTCGGCCAGGTCCGCCGCGACGGCCGCCTCGATGCGGGTCGCGGCGACCTCGTGCCCGACATGGGCCAGCAGCATCGCGGCCGAGAGGATCGCGGCGGTCGGGTCGGCCTTGCCCTGGCCGGCGATGTCCGGGGCCGAGCCGTGGACCGGTTCGAACATGCTCGGGCTCGTGCGCGCCGGGTTGATGTTGCCCGATGCGGCCAGCCCGATGCCGCCGGTGACGGCCGCGGCCAGGTCGGTGATGATGTCGCCGAAGAGGTTGTCGGTGACGATGACGTCGAAGCGACCCGGGTCGGTCGCGAGGAAGATCGTCGCCGCGTCGACGTGCAGGTAGGCGGTCTGCACCTCGGGGAACTCGACACCGACCTGCTCGACCGTGCGCCGCCAGAGGTGCCCCGCGTAGGTCAGCACGTTGTGCTTGTGCACCAGGGTCAGGTGCCGGCGCGGCCGGCTCTGTGCGCGGGCGAACGCGTCGCGCACGACCCGCTCGACGCCATACCGCGTGTTGACGCTGACCTCGGTCGCGACCTCGGCAGGGGTGTCGACCCGAAGGGCGCCGCCGTTGCCGACGTAGGGGCCCTCGGTGCCCTCCCGGACGACCACGAAGTCGATGCCGCCCGGCGCGACGCGCTCGACGGCGAGCGGGCTCGCCACGCCGGGGTAGAGCCGGGCGGGGCGCAGGTTGACGTAGTGGTCGAGCGTGAAGCGCAGCGGCAGCAGGATCCCCCGCTCGAGGACGCCCGACGGCACGCTCGGGTCGCCGATGGCACCGAGCAGGATCGCGTCGTGACCGCGCAGCTCGTCCACCACCCCGACCGGCAGGGTCTCGCCGGTGCGGTGCCAGCGCGCCGCGCCCAGGTCGTAGTCGGTCGTGCTGACCTTCGGGCCACCCGACCCGGCCAGCGCGTCGAGCACCTTCAGGCCCTCGGCGACCACCTCGGGCCCGATGCCGTCACCGCCGACGACGGCGAGGGAGAGCGGGTCGGTACGGGCTGCGTCTGCCATGCGCACAGCCTAGGGCTCGTCTTGTGATGTGGAACTGTCATCTCACTCGACGAACATGACGAAAGGCCCGGCCAACTCGGCCGAGCCTCTCGTGTGTCCCTTGCTCAGTCGTCCGTGTGCCCCTGGTCACGCAGGTCCATCGACTCCTGCAGCGCGCGGCGGGCGGCTTCGGCTTCTTCGCTCATGATGATCTGTCCTTCTCGAGAAATGATGACTGTTCGGGTCCGTTACGGCTCGAGCCCGGGTGGGCGAGCCGGTCAGCGTCGGGGATGCGCGGGATCTCCGCGGCGAGGTCGCTGACTTACCTGGACTCGCCGCGGCTGATAAGGATGAGTACCCGACGCCGCGTCATGTTCTCCACGTTACGCGGGCGCGACGCGACCGCAAGGGGTTTCCCACGAGCCGAGACGAGCGGCACTAGGGTCGGGGCATGGTCAGTGGCCTGGCAGAGCCGGTCGGGGAGGGATGGGCCCAGGTCCTCGAGCTCGTGATCGCCTTCGTCCTCGCCCTGCTCATCGGCATCGAGCGCGAGTCCCGCCAGAAGTCCGCCGGGATCCGCACGTACACGCTGGTCGGTCTGGGCTCGGCCCTGTTCGTGCTGGTCAGCAAGTACGGGTTCACCGACGTCCTGGGCGCCCAGATCCGGCTCGACCCGTCGCGGGTGGCCGCCGGGATCGTCACCGGGCTGGGCTTCATCGGCGGTGGCCTGATCTTCGTGCGGCAGGACGCCGTGCGGGGCCTGACGACAGCCGCGAGTGTCTGGCTCGTCGCGGCCGTGGGCGCCGCCGCCGGGGCCGGGCTGCCGATCCTGGCCACCCTCACGACCGTGCTGTACTTCGTGATCATGTACGCGCTGCGCCCGCTGCAGCTGTTCGTGCACGGCCGGTTCCCGGACCTGCACGCCCTGCGCGTCACGTATGTCGACGGCCGCGGCCTGCTGCGTCAGATCATCGACCTGGTCACCTCACGAGGGTTTGCCATCGAGGACCTCACGACGTCCCAGACGGCGACGGTCCAGATCGGGTCCGGGCGTGGTCGCGACGAACCGGAGTCGCAGCAGCATCCGGGCGGCCGGCTCGTCACGGTGGTGCTGATCCTGTCCGGGCGCGGCCGGCTGCCCTCGTTGAATGCCGCGCTGAGCGAGGTGGACGGCATCGTCGCGGTCGAGCGGACCACCCCGCACGCGGAGGACTGACGGCCCGGGTCACCGACGCGGGTATGCCGCCCGGCCGGCACCGCGGCACGGAGCGGGCCCAGCGGTCGGCGGCATACGGAGCGGGCTGCTCAGTCCTCGAGGTCGACGACCGCGAACTTCGCCGCGACGATCGCCTCGGCGACCTCGGCGGCCAGCCGTGGTG
Organism: Intrasporangium sp.; assembly: GCF_039812505.1. Classification (GTDB taxonomy): domain Bacteria; phylum Actinomycetota; class Actinomycetes; order Actinomycetales; family Dermatophilaceae; genus Intrasporangium_A. The sequence continues at coordinate 13,020 of NZ_JBDIAQ010000045.1, read as the reverse complement.
GTACGACGTTGTCGACGTTGATGACCCCGATCGCGCTGCCGCCGTGGCGGGAGACCTGCATGCCCCCGATGTTCACGTCGGCGTCGCCGAGCAGCTTGCCGACCTTGCCGACGATGCCCGGCCGGTCGCGGTACTCGAAGACGAGCATGTGGTCCGACAGCGGCACCTCGAGGTCGTAGTCACCCACCCCGACGAGCTTCTCGACCATCTTCGGCCCGGTCAGGGTGCCGGCGACGGAGACGGTCGTGCCGTCGGCGAGCGTGCCGCGCAGGATCGTGATGTTGCGGAAGTCGCCGGCGTCGGTCGAGGTGACCAGACGCACCTGGCAGTCGCGCTGCTCGGCGAGGATCGGGGCGTTCACGTAGGTCACCGGGTCCTCGACCACGTCGGTGAACAGGCCCTTGAGGGCGACCAGCTTCCACACGCTGACGTCGTGCTCGGTGATCTCGCCGCGCACGTCGATGTCCAGCTGGGCCGGCACCGCCCCGGCGACGGCCGTGAAGATGCGCCCGAGCTTCTCGACGAGCGAGATGCCGGGCCGGACCTCCTCGGCGATGAAGCCGCTGCTGACGTTGACCGCGTCGGGGACCAGCTCGCCGCCGAGGGCCAGCCGCACCGACCTGGCCACGGCGACTCCGGCCTTCTCCTGGGCCTCCTCGGTCGAGGCGCCGAGGTGCGGCGTGACGACGACGGACTCGTGGCCGAACAGGGGCGACTGCGTGCACGGCTCCGTCGCGAAGACGTCGAGGCCGGCGCCCGCGACCCGGCCCTCGTCGAGGGCCCGCGCGAGGGCCGCCTCGTCGACGATCCCGCCGCGCGCCGCGTTGACGATGCGCACGGTCGGCTTGACCTTCGACAGGGCGTCCTCGCCGATCAGGCCGAGGGTCTCGGGCGTCTTCGGCAGGTGGATGGTGATGAAGTCGGACTCGGCGAGCAGCTCGTCGAGGGTCACGAGCCGGGCGCCGATCTGGCCCGCCTTGGCAGCCGAGGCGTAGGGGTCGTAGGCCAGGATGCGCATGCCGAAGCCCTTCAGGCGCTCGGCGACCAGGGCCCCGATCCGCCCGAGGCCGACGATGCCGACGGTCTTGTCGAGCAGCTCGACGCCCGAGTACTTGCTCCGTTTCCAGGCACCGCCCTTGAGGGACTCGCTGGCCGGGGCGATGTTGCGGGCCGTCGCGAGGAGCAGGCCGATCGCGAGCTCGGCGGCCGAGGTGATGTTGGACGTCGGCGCGTTGACGACCATGATGCCCGCCCGGGTGGCGGCGGCGACGTCGACGTTGTCGAGGCCGACGCCGGCCCGGGCGACGACCTTGAGCCGCGCGCCGGCGGACAGCGCCTCGGCGTCCATCTTGGTGGCCGAACGGATCAGGATGGCGTCGACGTCCGCGAGTGCCGGCAGCAGCTCGTCGCGGTTGGCTCCGTCGCAGTGGCGGACCTCGAAGTCGGGGCCGAGGGCGTCGAGCGTTGCGGGCGAGAGCTCTTCGGCGATGAGGACTACGGGTTTGGACACAACAGGCTTCCTTCGGACGAGGTACCGGCCCCGCTCGGGTGCGGGCCGACGACTGGCACCGCGATGTGCCGCGCGCCAGTCTAGGACCGCGGGGACCGGGTCACGGCACGCCGGCCCAGGATGTGGTTGTCCAGAGCGTCACTCCTCAAGATGCACGAGCTCAGCGGCCGCCCCGTCCCGCCCGGTTGACCAGGGCAGCGAGCCGGCGCCACATCTCGACGGGGTTGGAGTACATCGGCCAGTGCCCGCTGAACGGGATCTCGGCCAGCTCCACTCCCGCCGCCGTGAGAGCCGGCAGGTAGGTCAGGGCCGCGTTCTGCTCGCCGTACATGAAGATGCGCGGGAACGGCAGTGCGATGAACCTCGCGAGCAGGTCCCCGTTGTCGGACAGGTCGACCATGGACTCGAAGACGCTGCGGACCACCCGCGGGTCGACCCTCGCCTCGACGTTGGATGCGTACATCGCGCTGGCGGACTCGTCGGCCGCGTACACCCGGCCGGCGAAGGCGGCCAGGAACTCCTCCGGTCCCGAGTCGCCGCCGTGGCTGATGATCTGGCGGCTGAGGAAGCAGTCCTCGGGAGCGACGTTGCCCTCGATGTCGGTGAAGCTCAGCACCCGCTCCGGGCACCGGTCAGCCAGAATCAGTGCCGTCAGTCCGCCCATGGAGTGCCCCACCAGGTGGAAGCGCTCGATGCCGAGACGGTCGAGGACGGTGAGCGCGACGTCCACCAGGAAGGGGATCGAGACCGCGGTGAGGTCGGTGGCGGTCGAGCGACCGAATCCCGGTGCGTCGTAGGCGACGAAGGCCCGATCGTGCAGTGCGGGGAAGCGTACGAGGTCGACGTACTCCTCCTTGGTCGAGCCGAAGCCATGCAGGAAGACGATCGGCTCCTGGCCCGCGCGAACGAGCGTGTCGAGGGCCACATCGACGTCGCCGACCGTGATGTCGATGATCCGGCGCTGGACGCCACCTGCAACCTGCATGGCCTCTCCTTCTGGCGTGGTCGTGGCTGACATGCCTGGGTTGCCGGCGACCGTGGCGGGCTCAGACATCGTGGTCTCCGTCGAGTCCGTAGACCTCGAGGGTGGTCTCGCCCTCGAGCAGGCGACGCATGATCTCCTGCTCCTTCGCGACCCTCAGGTCGGCCTGCTCGACGACGCTCTCGGCGATCTCCGCGGGCAGCACGACGACGCCGTCGTCGTCGGCGACGATCGTGTCGCCGGTGCGGACCGGGACGCCGCCGATCTCGACCTCGACCCCGAGGCTGCCACGGAAGAGCTTGCGAGTGCCGCGCACCGAGTTGTTGCGGGAGAAGACCGGGAACCGGAGCCGAGCCTGCTCGAGGCTGTCGCGGACACCACCGTCGATGAGCAGCCCGGTGATGCCACGCGCCTGGGCAGCGACGGCGAGCACCTCGCCCCAATGGCCGAACTGCGCGCCGTTCACGTCGACGACCAGCACCGAGCCCTCGGGAGCGGCGCAGACGCCGCGATGCAGGGCGAGGTTGTCGCCGCCCGCCCCCTGGACGGTGTATGCGGTGCCGGCCATCCGGGCCCCCGGCCAGGCGGCGCGGATCTGCGGATCGACGCAGAAGAGCCCGGTGTGGCGACCGCGCAGCGGGTGCTCGGCCGGCAGCGCGGCGAGGGTCGCCAGTGCGGCCTCGTAGAGGGTGGCTGCGGCATGGCCCCGGGTGTCGACGGTGGGAACGGCGAGGATGGTGGACGTGTTCATGATGCCTCTCCCGCGGTTGCGGTTGTGGGGGTCTGGAGCCGGTGGTACCCCTGCTGGGCGCGCGCCTCGGCGAGGGTGGATCCGGCGAGGACGGTCTCGACGATGGCGCTCTCGACCTGTTCGATGTGCTCGGCGATGCCGGCGACCTCGCTGACGCGGTCGGCCGGTACGACGACGACACCGTCCTCGTCGCAGCAGACGGTGTCCCCGGGGCGGATGGTCACGCCGTCGATGACCAGTGGCACCCGGACCGCCTGCAGGCGCACGCGGTCCTTGCCGGTGCGCATGAACCGGCCGACGCTCCAGATGCGGTAGTCGGTGCGATGGATCGAAGGAACATCGCGGCATACGCCGTTGATCACGGTGGCGGCGATTCCCCGGTGTGCCGCCAGCCTCGTCATGATCCCGCCCCAGACGGTGCAGTCGGTACGTCCGTCGTTGTCGATGACGATCACGCTGCCCGGCGCCACCTCGTCGAGGAAGTCGCCGACGGTGCCACCATCGGCGTCGACCGGCTCGTACCGAGCCGTGTACGCGGGGCCGCAGGCATGCTGCACCTCGCGGAGCGGGCCGATGCCGTGCAGCGAGCCGGGCAGCCCCAGCTTGTCGAGTGCGTCTGAGATCGACGCGGTCGGGATGCCGGCCAGTGCGGAGCGGGTGGTCATGCCGTCACCTCCTCAGCGCTGTTCGAGCGCTGCTGACCGGCCAGGCGGGCATCGTGCATGGCCTCGTCGATCGGGATTCCCGCCCGGATGTCCGCGACGATCGCTGCCTCGCGGGTCTGGATTCCCTCAGCGACAGCCAGCACCTCGACGGCCCGGGACAGCGGCACGAAGACGACACCGGAGTCGTCGGCGATGACGAGGTCGCCCTCGGCGACGTCGACGCCGGCGACCACCACCGGCTCGCCGGTGCTCTTCTGGCGCACCCGCCGGCGGCCGGTGCGCGGGCTCGTTCCACGCGCGAAGACCGGGAGGGTGTGCTCCTCGGCCTCGGCGATGTCGCGGCAGGCGCCGTCGGCGATGACACCGACGACGCCGCGCAGCACGCTGCCCAGCGACAGGATGCCGCCCCAGCACGAGACGTCGAGGCGACCATCGTTGGCCACCACGATGACATCGCCAGGGTCGGCGGCCGCGACCAGTCCCGTGCCCAAGTGGGCACCCACGCGGTCACCGGGGTCCGGCTCGAGTTGAAGGGTCCGCACGGTGCCGACGACGGTCGGCCGCCCCCAGACCGGGCGCAGCTCACCGATTCCCGGGGAGAGTCCCAGACCGTCGAGGGCGTCGCTGACGACGGTGGAGTCGAGGTGGGAGAGGCGGGCGACGAGGGCGGTGTTGGAAGGCATGTACCAAGTGAAACTCGGATCAGCGATAGACTGAAGGTCCGGATCTAGATCACACTAAGTCAGCGGATGAATAAATGCTTGAGGTGCGAGAGGCGCGATACTTCGTGGCGGTCGCCGAGGAGCTGCACTTCGGCCGGGCGGCCGAGCGTCTGCACATGTCGCAACCGCCGCTCTCGCAGGCGATCAAGGCACTCGAACGCCGACTCGGCACCCAGCTCCTCGCCCGAACGACCCGGGCGGTGGCCCTGACAGCCGCCGGCGAGGTGTTCCTGCGCCATTGCCGTGGGCTTGTCAACGCGGCCGACGAGGCCGAAGCGGCGGCCCGCCAGGCCGCCGAGGGCCAGCTGGGGCTACTGCGCATCGGAGCGGTGACATCGGCCTTCTTCGACCCGTTGCCGGGGATGCTCCGGGCGTTCCGGTCCACGCATCCCCGGGTCGAGCTCGTACTCCAGGAGCTGGACACCCGCGATGCCTTGCAGGCGCTGACCGAGCGGGCGATCGACGTGGCCCTGGTTCGGCTGCTCGCCCAGCCGCCGGGATTCCGGCGACGAATCCTGGTGACGGAGGAGTTCGTGCTCGCGGCTCCGAGGGCGTGGCGGCTCGGGGAGCCGCCGATGGATCTGGCGAGTACTGCCGACCTGCCGTGGATCTGGCTGCCCCGGCGGGTCTCCCCCGACTACCACGACAAGGTCGTGCAGTGTTGCCGCGACAACGGGTTCGCCCCGGCCGTGTCGAACACGGCGCGCTCGATCGTCAGCCAGCTGGCCATGGTCAGCTGCGGCATCGGCGTCGCGTTGGTGCCGGAGAGCGCCGCGGCCCATCCGCACCCGCCCGACGGGCAGGTCCAGTTCCTCCGGTTCAACGGGGCCCTGACGATCCAGACCTCGGCTGTCTGGACGGGACAGCCCAGCGGGGCGCTCGAGGCGTTCCTCGGCCACGCCGACCACCGGCCCCGCTGAGGCCGGGTCACTGCGAGCGGTTGAGGGGACGGCCGCCAGACCTCGGGCCGTGATCTCGGGCAAGGCATGGCGGCGGCAGGCGCAGGCGATTCTCCCGCGAGCCCGATCAGGCGGGATGGGCCGGATGCGCCGGTGTCGTCGCGGCATCGTCCGGCGGCAGGTGCGCCCGACCGCGCAGCAGCAGGTAGAAGGCCAGCGCCGGCACGATGAACCCGATGATCCAGGCGATGTCGGCCCCCCCGATGTCATCGACCAGCCAGCCCACGTAGAACGAGGTGTTCATGAAGGGCAGCTGCAGCACGATACCGATGCAGTAGGCGATCAGCGCCCTGACGTTGAAGCGCCCGTAGCCGCCGTCCGGGTCGAACAATGCCGGGATGTCGAAGCGTTCGCGACTGACCAGATAGAAGTCCGCCAGGTTGATCGCCGACCAGGGGATCAGGAAGTACGACAGGAAGAGGATGAAGTTGCTGTAGTTGTCCAGGAAGTTGCCACGCCCCAGGATCGCGATGATCGTGCCGACGGTGGACGCCGCGACGATGTAGCCGATCCGGGTGCCCTGCCCCAGCGGCTTCGTCCAGAACGCGGTGAGCGTGGTCGTGGAGGACATGAACGCGCCGTAGAGGTTCAACACGTTGACCGCGATGACCCCGAGGATGACGATCAGCAGCACCAGCCACCCGAGGCCGTGCCCGGCCAGGGCGACCAGGTAGGTGGTGGACCCGCCCTCGAACGCCTGCTGCGCGACCGCCACGAACGCGGCGCCCAGGCACATGATCCACGTGCCGCCGATCACGGCGCCGCCATACGTCCACCAGAACGTGGACGCGGTCGACGTGTCCCGCGGCAGGTAGCGGGAGTAGTCGGCCACGTAGGGCCCCCACGTGAACTGCCATGTCGCCGCCACCGACACGACCAGCAGGAAGGTCCCCCAGTGCAGGTCGCCATCCGACCAGTGCGTGCCCACCTGTCCGGTGCGCAGGAGCTGCACGGTCAGGTACAGGAACAGCAGCGCGCTGAGCAGGCTGATCCAGCGGTCGACGAAGTGGATCAGCCGGTAGCCGACGATGGCCAGCAGCGTGCAGATGACCGAGATGATCACGATCGTCAGGTTCACCGGAAGACCGGTCCACTGCGACGCTGGCGAAGCGGTGCCCACCGTACTCCGCGCACCTGCGATCAGAAGCCGAGGGACCGGGCAGCAGGCTGATCGGACGGTCTCGTTCGCCTGACCTCGACGGTCCCTGGCGGGCTCGCGGCGCGGGAGGGAATGCGCGGGAGAGAATGGCGGCATGGCTCGTGATCCGTTCGTCGTCGTGGGGGGCGGTGTCGCCGCCGCCCGAGCGGTCGAGGCGATCCGCGATATCGACACCGACACCCCGGTCGTGCTCGTGGCCAGGGAGCAGCGGCTCCCGTACGAACGCCCACCGCTGTCCAAGGAGGTCCTGCTCGGCCTCGAGCCCGTCGAGGCCGCCTTCGTGCGGCCCCGACAGTGGTACGACGAACGCGGCGTGCAGCTGCGCCTCGGTGTGGCCGTCGACCGGCTCGACCCGGCCCAGCGGACCGTGGTCCTGTCCGACGGCGAGCAGCTCGCTTGGGGCGCAGTGCTGCTCGCGACCGGGTCGGGCGCGCGAAAGCTCAAGGTGCCCGGCAGCCGGCTCGATGGCGTGTTCTACCTGCGCACCATGACCGATGCCGCGGCGCTGCGGGAGCGGCTCGTCGAGGGCAGCAGGGTCGTCGTCGTGGGCGCCGGGTGGATCGGACTCGAGGTCAGCGCCGCAGCCCGCCGGCGCGGGGCCGAGGTCACCGTCGTCGAGCCGCAGGAGGCGCCGCTGCTCGGCACCTTGGGCGAACGCATCGGGACCTGGTTCGCCGACGTGCACCGGTCGCACGGGGTCACCTTCCGGTTCGGAGAGGGGGTCGCGAGCCTCGAGGGGACCGGCGACACGGTCACCACGGTCTGCACGACCAGCGGCGAGCGCCTCCCCGCCGACACGGTCGTCATCGGCGTCGGGGCGTTCCCCAACACCCGTCTCGCCGAGCAGGCGGGCCTCGCGGTCGACGACGGCGTCCTCGTCGACGAGTCGCTCCGGGCCTCCGCCGAGGGGGTCTACGCGGCCGGGGACGTCGCCCGCTGGTACCACCCGACGCTCGGGACCAGGGTGCGGGTCGAGCACTGGGCCAACGCCTACGACGGCGGGTATGCCGCCGGCCGGTCCATGGCCGGGGCGGCGGTGCGCTACGACGCCATGCCGTTCTTCTACTCCGACCAGTACGACCTCGGCCTCGAGTACGCCGGGTACATCCCGCCCGGTACCGACACCGAGCTGGTCCTGCGTGGCGACCTGGCCGCCGACGAGTTCCTGGCGTTCTGGGTCGCGCGGCACGACGGCGGCACGCGGGTGCTGGCCGGGATGCAGGTGCACGTCTGGGACCAGCTCGACGCCGTCCAGGCGCTCGTCAGGTCGGGTGTCCGCGTCGACCTCGACCGGCTCGCCGACCCGGCGGTCGCCCTGGGTGCGGTCGGTGCCGAGCGGCTGAGCGGCATCCCACCGCTGAAGTCACGCTATGCGGTGCACCGGCTGTCCTGGGCGCCGCGGGGACGCCCCTGAGGCCCGACCGGTAGGTTACACGGGCCGGCGGTCACGCGGGCCGGAGCAGACGGCTCGTGCGTGGTTGTGGTCACCATGGCGACCACAACCACGCACACACCTTGTCAGCGAGCCGCACCCTCGGGCCTGCTTCCGCGCCCCGCTCCGGGCCTCACTCCTTCGTCGCTCGGGTCCTCACGGGGCTGTCAGCGGGCCGCAGACCCCTCGACGTAGTCCGAGTCCTGGTCCTGCACCCAGGCCATCAGCTTGCGCAGCTTCTTGCCGGTGGCCTCGATCGGGTGCTGGGCGCCCTTCTCGCGCAACGCCTTGAACTCCGGCGCGCCGGCGTCCTGGTCGTCGATGAAGCGCTTGGCGAACGAGCCGTTCTGGATGTCGGCGAGCACGCCCTTCATGTTCTCCTTGACGTGCGGGTCGATGACGCGCGGTCCGGAGACGTAGTCGCCGTACTCGGCCGTGTCGGAGACCGACCAGCGCTGCTTGGCGATGCCGCCCTCGATCATCAGGTCGACGATCAGCTTGAGCTCGTGCAGGCACTCGAAGTAGGCGACCTCGGGCTGGTAGCCCGCCTCGACGAGCGTCTCGAAGCCGTACATGACCAGCTGGCTCGCCCCGCCGCACAGGACGGCCTGCTCGCCGAACAGGTCGGTCTCGGTCTCCTCGGTGAAGGTCGTCCGGATGCCTCCGGCGCGCAGGCCGCCGATCCCCTTCGCGTAGCTCTTGGCGAGGTCCCACGCCGACCCGGAGGCGTCCTTCTCGACGGCCAGCAGCACGGGCACGCCGCGCCCGTCGACGAACTCGCGCCGCACGATGTGGCCGGGGCCCTTGGGCGCGACCATCAGCACGTCGGCGTCGGCCTCCGGGGTGATGTAGCCGAAGCGGATGTTGAAGCCGTGCCCGAACAGCAGCGCCGCACCATCCTTGAGGTTGGGCTTGATGTCGTTGGCGTAGACCGTGCGCTGCACCTGGTCCGGGGTGAGGATGACGACCAGGTCGGCCTGCTTGACGGCGTCGGCCACGCTCAGCACGGTCAGCCCCTCGGCCTCGGCCTTCGCCTTGCTCCGGCTGCCCTCGGCGAGCCCGACGCGCACGTCGACACCGGAGTCGCGCAGGTTGAGCGCGTGGGCGTGGCCCTGGCTGCCGTAGCCGATGACGGCCACCTTCCGGCCCTGGATGACCGACAGGTCGGCGTCGTCGTCGTAGAACATCTCGGCCATCGTGGCCCTCTCCTTCGGTTGGGGTGTGTCTGGTCAGTGAGTATGCCGCTCAGCCCCGACCCGGGGCCCACCCGCCCGGCACGTGGTCGGCTCAGGCGCTGCGCAGCGAGCGGTCCGTGATCGAGCGCGAACCCCGGCCCATGGCGACCACGCCGGACTGGACAAGCTCCTTGATGCCGAACGGCTCGAGCACGGCCAGGAACGCGGTCAGCTTGTCGGACGAGCCGGTCACCTCGATCGTGAGCGCGTCGGGGGCGACGTCGACCACCTTGGCCTTGAAGAGGTTCACCGTGTCGACCACCTGGCTGCGGGTGGTCGCGTCGGCGCGCACCTTGACCAGGCAGATCTCGCTGTGCACGGCGCCGCCGGTATCGAGCTCGACGACCTTGAGCACCTCGACGAGCTTGTTCAGCTGCTTGGTCACCTGCTCGAGCGCGCCGGCCTCGACCTCGACCACCACCGTCATGCGGGAGATCCCCTCCAGCTCGGTCGGGCCGACGGCCAGCGAGTCGATGTTGAAGCCACGCCGGGAGAACAGCGAGGCCACGCGGGCCAGGACGCCCGGCTTGTTCTCGACCAGGACGGACAACGTGTGCTTGCTCATCTCACTCCTCGCGTTCCCACACCGGCGCCTCGTCGCGGGCGTTGCGGATCATGTCGTTGCTGACGCCCGCCGGCACCATCGGCCACACCATGGCGTCCCGGTGGACCACGAAGTCGATGACGACCGGCCGGTCGTTGGTCTCGAGCGCCTGCTTGATCGCGGCGTCGACGTCCTCGGCCTTCTCGACGCGCAGCCCGAGGCAGCCGTAGGCCTCGGCCAGCTTGACGAAGTCGGGGACCGGCTCGCTGGTCGTCTGCAGGTCGGTGTTGGAGTACCGCTGGCCGTAGAACAGCGTCTGCCACTGCCGGACCATGCCGAGCGAGCGGTTGTTGATGATGGCGACCTTGATCGGGATGTCGTTGACGGTGCAGGTCGCCAGCTCCTGGTTGGTCATCTGGAAGCAGCCGTCGCCGTCGATGGCCCAGACCGTGCGGTCCGGCTCGGCCACCTTCGCGCCCATCGCGGCGGGGACGGCATACCCCATCGTCCCGAGCCCGCCGGAGTTGAGCCAGGCGTTGGGACGCTCGTACCGCACGAACTGGGCAGCCCACATCTGGTGCTGGCCCACCCCGGCGACATACGTCCCCTCCGGACCGGTCAGGGCGCCGATCCGCTGGATGACGTACTGCGGCGAGAGCGCCCCGTCCTCGCTCTCGGTCCACCCGAGGGGGAAGGCCTGCTTCCAGCCGGCCACGCGCTCGCGCCAGGCCGAGCAGTCCCATGACCCGGGGGCGTCCGAGCCGGCCCGGCGGTCGGTCTCGACCTGGTGGATCAGGTCGGTGACGACCTCGCGCACGTCGCCGACGATCGGCACGTCCGCGACGCGGTTCTTGCCGATCTCGGCCGGGTCGATGTCGGCGTGGATCACCTTGGCGTGCGGTGCGAAGCTGCTCAGCTGGCCGGTGACCCGGTCGTCGAAGCGAGCCCCGAGGGCGATGATCAGGTCGGACTTCTGCAGGGCGGTGACGGCCGCGACCGTGCCGTGCATGCCCGGCATGCCCAGGTTGAGCGGGTGGCTGTCGGGGACGGTGCCGCGTGCCATCAGCGTCGTCACGACCGGGATCCCGGTCAGGTCGACGAGCCGGCGCAGCGGCTCGCTCGCGACGCCCCGCACGACCCCGCCACCGACGTAGAAGACCGGACGCTCGGCCGCGGCCATCAGGCGGGCGGCCTCGCGGATCTGCTTGCCGTGCGGGTGGGTCACCGGGCGGTACCCCGGCAGGTCGAACTTCGGCGGCCACGCAAAGGTCGTGGTGGCCTGCAGGGCGTCCTTGCTGATGTCGACGAGCACCGGCCCCGGCCGGCCGGTCCGGGCGATGTGGAAGGCCTCCGCGATGATCTGGGGGATCCTGGCCGGGTCCGTGACCAGGTAGTTGTGCTTCGTGACCGGCATCGTGATGCCGCGGATGTCGGCCTCCTGGAAGGCGTCGCTGCCGATCGAGCCGCTCGGCACCTGCCCGGTGATCGCCACGATCGGCACGGAGTCCATGTGGGCGTCGGCCAGGGGCGTGACGAGGTTCGTCGCGCCGGGCCCGGAGGTCACCATGCAGACGCCGACCTTGCCGGTGGCCGACGCGTAGCCCTCCGCGGCATGGCCGGCACCCTGCTCGTGGCGCACGAGGATGTGCCGGAGCTTGGTCGAGTCGAGCATCGGGTCGTAGGCCGGCAGGATCGCGCCACCCGGGATACCGAAGACGGTGTCCACGCCGACGGCTTCGAGGGACAGGACGAGCGACTGGGCTCCGGTGACCGCGACGGGCCCGTCGGGCTCTGCCTGGGTACTGGGCCGGGTACGGGCCATGGAGGCCACGTCAGCCGGCGAGGGCGCCTGCTTGGTGGTGTCGCTCACGGTGTCATCGCTTTCTCGTTCGAGTTGGGTGGACCTGATCTCCTGCACAAAAAAACCCTCCAGCCCAGCTGCGGACGGAAGGGAGGCGCGCTGACCGGTGTCGGTCGGCGCGCTAGGGAAGTACGAGGAGTCGAGCCACGCTCCAACCGTGCTCCACTCGTCGGGGGGTGTCAATCGACCACGCACCACGTCTCATGATGTGACCTGCTGGTCTCACCGAGGCAACGGTCCGTTCGGAGTCGAGCCGGGCCGTGTGGCGACCCGCTCGCCCCCGAACGGTCCGTCCGGGAAATCGGGTGGTGCCCGGGACCGGCCGGTCGACACACTGGACGGGCCGGAACCGCACGACGGAGGGGACCCGATGGCCGCGCACCCGAACGACCCGCCCGACATCGACGAGCTGGGACTACCCGGCTACACCGTCCGGCCGTTGCGACCGGGCGACGCCCGGGCCGTCTTCGAGCTGATGGCCGCCGACGAGCTGGAGACGATCGGCGAGGTCGCGATCGAGGAGGCCGACATCATCGCGGACTGGCAGCGGCCGAGCTTCGAGCCGGCCACGCAGAGCATCGGTGTCTTCGACGGTGCCCGGCTGGTCGGCTACGCGGAGGTCTCGCTGGGGCGTCGAGCGGAAGCCTGCGTCGCGGCCGACCACCGCGGGCGGGGCATCGGCACCGCACTGGCACGGTGGACGCAGCGGATCAGCCGGCGGGACGGCGCCGGGCTGGTGGGGATGCCGGTGCCCGAGGGGTCGCCGGGCGAGCGCCTGCTGCGCGCCCTCGGCTACCAGGTGCTGTGGACGTCGTGGGTGCTCGAGCTGCCCCCCGGCAGGACCGTCGTGCCGCAGCCGGTACCCGACGGGTACGGGATCCGCGGCGCCCGCGACGAAGGCGACTTCCGCGCGGTCCACGAGGTGGTCGAGGACGCCTTCCTCGAGTGGGCGGACCGCGCGCGCGAGCCCTACGAGGACTTCGCGGCCGAGGTGGTCCGGCGACCGGGCTTCGAGCCGTGGCACCTCCGGCTGATGACCGGAACCTCGGGCGAGGTGGTGGGCGCCTCGGTCCTGCAGCTGGCCGACGACTGCGGGTATGTCAGCCGGCTGGCGGTGCGTCGGGACCAGCGCGGACTCGGGCTCGCCCGGGCGCTGCTCGTCGACTCGTTCGCTGTGGCGCGAGACCACGGGGCGACGCG